>CAZKZZ010000015.1:0-43939 GCA_964557375.1 uncultured Spirochaetales bacterium | reverse complement strand
GTGGAAATACCCGAAATATTTTCTTATAAAGAAATGATTAAAATTATTGATACTGAGCATATCTGTAACGAATAAAAATCTTGACACAATGTATCAAAAACGATACATTGTGATATGTACATCGTATCGGTGAGAAAATCGGTGAAGAAAAGAATTGCTAAAGTGCCGGAAACGGTACAGATTCTTTTCGACGAATTGACCGAAGACCTGGAAGAAAAAGGTCCAATTCAGAAACAATGGCCGAACTTCTCATCGTTGGGAAAGAATAAGTACCACTGCCACCTAAAGCATTCATGGGTAGCTTGTTGGTACCACGAAAAAGATTCAATCGAGATAGAGGTATATTATGCAGGTTCACGAGAGAACGCACCATATTAACTTGACAATCTGCGGGGAGGGGGAGGAGTTTGTCGCCTCACTTATAAGAGAACGATACCCGGATGCAGAAATTTACACGGAGGACGATTCCAGCGAGGAATGGCGGAAAACAGACCTCGCCCGGGAGATAAAAACGAAAAAGACACCGGGTAAACTCCTGAAGGCTTACCGCGAACGTACCGGTATTAGTATCGTTGAATTAGCTAAAGCAGTAGGCACAAAGTATCCGAATATCTCCGCCATGGAAAACGACCGCCGGGCTATCGGGTTAAGCATGGCCAAGAAGCTGGGGGACGTCCTGGAAGTGGACTTTAAGAAGTTCCTGGAGTAATCGAGAAACCGGATTATCGGACGAATCCAAGATACAATTAATCAGGTGATCCTAATGTAGTCAAGCGACTCTTTAACAAAATCGAAGGTCAAGCCTATAAGAAAACGGAAAATTAGTATGATTAAAAAGCAAATTATTAAAGAGGACAATAAACCCGTTGCTGACGTTCTTGATTATCAGGAAGCAGTTGAAATTAAAAGAACAAATAAGAAATGGGTCGATCATGACCTTAAGAAAGACCTTGGAATGTAGGCTCTACTCTTTACACAACTCTTTACACGGCACGGGAAGTGGGCGGGAATCAGCGGAACAGGGGGTAGGCAATCGGGACCAAGAAGACAACAGTTCAAATCTTCTTGAGCCCGACATCTGTTCACATCATTAACAAAGAGAGTTTTACAGGCAAGTGCAGCTTCCGGGCAGAAGCAGTAATGTAGTTTCCAATTACTCCAGCACTTTTTGGACCCGGCCGACTTGGCCGTCAGTGAGACGGACCTTAATGCCGTGGGGATGAAACTGTGATTTTGTCAATAACTCTTGGACGATGCCCTCTGTAAGATGTCCGCTTCTCTGGTCCCGCTTCAGGATGACGGCGACCTTCATACCAGGTTTTATGTTTTCTCGTTTTTCACCACTCATACAGTATTTTATATCATAAAAGGCAACTTAGTGCATTTCAGTCTTGATGATACTATCCCAAAAGAGCTTGAAAATGATGCGAGTCCGTGCGTGTTGTACTTTTATTAGTTTTCCTATACTATCACAGACATATGGAAAGTTTTACATGGGTTTAAAAATCCTCCTTATTTCCCCCCTAAAAAATGAAGGTATTAAAAAACCGCGAGGTGTACGAATCCCGGAAATGGCACTGCTGCTCATAGCAGGTCTTACCCCGGATGAGCATGACGTTACAATTGTCGAAGAAGAGTTTGATGATGTTTCTTTAGATACAGAATGTGATCTCGTCGGTATCAGTTGTATGACGGCTAATGCCCCCCGTGCCTATTATTTTGCCGAAGAGTTTAAAAAACGAGGCAAAAAAGTAGTACTAGGCGGTATACATCCCTCGATTCTTCCGCAAGAAGCAATACAATTTGCTGATTCAGTAGTCGTCGGAGAAGCGGAAGGTGTTTGGCAGGACCTGCTCGAAGATTGCGAACGAGGCAGATTGAAATCCTTCTACCACCAGGATTCTCCATCTCTCGATACATATGTTCGTATCAAACAGCGGAATGGAGAGAAACGGGCACGGTTTAATCTCAATCCGGTAATTACAACCCGCGGCTGTCCTTATAATTGCGAGTTTTGCTGTGTCTGTGATATATACGGAAAAAAGATCCGTCATATTCCTGTAGAACATGTTGTAAGGGACATTGCTGATTCTGAACGAAGGTTTTTCATTTTCCTCGATGACAATATCATCGGTGATCCCCGCTACGCAAAAGAACTCTTTACCGCTATTCAGCCGTTAGGCATAAAGTGGATCGGACAGGCATCAATATCTTTTATAAATAATGCGGAACTCATAAAACTTGCAGTGAAGAGCGGATGCAAAGGTCTCTTTTTCGGTCTGGAAACCGTTTCTAAATCACACCTCAAACGGCTTAGAAAGTCACTTAAAGAGATAGATAAAGTAGAAGAGGCGATAAAGAGATTTAAAGGGTATGGTATATATTTTCATCCCTCGCTTATTTTCGGTTTTGATGATGATACGAAAGATGTATTCAAAGAGACCCTCGATTTTTTAAACAGGAACAATATCAGTTCAGCTTCCTTAAACATTCTTACCCCTTACCCGGGTACAGAGATATATAATACGTTCAAGAAAGAGGGCCGTCTGTTAACAACTGACTGGCGATATTACGACCACAGTACGGCAGTATTTAAGCCGAAAAACATGACCGCTCGGGAGCTGCAGGAAGGGCGGTTATGGGCAAAAAGGGAGTTTACGAAAATCTCCGCGGTCTTAAAGCGTCTTCCTTATCATCTTGATAATCCGCTCTATCACCTGGCCCTTAACTTGGGAGCACATATAACGATAAGAAATGAAATAAAACTCTTACCCGAACTTGCCTCAACGATTTATAGAAATCAACCAAGTTACCAATTCTAAAAGATTAAAAAAAAAGCAATGGAACAATTACACAAATCAGAAAAAGAATAGTATTTTAGAGATAGAAATCGAATGGGGGACAAAAATGATAAATGTAGAAAAAAAAGACAAAGATACCTATACGGTAACGGTGAAGGAGGGCGGCTCACAATCGTCGCATACGGTGACCGTCGATGATGATTACTATGAAAAGCTGACCTGCAAACAATACTCAAAAGAAGATCTCGTTAAAAAATCATTCGAATTTCTACTCGCCCGCGAATCAAAAGAATCGATCCTCTCTTCTTTCAATCTAAAGGTAATCAGTAACTATTTCCCGGAATATGAAAAGAAGATTTCATCGCAATAATTTAAGAAAATAATTTCTCACCGCAGTAGGGGCAGTAATTGTAATCCGGCCCGATTTCAGCACCGCAGTGGGGACAGGTTGCAGGCGCAGTGTTTTCGTCTCCCGACTCGAAAGGTGATTTAAATAATTCCCGCTCCGGCGTATCTGATGCCTGAGGTTTTATTACCATGGATTCACGGTATCCGCATTGGTTGCATTCGATAAACTGCGATCCTCTTTTTACAGGAAAGAGGGGCAGAAAAAAAAGGGAAAAATAGCTGTCGACCCGTTTGATCTGCGCGCTGTTCTTCTTGCATCGGGGACAGTTGAGAAGGCGAATGTCCGCGATTACTTTACGCGGCTGTATTCCTGCAATAAAAAACATCTGTTTAACATACCGTCCGGCTATGCGCCGAATTTATCTATTCGGCCAGCATGGGCTAATGCTAAGGGCATTATGTCCACAGCGGGGAAGCGGGGGCCTAACCCTCCCGTTATACAATTACGCTCACCGAATTGCTCGACGTTATCCGGTCTTACCAAATCACCGTGCATGATGACCGGGACCGGATGCCAGCTGTGCGACTTCATCAATGTCGGCGTGGAGTGGTCCCCTGTGACGATGACAACATCAGGTGCTAATGCTCGAAGCCGTGGTATCTGCTCATCGACTTCCTCGATGTAGGCCCGCTTCTCTTGTGAATTGCCGTCTTCTCCTGAGCTGTCCACATGCTTAGCGTGTAGATAAAAGAAATCGTACGAATCCCAATGTTTCTCGAGAACATCGAACTCTTTCTCGACATTATCAGGAGCTTCGAGTGTCGTCATTCCGATCAATTTTGCCACACCCCGATACATGGGATAGGCGGCTATTGCCGCAGGGCTGAGGCCGTATACCTCGCTCATTGACGGCCAGTCCGGGGCCTTGGCAAATCCTCGCAGCAGAAGACTGTTTGCAGGGTGCCGGTCTGCAAGTTTTTTGTTTGCTTTTTCTATGAATTGATTGATAATGTCTGCTGTTTTTTCTGCCTCTTTGCTCTCAGACGATGATGAAATCGGCCGGGCAGCACGCGGTTTTTTTCCTACTTCGTGAGGGTCCGTATCAGCGAGACTTCCGCTTAAGCTTTTCCCCCGTATAACGAAAAGAAAACGGTGTTCTTTTACCGTCTCGATGAATAGCTCTACACCCGGCAGTTTTATCTCACGGAGCAGCTTGCACAGCTCTTCATTTTTCTCCGTACTTATTCTCCCCGCCCGCCTGTCGGTAATAGTCCCGTCACTGTCGATTGTACAGAAGTTCCCGCGTGCGGCAACATCACTCTTAGCAAGATCGAACTCCACTCCGAGTGCCGAAAGGACCCCTCTCCCGACATCATGGATTACAGGATCGTAGCCGAATAAAGCAAGATGTGCCGGGCCGCTTCCGGGCATGATCCCCGGACCGACCGGCAGATGTAGACCGGACATACCCTCTTTCGCTAAGACATCAAGATTGGGTGTGTGTGCCGCTTCGAGCTCGGTTTGTCCTCCGGGTTCTTCGGGTAGGCCGCCTAATCCGTCCAAGACGATCATGGCAATTTTTGTATCTGCAGGTTTTATAAGCTTTTTTAAGAAATCGAAATTCATAATATCCCCTTCCTTTATAAAAGCTACGCATTGCCGTACCTTAAGTCAAATTTTAATGCCGGTCGAAATTGCAGAGGCAAAACCGGCCTTGCATAGATCCAACTGATTTGTGAACATGGGGGGATGGACAGAGTTAAGCTTAAAACCTGGATCCGCACGCAAGGCGAGGAAATTTTTTCTCGCTCGGGAGGGCCGGGCGGTCAGCACATAAACAAGGTCAGTACTAAGGTCACCCTCAAACTGCCTGTAGATAAAATCCCGGAAATAACTGGGGCAGAATTGGACCTGCTTCGTAACAGACTCGGCAATAAAATAAATAATGAGGGAGAATTAGTCATTCAGGCATCTGAAGAACGGTCCCAATCCAAAAACCGCAGAAGGGCGGAAGAACGGGCCCTGCACTTGATTCTCGATGGAGTAAGACAGGATAAAAAACGGAGACCCACAAAGCCGGGGAAGGCCGCGAAGGAAAGGAGGCTTGCTCGGAAAAAGAACAGAAGCCGGCTCAAACAGTACCGGAAAAAACCGGAAACCGACTAATGGAAATCTTCCTTCCTGCTACGGGACAAGTGAAAACACTTCACTGCCTGCCTGAAACTCATGTTTGAAATAACCGGGATAAGCATTTCCTGAGCCGAGCTGTACGAGCGCTACCGTTGCCTCAAAATCGTTTTCCATCGTTTCGAAGGTAAACGTGGATGCATTAGAAGCATATCCGTCGAGATCGATTTCCGCTTTTCCCGTTTTTTTTTCATAATCGAGGAGGGTGGATTGAACAGAGATCTCCCGCATATAATCACCATTTTCGACAGACCCAAATAGTTTAAAATTAAAACTTCTAAGAGCTAAAAAAGCGGTCTCATATCCTTTTTCACCTGTAATCGAAAATTGACGGGTATCAGAGTCCGCACGATCATATACCGGCTGAAAGAGAGGGGAAGGGGGATCGTAGGAGAGAAAGTAATCATGTTCTTTGTACGTAACCGCCCCTTCCGTATATCCGGCGATAAGAAGATATACGGTTGCCTCGATTCGGGCGTGTTTTATAGCACGGTTCATGTTATCACGGTCGGCAGGTCCTGATTCCATTCTCACCCATGTAGAAAAACGGATCTTCTCCGGACTGGTAGTAACATCATCTACCCCACTGCCTATGCCCCGGGAGGTATACCCGTCTTTCGGGTCATAATCTGAAGGGTATTGTGAGGATTGGGAGACATCGGTATCTAAAGATAAGCCCTGCAGAAAAACAGCATGGTTCGGAAACGATTCCAGATCCAAATCCTCCAGTAAGATTTCTACTTCTTTTTCCGCTTTCGATTCCCCGTTTTCTATGGTCAGAGGAACTGCGGCCTGGGCGAGCCAGCAGTTGCTTCCCCCCTCTACATAAAAAAAACTGTATTCCGCGTTGGGAATATCTTCAAAATAGGTGCCCGTTGACCACGGCCCGCCAACGAAAGAAACCGCTAAGGCGTATTCATTATCATTATAATCATTCCCTCGCCAGTCCGGCCGTATCGACCACTGGTTGATACGATGGTTGAAAAAGCTCCAGGACAAACCGATACCGCTGGTTACAATACCGTGAGGTTGGGCCGGCTCGATTGTTCCGGTAAAATCACACGGTTTGATCTGCAGTTCGCAGTTAACAAAGAGAAACAGCCCTGCAAGTGCGCAACCGAGCAAAAAAAACAGCCTTCTATTGGCGAGAAAAGCCGCAACCGTTATGATACCCGCAGCATGGGCAAAACGAACACTCTCTTTTTTCTGGTTTTTCTTCTTATTTTTTTCGCACACTGCATCTTCCCAGATGAACAATACTGCATCACCTCCATCAAAGTCAAAGGTAATAAACGCTCAAAAGATTTCGTTATTCTTCAAGAGTGCCGTTTTGAAGAGGGAAAATGCTATACCCTGCCGGAATTAGAAGAGCGGGCCGGAGTGACGAAACAGCGTTTAAAGAATCTCGGCATTTTCTCTGAAGTGGATATCGAAATAGAAACAGGAGACTGCGAAAAACCGCCCTGTGCAGCAACAGTAGTTATTCAGATAAAAGATAGATGGACGTTTTTCCCGCTTCCTCTCTATTACGTTGATAATAAAATAGGTCATATTATCGGTTTTAACATTCAGGATTTCAATGTATTCGGTCTTGGCCAGTCTCTTCATCTAAAAGGACTGTACAATCCGTACCTGAAATCTTTATTTCTTATGTGGCATTATCCGAGGATGTTCGGCAGTTATTTTGCAGCGGACGTAGAAATCGGATACCGGGACTACAGCGACCTTGTCTATAAAGATGATACGCTGGCCTATCAAGCTGATATTAGACGGTTCGAAAACTCTCTCCGCTTACGAAAAAGGTTTCCAATCGGTAATACTGAATTAGCGCCGTTTATCGGATACGAGTTTGCGCTTGGAGAAACGTTCATCATAAAAAATGAAATCGATAGAGAAGAAGAGAATGAAGATTATGTTATTCTTAATGCGGGACTGCAGCACGGATTGCTAAACCGGGATACAGGAACAGTGTGGGGCGATCAGAATGAAGTGATGGCGCTGTATTCTGTTTTCGATCAGATGCCCGGACTGCAACTGCAGCATGCAAAATACTTTCGCATTTTCGGCAGAAGTACGCTTGCATATTCTTTACAGGGTCAGATAAATCCGTTTCGAGAAATACAGCTGACTTCACTCGATGTCCGCGGCATTAAGCCCGGTCAGCTGAGGGGAAATTACGGTATTCACATGAATATCGATCTTCGTTTGTACGTGACATCCTTTCATCTCATTGTAGATAATGACCTCTACTGGGTGTTTTTTACCGATATCGGCAACTATTTTTCGGTTGATGAGACGGTCGATATTCTCGAGACGCCGATAACTGCGGGAATCGGCATCCGTCTCTACCTCGAGCAGGTAGGCGGGCCCGGGAAGGGAGGAAGATTCGATTTCGGTATTAATTTCAAGAGTGTAAGTGAAGAGAAACCGATCGAGTATGTTATTTTTGTCGCACTTGCTTTTGACGAGATGTTCTAGCTGTTAAGAGGACACTGCCGACAATCATTACACCGATTCCCGCCCATTGTATCGGATGGAGTGTTTCTGAAAACACTACCAATCCTCCTACTACAGGAGCTATGATAAAACTGACTGTAAACGAAGGGATGATGGTTATCGCTTTTCCCCATTTATACGAAAACTGCAGCACAATCATCGAAATAACGGATAATAAAACCCACACAACCGTAAACGGATTTCCCAGAGCATCGATAAAGCCTCTTATAAAACCGAGTTCGGAAAAAAACGCTCCCCCGGCTTCGGTCGTAGTAACCTTTTGAAAGACAGAAGAAGATCCCCCTAAGAATCCGGACAGCCCGCCGATTACGAAGCCGAGCCTGCCTCGTTTTCGAAGAAGAAAACCGGCAAAGATATAGATAAACAGACCTACTCCCAAGAATAAGTAGAGCCCGGGACGATAAATTGAGGGTTCTATGTATTTTTTGCTGAACACGCCTATCATTCCCGATGCCGCGACAATGACCGCTATACCGATAATTTCCTGCTTGAGTATCTTCTCCTTCATTGCAAAGCGGGAAAACAGAGCAAGGGAGGCCAAACCGGACCCCGACATGGCCCCGACAATTGCAACCGAACCGAAAGAAATCGCAACGTATACGATTAAAAATGAAATAGAGGTCGCAAAAGTAGCTACAGCCCAGATTGACCATCCTGCAACCGGCCGGTCATTTTTTTTCGACAGACCGATTTTTTGGAAGGCTTGAGCAATATTTAAAATCGAATATCCAAGAAATGATAGTAGGATAGCAGCAAGAGGTAAATTCATCTCATATTAAAATAATAGAATAGCGCCCCCAACTCAATGTAAAAATTTGTTTTTTTTATCCCGCGATAGTACATTCATGTACATGGATATAAGTATCGTCATTCCCGCACTCAACGAAGCTCAGTATCTGCCGAAGCTCCTCGAATGTTTATCACGGCAGACAAAACAGAATTTTGAAGTTATAGTTGCCGACGCAGGCTCTACAGACTCTACACGCGAGATAGCCCGTTCCTATGGAGCAAAAGTGGTTGAGGGGGGGATGCCCGCGGTAGGGAGAAACAGAGGAGCAGCACACGCGAAAGGAGATTTTATATTTTTTATCGATGCTGATATTCAGATACCGGATAATTTTATAGAAACGGCAACGGAGGAAATAGAAAAACGTTCGATAGACCTCGCTACTGCCGAAGCGTACCCTCTCTCCTCACTTACGATCGACAAGATCATGCATAAATTTGCCAATATTTTTATAAAGCTGTACAAGGATTCGAACCCCCGCATTCCCGGATACTGCATTCTCATTCGACGAAGCATATTCGAGAAAATCGGCGGATTCAATGAGACAATTCAGGTAGCAGAGGACCACGATCTCGTAAAAAGAGCAACCGAGTTTACGGAGCTGAGTGTTCTCCGTTCAACATATATCAAAGTCAGTGTTCGCAGATTCGTAAAAGAGGGACGGTTGCCGTATATCGGGAAGTCCATTCAAATAGAGTTATACAGGAGTTTTAACGGAGAGATTACCGACGATAGCATAGAGTATCAATTTGGTAATTTCGAAGAGAATAATCAGGCAAAAAAAGCTTTCATTAAACTCGAGAAAAAAATCAATAAAATAGACGAAAAATTGAATCGGCAGTTGAAAAGAACTGAAGCAAACACAAAACGGTTACAGAAAAAACTGGTGCGGCTCGGAGATTCACTGACCGGACTGCTCGAACAAATAATGCGCTAAAGCACGTTGCCGGAACAGAGGTTTGCATACCACCACCCGCTTTCTTTAATAATTCTCTCCTGAGTATCATAATCTACATGCACTATACCGAACCGCTTCGTATATCCGTACTGCCATTCAAAATTATCCAAAAGGCTCCATAAAAAATAGCCTCGAATATCTGAACCTTCCTGTAAGGCTTTATGCATATAACTGATATACGATTGAAGATACTGAATTCTCCTTATGTCGTTTATTTTTCCATGTTCTACAGGTTCATTGAATGCCGCTCCGTTTTCTGTAATAAAAATAGGAGGATTATCGTATTCTTCTTTCAGCCAGGTGAGAATACGATAGAATCCAGGCGGATAAATCTCCCAGTCGATATCGGTAAATACCACGTTTTCATAGACCGGTTTGAGAAACCGAAAACCGATAAACGGAAGAAGTGTTCTTCGTGCTATGTATCGGGAATAGTGATTCACCCCGATAAAATCGACCGGCGTTGCAATCTTGTCGAAATCGTTCGGACGGATCTTTCTGTTGAGCAGTTTTATAAAAGGCAGAATTTCCTTGGGATATCGGCCTTTGAGAATCGGGTCCATAAAAAGCTTATTGAGAAAAGCACTGACACGGGCAACAACATGTTCATCCCGCTTTTTCTGCGGATAGATCGGTGAAAAAGCATTTGCAATTCCGACTCGAAGTCTGCTGTCCTCAGCCTTCATGTGCCGCACAGTGTTTCCGTGTGCCAAGAGCAGAAAATGTGCCGCTTGAAACAGTTTTAACGGGTTTTTATATCCCGGAGCATGAACACCCGCTCCGTATCCGGCCCCGGTAATGCTGATCGGTTCGTTCAATGTTATCCAGTGGCGTACACGATCACCGAATACTCGTACCATCTTGACCGCGTACTCTTCGAATGCCTTTATCGTTTCTCTGCTCGTCCACCCGCCCCGGTGTTCGAGGGCAAGGGGAAGGTCCCAATGAAACAGGGTAATAAACGGCTCAATCCCCCTTTCGAGTAATGAATCGATGAGACGGGAGTAAAAGTCGACTCCTTTCTGATTAACTCGGCCCGTACCTCCGGGGATTACTCGCGGCCATGATATCGAAAACCGGTAAGCACCTATCTGTAAGCGGGAAATCAGGTCAACATCCTCTTCAAATCTGTGATAGTGGTCGCACGCCACATCGCCGGTTGAACCGTCCTGAATAGCCCCTTTCTGATGAGTAAAATGGTCCCAAATCGACGGTGCTTTGCCGTCCTTGTTCCATGCACCCTCAATCTGATACGCGGAAGTTGCCGTTCCCCAAATAAAACTTGGTGAGAATCTCTTGCCTATTTGACCTTTTATTTGTTTCATCCTATTTTGTTACTATAAAAATCAAAAAAAAAAGGGTTTTCGTCAAACAAATTAAATTAAAAGGGAAGGCGAAATGAAATTACGCGCCAAAATTGTAGGTTTAGTAGTAATTCTTCTGGTATTTTTAATTGCAACATCCGGATTTAGCATTTTGCAGGTAAACAGACTCGGCAAACTTCTCGAAGATATCGGAAAAGGGGGAATGCCGCTGTCTCAGGAGCTTTCCGCTATCACTGTCAACCAATTACAGCAGTCCGTATGGCTGGAAAGAGCAATACGTTTCGGGCTGACCGGAGAGACCGAAAGGGTGAGGGAAGCACAAAACAAGGTAGCGGAATTCGATAAAGTAATTACTGAAAAATTGAAAACCAGTTCCCAGCTCGCAGAACGGATCGCTGAACAATCCGATACTGCTGCCTTGCAGGGCGATTTTGAACGTTTCATGACCACACTTCGTGCTGCGGAAGAAGATTATAATACCTATTTTGATCATGTCGAGATGACTATAGCGGATATTCGGGCAGGTAAGATAGAGACAGTACCGATGCACATGGAGATGATTGACCCGGAGGAAAGGGCCCTCTCTAATGAATTGAAAAACCTTTTAAACGAGGTCCAGGCGATCACTGATTACTCTCTTCAGCAGGCGCGGGAGGATGAACAACGCATGTTTCTCCTCATGTCGGGTATATCCCTTGCCGCGCTCTTAGCGGGATTGGTCTTGAGCTTACTGCTCACTTCTAACATGCTGCGCCAATTGGGCGGAGAGCCGGCGGACGTTATGAAACTGGCCAGGTCAATTGCCAATGGCCAATTGGATGCGGAGGTTGATTTCGGCAGAAGAAAACGGACCGGCATTGCGCGCGCGATACATGAGATGCAGGAGGATTTGAAACAGATTATTTCGAGTATCAAGAAATCGGTCCAGGAAACTGAGACCAAAAACAATTCCCTGACAACTACTGCAACAGAGACAGCAACCTCAATCAACGAAATCGCGGCCACTATCAATTCTATTTCAGACCAGATAACTAAATTAAACACAAGTGTAGATGAAGCAACCACGGCAGTATCCACAATAAAAAACAATGTGGATAATTTGGATACGAACATTTCTGAACAAGCTACCGCGGTATCTCAAACCTCATCTTCGATCGAAGAGATCAGTGCATCCATAAACAGTATCGCAAAAACGGCAAATGACAAGCTGGAGTCAACCAAGAAATTGATGCAATCTCTCAATGACGGGAAAGAAAAAATGAACGAAACGAGTGAGCAGATAGAAGAGATCAGCGGAACTGCAAATGAAATGCTGGAAGTGATCGACGTTATCAACAATATATCATCTCAGACCGACCTGCTTTCTATGAACGCGGCAATCGAAGCTGCACATGCAGGAGAACACGGAAAAGGATTTGCAGTTGTAGCGGAGGAGATACGTAATCTTGCAGTCTCGACGGCTGAAAACTCGAGCGTTATAACAAAAAATCTGCAGGACAACATCGACACGATCAAGAAACTGAAATCTTCTTCAGAAGAAACCTCGGCCTTTTATTCGTCCGTTGAAGAGAATGCTCAGGAGACGATCAATGCTTTTAACGAGATCTCGTATACGATGGATGAGTTATCGAGCGGGACCAATGAAATAAATAACGCTGTCCAGACTTTGGCCAATACCAGCGGAGATGTGCAGTCCGGTTCCAAAGATATCAAAGAGGGAGTAGACATAATTCAGGACACCACCGATTCGGTCCGGGACGTCTCTCAGATGGTGATGCAGGCAATGCAGGAAATCAGTGCCGGTGTCAATCAGATAAACACGGCGATGGAAGAACTCAAACGGTCAGTTTCCGTCATTGCTGAGGAGATTGCGCGGATGACGAAAGAGGTAGAGACGTTTACGGTGTAACTCCCCGTGCGGACCGTGGCAGAAGCTACCGGGTGTAGACCTGCTTCCCCTCGAAAAAAGTCATTTCAACGGCAACCTCGGGTATTTGTTCAACATCGAGATCGAATAGGTTCTTTTCTAGCACGACGAAATCCGCTTTTTTACCAGGTTCTATCGTGCCGATCTCATTTTCCAGGAATAGAGAGTATGCCCCGCCTGCTGTCGCGGCTTTGATTATTTGTTCAAGAGACACTGCCTCTTCGATCGGGGGGAGTAGTTCCGTATAGGAATCGTTCCCGTACCAGAGTTCAGAGATTCTTTTAGGCATTCTTCTCGTCACTCCACTGTACAGCGCCCACATCAAATCGGGCTCATTTACCGAAAAATCACAGTGAATAGCAATGGGGACGTCTCCATCAATGAGAGAGCGAAGGGGATACATCTGAGAAACCCGCGGTTCGCCGAGGTAGGGCTTATACAGTGAGTAAAAATAGTCATCCGCTACCATCCAGTAGGGTGCGATAACTCCGACTACACCGAGTTTTTGCATCCGCCCGATATCTTCCGGCTTTAGAAGCTGAATGTGTGCAAGAACAGGACGAGCATCCCGCTCTCCGTTTGCCTGCCTCGCCGATTCCAGTGCGTCTAAGGTATACGTTGCGGCGGCATCACCGATTTGATGAACATGAATTTGATATCCGGCCCTGTCGACTGCAGTAAACGCCCGTTTCATTACGTCATCATCCCACACTTTGATACCCCGCCAATCGTCGTCTCTGTGCGCGTACGGCTCATGAAGATAACCGGTCTCTTCTTCGATAACGTGGTCGGCGAAGAACTTGAACGTATTTACCTGGAAATGGGGATGAGTGAGCTCCTGAGACAGCGAGATCCCTTTCAGTATCTGCTCGTCGGCATCTTCTTCGGTTTTCATGAGCCACCCGCCGCGGTACCTAACCGTCAATTTTCCTTCTAAGGCAAGTTCTTGATACGCTTCAGCGTATTGCGATTTATCGAGCGGAACCATTGCATCAAAGACGGTTGTAAGACCCCGTTCATTCAAAAACTGCTGCAGTTTCAAAAGCCCCTCTTTATATTCCTCTTTGGTCGGCTCCGGGAAAACGGGCTCTATCATCCTCATTGCACCGAATTCCTGAAATAAACCGGAGGGCTCACCTGTGTCAGGGTCGATCTTGAACATACCCTCTGCCGGCTGGGGAGTTTTTCCGGTAATACCGGCGGTCTCAATTGCCTTGGAATTAGCCCACAGAGAATGACCGTCCGAGGAGTAGATCCCGATGGGCCGTTCCTTTTCGATTGCATCGAGCCACTCTTTTCGAGGTCCTAACTCGTCGAACACGGAGCGCTGGAAACCGGCGCCCTTTAAAACTTTCTGATCAGGATGATTTTTCACAAACCGTTTTACTTCTTCGAGCATCGATTCTTTCGTATGGGCCGAGAAGAGATTTATTTGTGTAAAATAGATGACCGCACTTTTTGCAGGATGCATGTGTGCATCGATAAAACCGGGGAGGACCATCTTCCCCTCTACATCGATCAATTCGGTCTTATCATCTGCGTAACTTTGGATATCATCGGCACTCCCAACAGCAAGGATCGTACCGTCTTTCACCGCGATAGAATCTGCCCACGGGGCACCGGCTGAACCCGTATACACTCTGCCGTTCTTTATTAAAAGATCGGCTGCTCTGTTGTTCTCCATTTTTATTCTCCCTATTGGTCGATTCTACCATGATAAAGCAAGCTCTTTGAAAAAAGCAAACAGTTTTGACCCGACTTATACAAATAACAGATGATTGTAAGAGTTTTTATTATTTAGACGGTAGATAATCGAACCTGACATTGCACATCGATTCGAACAAGTTCTCTTTTATGTAATCTCCTCTCGAGGCCAGCTGCTCCAATGCTTGCCGCGCTTCCAGCCGCTGCGAGGTCTGTCCGTATATGCAGGTGCGTGTCAGCCGCGCAAACCCCATGGCGCGCGAAAAAGCCTCGATGTTATGTTCTTTTACCATGCAGAGAGGCCGGATGACCCGTTGAGGATACTTCTCATACTCCATAGCAGGCATCATCGTCGATATTTCTCCCTTATACGCCATATTCATAAAGAGGGTCTCTAAAATATCTTCTAAGTGATGTCCCAAGGCGATCGTTCCATACCCGTGCCGGTTCGCGTAGCGTAACAGTTCCATCCTTCTTTGAGTTGCACACCAGTAGCAGTTCATCGTCCGGCCCGGCTTGAGTCTGGCCATAACGGGCACATCGAGGATTTCATATTCGGTCTCCCAGAGAGAAAAAAGCTGTTCCATCCGAGGGTCATAGTCGCACCCCTCGAAATCGGGGCGGATGTGGACAGCTTTGAAGGAGAACGGAAAAGAGAGTGATTTTAGCACTCTGGTAAAGAGGTAGAGAAGGGTGAGACTGTCTTTACCGCCGGATACAGCTACGACAATTTTGTCGTCTGTCCGGATCATAGAAAACCGCTTAATAGCCGTAACCATCCGTTTGGAAAGCTTTGCAGCTAATGCTTTGGCCTGTTTGTTTAACCTGTACATAGGAACTGTTACCAGTGACAAAAACCGCTACGAAAACCGGGCCGTTCTCGGGTCGAGTTCTTTCCCTGTTTTTTCGGTAATTTTTCCATAGAGTTCGGGGCGTCTCCCCCGAATCCACCTTCGGCCGGTACTCATCTCCAGCAGATCTGTATCGAGTTCCCCGGTGACCATAACATCCTCGGCTTTCCACGTTTCCGCGATAATTCTTCCATAACAATCGATAATCATTGCATTACCGGTGCGCACTTCATCATCATCAACACCGACCCCGTTGCTGAAAAGCAGAAACATGCCGTTATCGTGGGCCCGTGCGGGGAGCCAGCGCATCAGCCATTCTCTTCCTTTCGGACCTTTGAACTCTGCCTCTATCGCCTCGGGGTCTTCCCGTCTGCGTTCCCACAGCTTAAGATCGATTCCGCCCATTGCATGGGGGCTCTTTGTAATGCATCCGCCGGTTTGATGCGGAGCAAGCAGTATATCAGCCCCTAATAGAGCTGTAATCCGGCAGTTTTCTACCAAGTTATTATCGTAGCAGGTGAGCACCCCGAGCGTTACTCCTAAATGTGTAGGGAAAACGGTATACCTGTTTCCGCTTTTCATGTGTTCGCTTATAAAACAGTGGAGCTTCCGGTGATACTGGAGGGAGCCGTCGGGAAGTGCAACGACATAACAGTTGTAAAGAGAGCCGTCAGATGCCTGTTCTATAAGTCCTGCCCCGATGATCAGAGAGAGGTCAGCTGCCCACTTCCTGATCTTCTCAACAGAAGGACCAGATTCGATGGGTTCGCCAAGTTTCTCGATTTCCGGCCGTGAAAGCTTTCGAATGTGCCAATATCCGGTAATGCACATTTCAGGAAAAATAAGGAGCTGTATTCCTTTTTCAGCAGCTTCTCTGCAAAAAGAATACATCCGGTCTAGATTGGCAGCTTTCTCCCCGGGAGCGTGGTGAAATTGGACCGTAGCAGCTTTGATAATCATAGTGCTATCAGAGTATTGCATTTTGTATCACCATGGCAAGAGAATTGTGGATAGAGTATGGAAATGTGATATATTATGAGTAATATCCACTTTTTCCGTAGGCTCCTTTAGTTTTTGGAACTGAAAACCGACTATTAAGAGTGAACCATGAAAGCGCTCGCAACAATCTTTGCCACACTATTTTTATTCGCTACCGCCTCCTTCGGTGAACAGCAGGTTCACACCTTACAAAAAAACGAAACGTTATACCGACTCTCCAGACAGTATAATGTAACGGTTGAAGCAATTCTAACCGCTAATAATATTGATGATCCGACAACGCTTAAGGTCGGGCAAAAAATTATCATTCCTCACTCATATCTTGTAAAACCGGGGGACACGCTCTACGGTATCGCCCGGAAACACAATACCACAGTAGATAAACTACTACGGTTAAACGATCTAGACGAAGGGTATGTCTTGAAAGTCGAAGATATCATTCTTCTTCCCCGGGAGGGGCCCGTTCGAACGGCATCAGCAGCATCCTCAGGTGATTCAGCTCGAACCGAATCTTCCCAAACCGAGTCTTCGCGAACCGAGTCTCTCCAGGCAGACTCTTCGAATAACGGTTATCCCGATACCGGCAATGCGCCGGGAGAGGAAGATCCAGGTGCTGCCGAGCAGGAGGTTCCGACGAAATCGAACGTTGCCTCTCCCCAAACCGAAAATGACAGGGCCGCGGACCGGGAACTCGATATGCAGCGGGAACTTTTTTGGCCGGTAAACGGGGAGATACATCCGTACGAAGGGAAATTGTCGGGTACGCAAATAGAAGGCGAGAGGGGCGACCCTGTAGTCTCAATATCTTCCGGAGAAGTTGTATGGGTGGGGCCCTATCGTGGATTCGGTAATGTTATTCTCATTCAATCTCCGGACAGATTCATCTATGTTTACGGGGGAAATGAAAAAACAAAAGTCGCGGTTGGGGAAACGGTAAATCCCGGTATGGAAATTGGAACACTCGGTATCCACCCTCATGGAGAGAAGCCGGTCCTCTTTTTTACCGTATTCAAAGACGGGAAACCGGTAGATCCTGAAAAAGCTCCGCGAATTTGATTACTATTATCATTGACAGAAGAGAGGTTTTATCGTATTCTTATTTTCCTATATAGTTTAACATTATGAATGACGGTAGCTACTCGAATAAGACCCGCAAAAGAAAAGAACACACGCACCGATCACTTAATGTCGACTACGCTGCCTGGGATGAAGACGTTCATGATAAAGACCCGCTTACACTTTATTTAAAACAGATATCACGATATCCGCTGCTGACCGCCGAAGAAGAACAGCAAGTTGGAGAAAAAATCAATAATTTGCGCATTCGTCAACAGGAACTGCACCGAACATATGAGAACCAAGAGATAACCGAACCGGAATACAAACGGCAGAAACTGCAAACCGACAAAGAACTCGGGTATTATAAGAACAAGATGATCAATTCCAATTTGCGTCTCGTCGTCTCGATAGCTAAGAAATATCAGCATCGGGGTATGAGCCTTTTAGACATGATTGACGAAGGGAATATCGGCCTTATCGAGGCGGTAGAACGGTTTGACTACACCAAAGGGTGTCGGTTTTCGACGTACGGTACATGGTGGATCCGGCAGGCCATTATCAAGTCTTTAGCGGATAAGGGCCGGGTAATCCGCATTCCTGTTCACATGCTCAATACAATAAAAAAGTGCTACTATACCGCAAAACAGTTGACTCAGGAGTTAGGAAGGGACCCCAAAGCGAATGAAGTTGCCGAGAAGATGAACCTCTCTGTAGAAAAAGTCAAAGAAATAATGAAAATTTCGCAAGATACCACCTCACTCGATACTACGGTGGATGATGAAAACTCTACGAAATTGTCGGACTTGATAAAGGACGAATACTCCGCGGGGCCGTTCGAGCTCGTTTTCCAGCTCACTCTTCAAGATACTATCGAATGTGTACTCCACAGATTGACGGAGCGGGAGATGAAAATAATCCAGCTTCGGTTCGGATTAAACGGTGAAGGCCCCTGTACCCTTCAGGAGACGGGCAGACTGCTCGGCATCACCAGAGAACGAGTGCGCCAGATTCAGGAGAAAGCAATCGGAAAGCTCAGAAAACTGAAGGTTATGGACGACCTGAGGGATTTGATTTAAACATGAATAATCCCACCATTATTGGAATCTCAGGCGGCTCAGGCTCGGGCAAAACAACCATTGTTACGAAAATCTCTGAAGTTGTACAAGATTTCGTCTTTATTGCCCAGGACAGTTATTATAAATCCGCCCAACATATGAGTAATGCAAACATAACTGCATTTAATTTTGATCATCCGGATGCTTTCGATAACGAGCTGATCATAACCCATCTTCAAGCACTCAAACAGAATAATGCAATTGAGAAACCCCAGTACGATTTCGTCAATCACTGTAGAAAAACGGAAACGGTTGCAGTAGAACCGAAGCCGCTGATCATTTTCGAAGGGATAATAATTTTTTTTGACCCGGAAATCCGAGAACTGCTTGATCTCAAAATATACGTCGACACACCTGACGATATCCGATTTATCAGAAGGCTGAAAAGAGACATTGTTGAACGGGGCCGTACACTCGATTCGGTTATCACTCAGTATTATGAGTATGTCCGCCCCGGTCATTATCAGTTTGTAGAACCGACGAAGGCGTATGCCGATCTTATAATACCTGAAGGGGGGTACAATACCAAAGCACTGGATGTATTGATTACCTTCTTACGAAGAATCGTGGAGCGTGATTCTTAAACTTTTGTTACTGCCTCAAACCTTGTTACAGCGGTAGCGGGGGAGTCTCCCGTGGAGTTTGGTGAAATAAGGGCCGAAGGGGCGATACCACCTCTTGCCGAGTGGGACCTGAGCATGATATTGACAGGCGGGGTTGGGCCGGAATGGAAACTGCATAGTATACCTCCTGGGTTAGTTGTTTTGGGTCTACAGAAGGTAAGACCTCGAGCTCTGCTCGGCTGCTTCTCGCTGTAACAAGGTTTGAGGCAGTACTTACCTCTTTTTGAAAAAGAGTCCGATAAGGAGGCCGAGTACGACCCCGCCGCCGCCGGTAATCAGAATTTTTGTTCTTATCTCCGAAATACCGGCAATCGTGCGGGTAATATCTTCGAAAAAATTATCCGGTGAAGAAAAAAGACTTTTAATCTGAATGTATTCACCGGCCACCTTGCCAAAAAGAAGATATCCGAGGATAATACCCCCGATGCCGAGTATAATACTGAAGAAAAGTATACGTCTCATAGAATATCCTTTAGTTATAGAGAATAAAATATCATGGGTTTGATGAAAAAACAAATGCTTTTTCAAGAAAGTTATTCCATGTATAATGAAGTATGAAGATGTTACACGGAGGTTTTGATGAAGGGTAAGGTAAATATATACGATTATCAAGGGAACATACTCTACACGCTTCAGGGGTTGATCAACATTACTCATGAAAATGGAATTACCATCATCACATATCAAGATGACAATCAGCAGACAAGAACGATACAGACAAATATGCCATACATCTATTGGCAGGATTAGATTCATAATTCGATGCCTTCCCAAATAGCACATCAACTTTTTGCAGAAGATGTTTTGCAGGAGGTCCTAGGAGATATGCGCTATAATACGAACAGCCGGATTATCGCACTGGCTGCTCAGGGCCCCGACATCTTTTATCACAATCAAAGAACACAACCTTCTGCTTATTTCTACGGCAGAAGAATCCACAAGAAGAACTACGGAAAGCTCATCACGCGAATGGTCTCCTCGGCTGAGAGCCGTTCGTTCCTCGAAAACGGTGCGATTCGCGCGTTTATCCTCGGATTTGCCACCCATGCACTGTTGGATAGAGAAACACACCCTTATATTATCTATCACTCCGGATGGGTAGAACCGTTTAATAGAGAATCGATGAAATATCAACGGGCCCATCCGTTTTTAGAGCGGATCATCGACGTGCTCCTCCTCGAAGAGATTCGGGGAATTACGGTAGAAGAGTACGGGTATTCTCAAAAATTTAGTCTCGAAGAACTGCCGGATGAGATCGTAGAAATTGCAGTAGATGCAATAGAAAAAACCTACCCGCGGAGCAAAAAATCTCCCATTTCGAAAGAAAGCTTTCGAAACGCAGTCAAAGATGCTCTTTTTTTTATCCGCATGACCGATCCCCACAGAAAGGATAATAAAATCGAGGCTTTCAAGCGGGAGAAGAGAAATGAAAGCTCGACAAGGGTACTGGCACTCTTTTATCCGGAGACCATCCCCGATGAGATAGATTTTCTCAATAAGAGGAAAGCTTCATGGATCGATCCGTGTAGACCCTCTGAGAAAAAAAACGATTCATTCCTCGATTGTTACAACCGTGCTCTCTCGAAAGCAATACCGATAGCAGAGACGATCAACCGGGTAATCGACGGTGGAGCGGATAAAGATGAAATCGAACGGGTTGTGGGGAACGAGAACTTGAGCGACGGGAGGAGTGAAAAGGGATGCACACCTTCAGTATCCGATCCTTTTCCTCTCGACGAAATGCTCAACCAACTGTACCGAAAAATGGAAGCTACTGTCGGTCATTTGTAACCACGAATAGACCGTACAACGTACTGTACACGGCTTGTTCAGGAACCATATAAGGCTGCTTGAAAAACGAAAAACTGTATTCGAGATTTTCGACTAAGGCCTTATTGAGCGTTCCCCCACCGGTTATTACGACCGGGAGTTCTTCCTCTGAAAACTGTCCTCTCACGGCATTGACGATGACGGCAATCGTTTCTCCGACCATTCTATGAAGTCCCGCCAAAAGATCATGATTATTCGGTTTTTCCTCCTCCGAAAGATGCCGCCAGTCTTGATATTTCCCGAAATTGGAGGCGGTAATATCGCCGGGAAGGTCGATCAAGTCGGTGTTTTTATACACATCCCGGACCAAGAGGTTGACCCGGTTCGGGTCGCCGCTTAAAGCGGCTTCTTCGATTTCTCCCAAATCCCCGATTCCGGTCATATAATAAGAGAGGCCTGCCAATGAAGCCGAACCCAGACCGGTCCCTGTAATGTGTGCAACGTTTTTCGAAGTACGGTCTGCAAAGAGCACAGGCGTGCCTGATCCGATATTGATGACGATGCATTTATCTACATCGGCCAGATGCGCACCTCCAAGCCCGGTGGCCAGCAGTTCCGATACAATAGTTATTTCTATCTCCGGGAACCAGTTGGCGATGGTCTCCGCACCTGCCCCTGTTGCGAGATAAGGCGGACTATGCCGTTGAAAAAGTTTCTCTATATGAGATTTTTCATACGGAAGCGGTTCCATATGAAACGATTCTTCGGGAGAACCGTATTTAATGAACGTTCCGCCTGCATCAATTCCAAACATATACAGTCCCTTACCTGAACAGCTCCGGTCTATACTTACCTTCATGATCGTACAATACCGGGAGAAGAAAAATTGGCGAGATCGAGATAATTCCGTGCAAAACCGCGTGCATATCCGTACCCGGTTCCGGTTGTATTTCTTTCGGGAACCCCCGGAAAAAGTAAAAACCTTCTCCTTTCGGAGATGTGAAGCTGTGTAGTGTGCTTTCGTAGCGGGGATTGGAGAGAGTGGTTATCTCGACTTTCTCCGGGACCGCTTCGACATTGGGCACGTTAATATTGATAAAATGATTTTTGTCCCAGAGCGAGATTAATGTGTCCAAATTATTACGAACAAACCGTGCAGCAGTAGCACAGTGGAAAGGCGGAGTGTATGAGCCTAAGGAAACTGCAATCGAGGGCTTTTCCATGATGGTCCCCTGCCGCGCACCTGCAGTCGTCCCGGAAAAGGTAATGTCGGAACCGAGATTAGGCCCGAGGTTTATGCCGGAAATTACTGCATCCGGTGTTACGGGGAGTGCCCCAAGCATGGAGAGGAGAACGCAGTCAACCGGTGTACCTGAGGCGCTGAATACCCTCTCATCATGCTGTTTAATCTTTACCGGTCCGTTCAGTGTAATACAGTGGGAACTGCCGCTTCTATCACTCTCGGGTGCGAGTACCCACACATCATGGTCTTCAGACAATTCTTTCTGAAGAGTTTTTATGCCTTCACTTGTTACGCCGTCGTCGTTGGTTATTAATATGTTCATACGTTTAACGGTTACAGTACCACGTGCTGTCATATCTGGCAATGTGCATGTATTTCATTTATAATACAAACAAAGCATATCTGTACGGGAGGTTGGGGAATGATTAAACTGGTGAGAACGACTGTTATCTGTTTCATAATGGTGTTTTTTCTCTCTGCCGTATCACTCTACGCACAGCAGAGTTTCGAAGAATGGAAACGGGAACAGGAACAGCAATTCAAGTCTTATTTGGAAGAAGAAGATAGGGCTTTTGCCCGCTTTCTCGAGGAGGAGTGGAAGCAGTTCCAATCTTATAGGGGAATGGTTCATGACCCGAATCCGAAACCGCCGGAGATTCCCCAAGCCCCGGTAAGCAGTACAAGTGACAGACGTGCCGAGTTTAGTGACTTAGAACATGAGACGATCAATGTGACCAAACCGGAGAAGGCAGAGAAGCCCATCTCTACAGAGCAGCCCGTAGAAGTAATGGGGGGTCGATACACTGCCGAAGTTGTACTGTACGGAAACGAAGTGTCCCTCGGTTACGATAAGCAAATTGTACTCGATTTTTCTCCCCCCCTGACAAATAAAAAATTCAATACTGCATGGGTGGAAATGGCCGAGTGGGGCGGGACGACACTTCTTTCTAATCTCAAAGAATATAAAAATTTATTTACTCTCAACGACTGGGGGTATTTCCAATTAATAAATAAGGTCTCATCTACACTTGCTCGAGGAGACAGAAATAAAAGTTCGCTCATTACCTGGTTTCTGCTTATTAAATCCGGATATGATTGCCGGGTCTGTTATGCCGATAACCACGTATATCTCATGGTGCCGGTGAGAAATAAACTCTACAATATTCTCTATTTTTATTTCAGCAGCTCCAGCCCCTACTATTATCTTTTTAGAGGTTCCGACCCGGCCACCCATATTTCCAGTTTCTATACCTATGAAGGCGATTACCCAGAGAATTTGAAGCCCATCACCATGGATTTGAAAGCAATTCCGAAGCTTTCGGCTGACGTCCATACGAGAAGGGTGACGTTTCGCTACGAAGGAGTTGAATACGAGGTGGTCCTGCAGGTGGACAAAAGCCTCATCGTATTTGCCGAGTATTTTCCGCAAACGGAAATTCCCCTCTATTTCCGCACACCTGCATCTACCGTGGCCCGTACATCCCTGTTTGATAGTCTCCGACTCATCATCGAGGACAAAAGGGAGCTCGAAGCGGTAAATATTCTCCTCCGTTTCGTCCAGACCGCATTCGAGTACAAAACCGATGACCAGCAGTTCGGAAGAGAAAAACCGCTTTTTATCGAAGAGACACTGTATTACCCCTATTCTGATTGTGAGGACCGGTCAATTCTCTTTGCCTATCTTGTGCGGGAACTGCTCGGGTTAAAGGTAATCGGTCTCGATTATCCGGGACATATCGCTACTGCAGTCCGGTTTACGGAACCGGTAAAAGGTGATGCTTTGATGTGGGAGGGAGAGAGATATACTGTCTGTGATCCTACGTACATCAACGCGAATGCCGGAATGACGATGCCCTACTACATCGGGAAATCCCCTTCGGTAATCCACATTACCAATTGACTCCGGGAGGAATAGTATGATTATCGGAACCGCCAAAGAGATCAAACGGCATGAGTACAGAGTGGGCCTCACTCCCGCATGTGTTGCTACCTACACACAGCACGGCCATGAGGTTCTCGTGGAAACCGGGGCCGGTAAAGCAACCGGGTTTTCCGATGATGAATATAGGCATTCGGGCGCTTCAATTATCAAAAACAAAAAAGAGATATTCGACCGCGCCGAGATGATCGTAAAAGTAAAAGAGCCGCTCCCGGAAGAGTATCCGTTGTTTCGAGAAAACCACATTCTGTACACCTACCTTCATCTTGCCGCTTCTAAAGAGCTTACTGATGCCCTGCTCGAAAAGCGGGTAAAGGGTGTAGCGTACGAGACCATTGAAACGGATGAGGGCGCGCTGCCCTGTCTCAAACCGATGAGTGAGATTGCAGGGAGATTGTCCGTACAGGAAGGAGCAAAATATCTCGAAAAAACATTCGGCGGGCGGGGTATACTTTTAGGCGGCGTACCCGGTGTTCCCCGGGGTAAAGTGGCCATTATCGGGGGCGGAGTGGTCGGTACCAATGCGTGTAAAATAGCTGTGGGTGTAGGTGCGGATGTTACCGTTCTCGATATCGATGCCGACCGGCTCGCCTACCTCGACGACATCTTTTCTACACACATCACGACCCTCTACAGTACGAGCTCAAATATCGAGAAGGTGTTGAAGGAAAGTGATCTCGTTATCGGAGCAGTACTTATAACAGGGGCCAAAGCGCCGCGGATCATTAAACGGGAACATCTTCCGCTTATGAAGAGGGGGGCGGTCATTGTCGATGTTGCGGTAGACCAGGGAGGCTGTGTTGAGACTTCCCGGCCCACTTCTCACGATGATCCGGTCTTTGTTATCGACGATGTAGTCCATTACTGCGTGGCAAATATGCCCGGCGCTGTTGCTCTCTCTTCTACTCAGGCTTTGACCAGTACGACGCTGCCTTTCGGTCTTCTCATCGCTGATAATGGCCTCGAAGAAGCCGTGAAAGACTCGTCCCCGCTCAAAAAGGGGATAAATACCTACGACGGAAAATGTATTCACCCGGGTGTGGCCGCGGCTTTCGACCTCGAGCATACTTCCCTCGAAGATGTGCTGCAATGACCGTATAAATCTGTGCCCGTAAATGTCGTACTGTTGAAATTCAATACCGAATAAGTATAAAGTAGTATGTGAGAGGGAGGAATACGAGGATGCGAGATCAAAACCAACTTGCCGCATATATTGATCACACGCTGTTGAAGCAGGACGCCATAGAAGCACAGATCGGACAACTCTGTGAAGAAGCACAAACATACCACTTTCATTCGGTCTGTATTAATCCGACCTGGGTCCGTTTCTGTGCACGCCGCCTTTCAGACAGTCCGGTCAATGTGTGTACAGTAATCGGTTTTCCTCTCGGCGCTACAGATTCCGAGACAAAACGGTTCGAAACCGAGCGTGCGTTACACAATGGTGCCAATGAGATAGATATGGTAATCGATGTGGGGCATTTTAAATCCGGAATTAATGAATTAGTTGAGAAAGATATTTTAGGTGTGGTAAACGTAGCGCATCCGAAAGCGGTGGTCAAGGTTATCATTGAAACTGCCTTGTTAACAGACGAAGAGAAGGTGGAAGCGTGCAAGCTTGCTAAGGGCTGTGGAGCCGATTTTGTAAAAACATCCACAGGCTTTGCCAAAGGCGGAGCAACAATTGAGGATGTACGACTTATGCGGGAGACTGTCGGTCCCGAAATGGGTATTAAGGCCGCAGGCGGCATAAAAACGTATGAAGACGCTGTCGCTATGATCGAAGCAGGCGCAACCAGGCTCGGTGCAAGCTCCGGAGTTGCTATCGTTACCGGAGAAACCGGTACTCGAGAGGGGTATTAAAGCTCAGGTTTTTCTGAAATAACAGGTTTTTTTCAGGAGAAACCCTTGACCATAACTTTTTAATGAAGAAATAACTTTTTTTTCTTGACAACAGTCTGTTTGTAGGAAAGAATTCAGTCACAAACTCGAGGAGGATTTTTTATGAGACGCTTAACAATTCTTTTACTGCTGATCACACTTCCTGTAATGCTGATCACCGCGCAATCAATGACGCAGAGTTTCTCATCGAGAACCGGCGGAACAGAAGTATCCGGTTCATGGGACATTCAGGGTGGACGTTTGTATCAGCAGGATACTGAAGAATCAATCGCCACAATTCATTTCCGAGTTCCTCAATACGGAAAAATGCAGTACGAATTCAACGTAAGGTACGAGAAGGGTGGAATCGAAGACAGAATGGGCGGTTTCGGCATGCATGTTTTTGCCGATTCCATGCACAACGGCAGAGCCTGGGGAGTAGACGGCTCTTACTTGCTCTGGATCAACTATGATGAAGATGCTACCTACGGTATGCCCGGATTCCGAGCACAGGTGTACAAGAGCAACGACCACTCCACTATGCACATTATGGAAAAATACGACGTCGGTTTGCCTGTATCGGTACTGAAAGCGGAAAATGCCGATGTAAAAGTACCTGCAAAAATCATTGTTGATGGTGATTCCGGAGAAGTCAAAGTGTACGACCCAACGGTTTCCAACTATTACTACGTGTTCAACCTCGGTGACGCACCCGGTAATGGGAACTATTTTTCACTGCGTACAAACAGTCTTTCCGTTAGTTTCGATGATCTAAAGATCACAAAAATCGACTAACGTATTACGAAAAGCAAAAGTGCCGCCCCTTATTTCATTGAATAAAGGGGCGGTAGATATTAATGGCTATTATTCAATTACCCGGTGAATTATAAGAGAATTCTAATAACATCTTTTATCGCGCTATCTCTCATCCTGGCAGGATGCACATCGCAGCAGGTCCCGCAGCAGCAGAAAGAAGAGAATACAAAAGATGAACATGTTCAAAAGGATGATGAACAGAAAAACAGCTCTACGGTCAAGCAGGAGAAAACGGCCAAGAAGATGACCGGTAAAGAAGAAGAGCTCACAGCAGCGAGAATCGTCTACGATTCAATCGAAAAGATCGTCGAATACATGCCGCTCGAGCAGAAAGTAGGACAGCGATTTCTGGCATGGATACCCGGCAATGAAGTAGATGAACAGACAGAAAAACTCATTACTGAAGGCATGGTTTCAGGTTTTATTATCTATAAATGGCGTAATTTCGATAAGCCGCAAGATTTTAAAACACTCGTGGAGCAGGCCCAGCAGGTCGCGAGCAAGAATAATCCTCCCCAGGAACTGTTCATTGCTGTTGACCAGGAAGGGGGCAGGGTAGCCGCGTTCCGCTATCCGGAAATGTTTCAGATGCCTGCCGCGTTTCACTGGGGTAAGTACAAAGATCCGCAAATTGCATGGTCGGTCGGGTATATCATCGGAAAGGAACTGATGCATTTGGGGTGTAACATGAACCTTGCTCCTGTACTCGACCTCTACGACAAACCGGACGATACGATCATTGGTGACAGGGCCATGGGCAGCGATCCGCATCTCGTTGCAAAGCTGGGCAAATTCTACATCGAAGGGGCCCGAGAGGCCGGTATCATCTCTGTTGCAAAACATTTTCCCGGCCATGGTGTTACGACAGTTGATTCCCACGGATATCTGCCGGTGGTAGACACGACGGTCTCCGAGATGATCAAACGGGACCTAGTCCCATTCAAGGAAGCTGTAGACTGCGGTGTCGAAGCGGTGATGACCGCCCACATACTCTATCCGGAAATAGACGATACCTATCCGGCAACGCTCTCGCCTCTTTTTGTCCGGAGAATACTACGAGAGGAGATGGGATTTGAGGGGATCGTGATGACCGATGCATTTTCTATGGGGGCTATTACCAAAGAATTCGATGTTGAAACGGCCCTTCTGCAGTGTTTTAAGGCGGGAATAGACCTCATTCTCGTCGATCAGCAGTTTGATGTCATGGAACTGAGGGATATGACCGTACAAATGGTAAGGGAAGGGCGGATAAGCGAAGAAGAGATTGACCGCGGATTGTACAGAATTCTCAAACTAAAAGAGTCCCGCCGAATGATTACATTTCAGCGTTGAGACGGCTCTTCTAATACGGATTATCGATACTCGCCTGATAGAGTTGGTAGATATTTTCAGGTGTTACCGAAGGGGCTACCGAACAGGCTGAAGAGAGAATGTACCCTCCATCTTTTCCTGCCGTATTCACCAGATAACAAGCTTTTTTGTACACGTCTTCTACACTCCCCTGCAGCAGCACATTAACAGGATCGACATTACCCTTTAGAAAAAGCGTGTCTCCATAATTTCTTTTTACTTCGGCGATATCGGTATTTCCCAATGGAGGAGGGTCCATCGTGTCCACACCATCATAACCTGCCTCGATCATTAAATCGATTCGCTCCCCGATTGCCCCGCAGGTGTGTACGTATATCGGAAGATTTGTATTCTCATGAATATAGTCCACAACTTTTTTTTCATACGGCAGTACAAACTCCCGGTAATGTTCCGTAGAGATGAATCCGCCCCCGGCAAAGGCTGAAGAAACGAGAAGTGCATCTATTCCATGAAACGATTGTAGATATCCGTAGGTTGCCGCCCCTTCGGCAAACCGTTCCAATACTGCTTTTATCTTATCAGGCTGTTGTACAAGGCCTACCAATGCATCCGTATATCCGAATAGCTCCATCAATTGAGAAAACGGTGAGAAAATCTCGCCGCTCACATGATATGTTTTCCCGCTTTTCTCAGCTACAGCATCGAACGAGGAGAAGACATAATCCGGGAAAAAATCTTCATGTAACGGGCGGGGAGTGGTATCGAACCCGTAGTAATAGGGATATGTTACTTCTGAAATGTCGTGGGGCTCGATGTAGAACAATTTTTTCGGGTCTACTTCATCAATCGTGGGCAGGTGCTTTTCGGTAAAGTAATGAGCATTATCGTTGTGGGGGCAGATGCTGTAATCTCCGTTTTTCCACACGATTTTTGTTTCATTGTCAGCGGTCGTAATTGAATCGATGTGGTCCTGCCAGTCCGGCTGTCTGCCGGGAAGATTAACCAAAATTCCGTCAAATTGATAACGTTCGGCGAGTGTTACGAGTGCATCGGAAAACGCCGCGGATGAATACCAGATAAGATGCGGTTTATAGGGGGTATTGAGCATATAGTGTCCCAAAGCCAGTTGGCAGAATACAGGAACCCGGTCCGATTTTTTGTGTTTCATTGCGTTCATAACTCGTTCGTTACCGTTCATACCTTGTCCTTTGTATTGACTTCTCCCTATTTGTACCATACCATAGAGCGAGTAAGATGAACAGCAATAGAAGCAGTATACTACTTCTTTCACTTATCGTTACTTTTTCTCTTATATTTATAAGCTGCTTTGAAAACAAGAATGAAAATGAGATTGTAAAAATTGGACTCATTGCCACATTGAGCGGCGGCGATCCGCCCGAAGGTATGGAGATGAACCGGGCCGCGGAGATGGCTGTAGAAGAGATAAACCGTTCAGGAGGAATCCCGCGGGGCAAAGAAACGATACCCGTTGAACTCATTAAAGCGGATGACAAAGGCACTCCGGAAGATTCGATGGAGGCGGCACGAAACGTTATCTATAAGCATGATGTTGTTGCCTTTGTCGGACCTCAGTTCAGCAGCAACGCGATACCGGTCGCTTCATTAGCGGATGAAGCCGGTGTAGTCATGTTCGCTCCTATGTCAACGAACGTGAAAACAACGAAGGGAAAAGAATATGTCTACAGAATTCCGTTTACGGATTCCTCCCAGGCGAAAGCAATGGCCAGATTCGCACTCAATGACCTGAATCTGAATACCTTTGCGGTTCTCTACAATATTTCCGATGAGTACAGCAAAGGGCTTGCTGAAAATTTCATGCGGTTCATTGAGATGAACGGCGGATCAATAGTCTCCGAAAAGACATATACGTATGATACCTCACAAGATTTTACTTCTCAGCTGCAGGAGATAAAAAAAAGCAGGCCGGAGGCTGTTTATTTACCCAATTTTACTGTTGATGTTCAAAAGCAGGTCCCCGCTGCAAAGAATCTGGAAATCGATGCTGTTTTTTTAGGTGGAGACGGCTGGAGCGAAGAACAATTCTCCGGTATGGCCGAGTTCGAGGGGACATATCTCACCTGCCACTGGCACCCTAACGTGGCTAACGAAATTGCCCGTCAAATCAGTAAGGTTTATAGGGAAAAATACGATAAAATGCCGGATGATGTTTTCCTGAACACCTATGATGCGTACAGGTTTATCTTTAAAGCGGTCGAGCAGGCGGAAAAACTGACCCCTGAGTCTATAAAGAACGAAATTGATTCAATACATAGTTTCAATGGTGCAACCGGTCAATTCCACTACAGAAACGGGGGAGACCCGGAAAAGAAAGTTATTGTTGTAAAAATAAGTTCCGGTACATCACAGTTGTTTAAAATCGTGCCTTAACTAAAAAGTATGAAAAACATAACACTAATGCTTGTATTTGCAGCAATACTTTTCTCATCGTGTACCGAACAGACAGAAGAAGAGGTGGTCAAGATCGGATACATCGCTCCTTTGAGCGGAGAAAATGCAAAAACAATGAAACTCTCCTTAAACGGTGTCGAGTATACGGTACAGCGTTGTAATGAAGATGGGGGCTTACAGGCTGGAGAGACCAAGCGGAAAGTTGAATTAGTTATACGAGACAATGAAGATGAGATCGAAAAATCGGTTGCTATTGCCCATGAATTGATAAACCAGGAAAAAGTTGCAGCAATTGTGGGATTGCCCCTCAGCAGAAATGCTATTCCGGTAGCACGGGTAACACATGAAGCGGGTGTCCCCCTCATTACCTCGAGCGCGACACATCCTGATGTAACAATAGATAAACCGTGTGTCTTTCGCATCTCTTTTACTGATGATTTCCAGGGAAAATTATTGGCCCATTTTGTATTTGATGATCTCGGTAAACGAAGAGCGGCCATTCTCTACGATATTGCGAGTGTTTACAACAAGACAATTTCTGACTTTTTTTCAGATACATTTTCTAAGCTCGGTGGTGAAATCGCTATAGCGGAAACATATACGACAGGAACTGTCAATTTTATGCCACATATCAAGCGAATTGCAGCGGAAAATCCGGAAGTGGTGTTTCTGCCCAATTACAACCCCGACCTGAGACTGCAGATTCCGGTTCTCAAAGAATATGTACCGGGTGCGGTTATCCTCGGAAGTGATTCAATGAGTACTCCGAATAGGGAGGATATGTTGCTGTATGACGGGGCTTTTTTCAGCACACATTTCTCAGCTAAGGACCCGAGCGAACAAGTCCAGTCTTTTGTTGCACGGTATGAAGCAGAATACGGAGATGAACCAAGCCCATTAATCGCTCTTACTTGCGACGCTTTGAATCTTCTTTTTTCAGCTGCAAACGAGATGAAATCAGTTGATTCTGCCGATATTTGTAAAGGGCTCAACGAGATAAAGGAATTCGACGGGTTGACGGGTAAGATGCGTTTCGATAAGCAGGGAGACCCTCAAAAAAGTGCAGTCATACTGCAGTACCGGGACGGGGAAGCTGCATTTTATAAAACGATACAACCATGAAAACGAGTTTAAAACAAAAAATCATCGTTAACTTCTATATTCTTCTCATTATCGTAGTCATTTCAATTGTTTTTATCGGTTATTTTCATTCAGTCGGTGCCGCGAAAAAATCAGTAATGGACCGGTTGATTGCGATTGCTGAACAGAAAAGTGACGCACTGCATCGCTGGGTCGCGGAACAAAAACAAGACGTTGTTTTGCTGTCACAAATGGAGCAGATAAAAGAAGGATCTCACCTGCTTTCCATATCGCATGGAGCAGGCAGCGCGGTCCCGGCACGGCAATATCAACAGGTAAAAACATTGTTATATACGGTAAAGCAGAATAAGAGGGGTATCAGAGATATTCTGATTCTCCGGAACCCGGGAGGAAAAATAATCGCATCTACCGATACACCGCGGGAGGACGAATACAGGGTCCAAAGCAGTTATTTTGTACGGGGTCTCAACACTCTCTATATTCAGGGAGTTTATCCTTCCCCTCAAGATTCAAAACCGACAATGACGATATCCGCTCCCCTTAAAATCAATGGAGAGCGTGCCCACAGCGTTCTCGCGGTACATCTCAATCTCGAAGAAATGGATAAAGTAATAAAGAAACCTACCGGAATGGGCAAATCCGGCGAGATTTATCTTGTGGACCGTTATAATACTTTGGTTTCTTCGAAGCAGTTCGGGACCGATCCCTTCCCGCGGGGTATTCATTCGGAAGGCATAAACACCGCCGTAAGCGGCAAGGACGGCTCCGGTTCGTATAAAAACTACAGAACCGTACCTGTCTACGGCGTGTATAGGTGGATCGAAGAGTTTGATGTTGCCATGATATTAGAAATCGAACGGCGGGAAGCGCTGCACCCGGTCGTCAATAATTTTATGCTCAGCATCTATATCTCTCTTATCCTCATCCTCGGATTGAGTATTCCGGTGGTATTACTTGCCCAGAATATATCAAAGCCGATTACCGAAATTACCAAAGCTGCCCAAAAGATAGCCTCGGGTGCAGTGGATGTGCGTGCACCGGTCCTCTCCCAGGATGATACAGGAATTTTAGCCACAGCGTTCAATACGATGACAGACCGTCTTCAAACGATGAACCGGGAATTATTTCGGGCAAAAGAGTCGGCAGAAGATGCGAACAGAGCCAAGAGTGAGTTTCTTGCCAACTTGAGTCATGAGATCCGCACTCCCATGAGCGGTATCGTCGGACTTGCCGGTCTGCTTTCAAAACATACGAAAACAGAACAACAGAAGCAGTACTCCAAACTAATAATGGATGCTGCACATTATCTGAACAGCCTTATCGGGGAGATACTCGATTTTTCCAAAATAGAAGCGGGCAAAATGGAATTGAACCTAGTTCGGTTCAATTTTCATGAACTGATCAACACCATCACCACCGTTTATGCAATAAAAGCAGAAGAAAAAGGGGTTTCTATTACCCATAAAATCGCAGAGGATGTTCCCGAGTTTATCGAAGGTGATCAGATAAAAATACGCCAAATCGTATCAAACTTAGTAAGCAATGCAGTCAAGTTTACTGAAGAAGGGTGGGTGCAGATACGCATTAGCCGAGAAGGATCTTCTCAAAGCGAACAGGGCACAATGGTTCAGCTGAGTTGCGAGGTCCAGGATACCGGTATCGGAATTCCGGAAGAGAAAATTCCACTTCTCTTTGAAAGTTTTCGTCAGTTTGATAGTTCTATCTCAAAAATGTACCAGGGGACCGGCCTCGGCTTGGCAATTTCGAAAAAGCTTGCGGAAATGATGGACGGTACCATTTCCGTCAATTCAAAGCACAAGGAAGGCAGTACCTTTACGTTTACTGTCCCTCTCTGTGTTGCCGAACAGGAAGAACAAGAAAGAACCTCGTATAAAGAAATAGAAAAAGATACAGGACATACCATTCTTTTAGCGGAAGACGATGCCATCAATCAGATTTATCTGCAGGATCTTCTCGAATCAAAAGGATATTCGGTGGATGTAGCTTCAAACGGTACTGAAGCCGTAAATCTATTCAAATCGTTTGAATATAGCGTCATCCTCATGGATATACAGATGCCGACCATGAATGGGATGGAAGCTGTTTCGATAATTCGCAAAATAGAGAGTGAAGAGAATCGGCCGTATACTCCGGTAATCGCCCTCACCGCCTATGCTCTCACCGGTGATCGGGAAAAAATAATCCAAGCGGGAATGGACGACTACATCACAAAACCGATAAACGAAATGAAATTAGTTACCGCCTTGAGCAAATATGTGGATGCCGGCCACTCTGCGAGTAATAAAAAAGAAGATACACTAAAAGAGATGATTACAATCGCTTTACACGACATCCCTGCTAAACTGCACATTATCACCGAATCCCAAAAGGAAGAAATGCAGGAGAGGATTGAACACGCACTCCATTCATTAGTCAATATAAGCGGAGCACTACACCAGAGACAGCTCGAAAACTGCGCGCGCGAGTTAGAAGCTAAAATACGTAATGAAAACACACTCGATTCAGGCGATATCGATACTCTTTCTAATACGATAAACGAATCAATTCAGGAATTGCAGCAAAAACTTCAGAATCTATAACCCGCCCTTACTACTACTGTTGACCCACGTTTACAATATCAATTATGATTAGTCTCGTCATTTAAAAGGAGAACAGTATGTTGGAGCTGAACCAAGGAATCGATATATTAAAGGAAATTGGAGGCATTTCGCACCTAAAAGAAGCAAAAGAGCTCTTTTCGAAAAGACTCGACAAAAGCAATTTAGAGAAAATAGAAAAGATTACAAATGAAAAGGCGTTAATCCAAATAGCAAATGCAATATCGATGTGTGAGCCGGACTCTGTGTTTATCAATACCGGAAGCGAAGCTGATGAAGAGACGGTACGGCGTATGAGTCTGGAGAAGGGTGAAGAAGAAGAACTTGCAATGAACAGGCATACGATCCATTTCGATCTTCCCCAGGAACAGGCTCGAATAATTGACCGCACCTTTTATATCGTAAATGAAAATGAAGAGACGAGCGTTTTAGCAAGAACAATATTACGCAATGATGCATTCGTATACATTAAAACTCACATGCCCGGCATCATGAAGGGAAAGAGGCTGCTCGTAGGGTTTTTCAGCAGAGGACCTATAGGAGCGGCTGCTTCTATCCCTGCCTTGGAAATTACCAGCTCAAAGTACGTGATGCACAGTGCGAACTTGCTGTATAGAAACTGTTATGATCAATTTGACGAAGAAGCAGAGAGGGCCGGGTATTTTTTTACGAATGTACACAGTGAAGGGCCGAACAGACCGGAGGACCTGCCCAATGCGCGGGTGTTTATGGACCGGAGCATGCTCACTACCTTCAGCATGTTTTGTACATACGCGGGGAATACGCTCCTATTAAAGAAGGGAAATCACCGTTTCGCAGTAGATCTCGCTACGTATTACAAAGTCGGGAAGGAAATCTCCGAACATATGTTTATTACCGGATTAAAAGGACCGGGAGGGCGGACTACCTACTTAGCAGGTGCGGCCCCGAGCGGATGCGGAAAAACGACAACGGCAATGGTAGGAAGTGATTTTATCGGCGATGACCTTGCCCAATTGTGGATTGCGGATGACGGCACCCTGCGTGCAATAAATCCTGAAAAGGGGATATTCGGAATTGTCGAGGATGTAAATTGGGAGGGTGATCCCTACCTCATGGATTGCCTGCGGAACGAAAAGGCCGAGGTAATTTGGTCAAATGTGCTTATCGATGAAAACAGAGTACCCCGGTGGATAGGTGACGGCGATGAGCCACCGAAAAAAGGTGTCAATTTTCAAGGTGAGTGGTGGGAAGGAAAGACCGATGAAAACGGAAAGGAAATTCCTCTCTCCCATCCAAACGCCCGATGTACCCTCACCAATGATGCAATCGAAAATTATAACAGAGAAATGGGAGAAAGCTCGGCAGGGGTGCCGGTGCGAGTAATAACCTACAGCGGGAGAGACAGTGATACCATGCCGCCGGTATGGGTTGCAAAAAACCCTGACCACGGGGTGGTCTTAGGTGCTTCGATTGTCTCAGCAGCAACGGCCACTGAAGTAGGTGCTAAGGGGGTGAGAAGACAGCCGTGGGCGAATGAACCGTTTATACCGGGGCCCCTCGGTGATTATATGGAAGCCCAGTTTGCATTTTTTAACAGCAGCTCTTTTAAAGAGCAGCAAAGGCCGATTATAGCAGGATTGAACTATTTTCTCACAGCGTGCGCGAGAGGAGAAGAAGAGGATAAACTGCTCGGCGAGAAAAAGGATGTGCGGGTCTGGCTCGGCTGGCTCGAACGGAGGGCCCACGGAGATGTGGACGCAATAGAGACACCGATCGGATTTATACCGAAATATGATGATCTCGAGCTCTTGTTTGACCAGGAAATAAACAAAGAATATCCGAAAGAGCTTTACGATAAGCAATTTTCTTTTTATGTTGATAATATTATTGACAGGATCGATATACAGGAAGAATCGTATAAAAAAGAGAAGAATGTTCCACAAAAGATCTTTGAGGTGTATAAAGAACAAATCGAAGGCATGTTGAAACTCAAAGAGAAATTTGGAAAAATAGTCACACCGGAACAGCTTATTGAAGGAGTATAAGGGAGGAGATGTTATGGGAAAAGGTGATAAAAGCTCTCGTAAGGGAAAAATCTGGAGAGGCACCTATGGGAAAACGCGACCTAGAAACGTAAAGGCAAAAAAGAAAGAAAAATAACCATTATTCTTTAAAAACGAAACTCTTCTACCTGGTAATTCTTTACAAGTACCGTTTCTTTGGTCGCGACCGCCTGCAGTATGACGGACCCCATTTCTTCCGAAGTCATAAACTTTTCTCTCGGGACATTCCGCTCGCCCCAGTATTCGCTGTTTGTAGCGCCGGGGAGAATATTAATAACGCGAATATGAATCCCTTTTTCGTGTAGTTGATTTAACTGCAGTCGAAGGCCTTCAGTGTATCCTTCGAGAGCAAATTTTGAACTGCAGTAAAGGGGCGCTACCGGATTTGCGCGCCAACCGGCAGGGCTGGAGATCATTATGATATCTCCTATTTTCTGCTTTTTGAGCTGGGGGAGTGCGGCACGAGTCATGAAAACAACACCATCGACATTGGTTTCCATCATAGCTTTGTAGGTTGCGGTATCGACAGTTTCCAAATCGGTAGGATAGCCGACCCCGGCGTTGTTGATAAGTACATCAATCCTGCCAAACTCGTTGATACAGGCAGCCACGCATTCGTTACACGCATGTTCATCCCGCACATCACCTGTAAAAGTAAGTGGTTTCATACTCGATTCTTTTTCAATTACTTGCGAAAGTTCATCCAGCCGCTCTTTTCGTCGGGCCATAAGACACAATTTTACACCTGCCTTTGCGAGAAGAACAGCCGCGCATCTTCCCATTCCGCTGCTTGCTCCGGTAAGAAGTACGACCTTACCGGAAATGGAAGTGAATCCTAAATCTTCTAACCTTAATGACATAGTGAGCTCCTCATAATTAGTTTCATATATAAAAAATTAAGTTCAATTATGGAATTATATAGTTTTCCATGGTATAATGTCAATGGAACAAGTGTATTCAGCAATTATATTCATATAAGAAACTATTTATTCAAATAAGAAAAATTTTTCTTGACAGCTCAGAATTTCCATGATAGCATTCCATAAATGAATAAGAAGTTCCAAGATAGGAACTGATTATTCTATACTAAACCCTCTACGGGTAAAAATTTAAAAAGGAGAAGGATATGAAAAAGTTTCTCTTACTTACTCTCTGTTTATTTGTTTTCGGGTTTGCCATGACCTTCGCTGAAGGACAAAAAGAAGGTGACACAGCCGGCGGGTCCGAAAAACCGGTCGTTATGAAAGTAGCGCATGCTCAGCCTGAACACACACCGAGACATAAATCGTATGTGCGCTTCAAAGAACTTGTCGAGGAACGGAGCAATGGTGCTATCGAGGTAGAAATTTATCCTCATGGTGAACTCGGAGTAGAACATGATGTGACTGAACAGGTAAAGCTTGGTACGATCCAGTCCACCCGAAGCGGTAGTTTCGAAATGATCACACCTAAACTGCTTATCTATACCATGCCGTTTCTCTTCGAAGATGTCGAAGGGCTTAGAAAAATTACCCGGGGACCTCTTGGCGAAAAATTGGTTGCAAAAGATGCTGAGAAGAACGGATTCAAACTGCTTGCCACCGGTGACGCGGGTTATTTTAGACACGTTACCAACAACGTTCGGCCCATCGAAACCCCCGAGGATATGGAAGGTCTGAAAATGAGAACACCTCCGATTGAATCGATCATTAATACAATGGAAGCACTTGGTGCGAACCCTGTCTCTATTCCTTATGCAGAGGTGTACATGGCTCTTAAAACCGGTGTTGCTGACGGTCAGGAAAACCCCTTTATCAACATAGAGGCAATGAAATTTCATGAAGTACAGAAATATCTTACTATTGTAAACTATCAGTGGCATCCGGACCCCTTTGTCGTAAATCTGGAGTGGTATAACAATTTGAAACCGGAGCATCAAAAAATAGTCAAAGAAGCTGCCGTAGAAGCAATGGAGTACAACGACAGTATGATGAAATCTGCAAGTGAGGAAGCCTTCAACAAGATCAAAGACAGCTTCGATGAAATCACCAGATTGACGGACCAACAGCGTAAGGTTTTTATCGACGCGGTCCAGCCTGTTTATGACTACTATATCAATAAAGGTCTCTTTACAATGGCTGAATTAGAACAAATTAGAGAGACTGCAGCAGGAAATTAAAAAAGTTTTTTTCCAAAAAAAGAGAGTGGTGTTCTTTGTATGGCCATCACTCTCTTTTTTAAAATATCGTAACTGTTTAAGAAGGTTAGAGGGAAAAGATGAAAAAGCTGTTAGGTGGAATCGATAAAGCAATGTTTTTTTGGTGTAAATTGCTAACCGGTATACTGGCGTGCTCCATGATCATGTCTGTTTTTCTTCGATATGTATTCGATTTGACGTTTGTATGGGCGGAAGAGTTTATCACGATGGTTTTTATCGCGACAACTTTTTTCGGTGCCGCGATAGCTACAAGAGAAAATGAACACATATCGATTGACTCACTCGTCGAAGTGCTGCCGGATAAAACCAGAATTATTTTGAATATATTCAGTCACGTCGTCATAAGCATCGTAATGGGATTCGTCTTTTACTACAGTCTCAATTGGATCGAAAAAGCCGGTGAACTTCTCACCCCCGGATTACGTGTTCCTGAAAAATACTTTTATTATATGGTCCCCGTAGCATCACTACTGATAATCTTCTACGCGGTACGAAAAATTATTTCTATGTTGCTGACATTAAAATCAGCTTCCCACAGCGGAAAAGAAAACGCTAATTAAGCTAAAGGAGAAGGAGCGCTTTCGTGGAGACTACAATACTTATAGTATCTTTCTTTGCACTCGTTATCATTGGAGTTCCTATCGCTTTTTCATTAGGTGCTTCCGGAATTATTTATCTTCTCCTCCAGAACCCGGACTTCCTCGTTACATTGCCCCAGCGGATTTGGGCGGGGTCGAACAGTTTTATTTTAATAGCACTCCCTCTATTTATTCTGGCCGGAGAACTGATGAACAGAGGGGGGATAACAAAGCGCATTGTAAATTTCAGCCTTTACCTCGTGCGACCTTTCAAAGGCGGATTAGGGGAAGTAAATGTAATTGCGAGCATGATTTTCGGCGGTATCTCCGGCTCCTCGGTTGCAGATACTTCTGCTATAGGTACCGTTCTTATTCCTGAGATGGAAAAGAAAGGGTACGGGACCGGGTTTTCAGTCGGTGTTACGGTCGCCTCTTCTACGATGGGAATGATTATTCCGCCGAGTATCCCCATGCTTATTTACGCAATGATTTCTGAGGTTTCTGTAGGCGCTCTTTTTCTAGCCGGAGCTATTCCCGGGCTCATGATCGGTGTGTCGCAGATCTTGATGGTATTTATTATTTCTAAAAGAAGAGGATACCACCCGGTACATAAAAAATTCGAGCTGAAAGATTTCGTGAAGACAACGAAAGACGGTATTCTTGCAATGATCATGCCCATCGTGATTGTTGTGACGGTTTCGTTTGGTATCGCGACGGCCAGTGAATCTGCCGGAGTGGCGGTATTTTATGCTCTTCTTTTGGGCTTTTTCGTCTACAGAGAATTAAAATTAAAAGACATCGGCCTGCTTTTAAAGCGGACATTTTTGACTTCGAGCTCGATCATGATTATTGTCGGGTTTTCGATGATTTTCACATGGATTCTTGCAATGGAGCGCATTCCGTATGAATTGGGAGAAATCATACTCAATTTCGACGTCAATAGAATATGGATTCTCATTCTCATTGATGTAGCTATCCTTCTCATCGGAACATTTATCGATGTTGGGCCGGCGATTATATTGATCAGCCCCATATTGATAAAAGTAATGGGCGGTTTGGGAATAAGCCCCCTTCATTTCGGTGCAATTTTGATTTGCGGACTGGCAGTAGGGCTGGTGACCCCTCCCGTTGGTGCCTGTCTCAACGCGTGCACTAAGATTTGCGGCATGCCGATTATAAAGATTTTTAAATATGCCCTTCCGTTTATCTTCTGTAACATAGTAATTTTTGTACTGGTCACGTTTATCCCCGCACTATCTCTCTGGCTGCCCGGTTTGATAATGAAATAGGGATAAAGGAAACACTATGAAGAAAGAAGATACAAAGCCCAACAATTACAGTATACCGAGCCTGCGGAGAGGGTTTGAAATAGTGGAGGCGGTCGTACAGAATGAGGACGGTTTGACTGCACTGGAACTAGAAGAGAGGCTGCATATTCCCAAGACCACAGTATTTAGGATTTTACAGACACTCCAAAAAGAAAAATGGCTCGAAAAACGTGGTGACAGTTATGTTGCAGGACACAGATTGGTCAAAAGCAGCATGCAAGCCCTCTCTCAAGTAAAATTGCGCAGCATTGCCCGTCCGTATATGGAGCGGCTCAGCCATGATACCCAGGAGACATCCCATATCGGAGTGATGGCCGGGAATAAAGTGATGCTGGTAGAGGTGTGTGACGGCCCGAGACACATCAGAGTAGCATGCAGAGCAGGTACGGTTACCGTGCCTCACGCGTCATCTCTCGGCAAGGTCCTTCTCGCCTATGAAGTGGGCAGTGAGAATCTTGAAAATTTTTTTGCAGGGGTCGAATTAGAACAGCGGACAGCTAATACAATCACCACTATTGAGGAGCTCAAAAAGGAACTGGATCGGATAAAAATGCAGGGTTATGCAATCGATAATCTCGAGTACCATGATGATGTGCGTTGCCTCGCAGCTCCGGTTTGGAATGCTTTCGGTCAGGTTGTAGCGGCAGTAGGGATCACCGCGACAACGTTGACCTTTGATTTGGAAATGGTCCCGGTAACAGCAGAAAAAGTGAAAAAAATTGCCAGTGACATTTCAGCTGCGCTCGGCGCAATGTAATAACAGGCAAATTATTACAATTATAAATACATCGTAAGGAGAATAGCATGAACAAAAAGTTTGAAGGTATTATTCCTCCCGTCATTACCTGTTTTAAGAAAAACGGGGAAATAGATGAAGAGGCCCAGCGGAGAACGGTAAGCTTTTTAGCGGACCATGTTCACGGGTTCTACCCCTGCGGAACATACGGAAGTGGGCCGCTCATGACGGTTGAGGAAAGAAAAAAAGTTGCAAAAATTGTGGTCGAAGAGAAGAAAAATGCTCATGTCATCGTGCATGTCGGTGCTGTCAATACGGCACAGTCGGTAGAATTGGCCCATCATGCCGAAGAGATCGGCGCGGATGCCGTTGGGGCAATACCCCCCTATTACTACAAGTATCAAGACCGGCATTTACTCGAGCACTACCGCGCTCTACTCAAAGCCGTAAAGATTCCGGTATATCTCTACAATAATCCGATGCTCTCCGGTAATCCGATCTCGCCGGAAGTGCTCAATACGTTGGCTGATGAAGGGCTCTCCGGTGTTAAAGATTCGGCTTTTGATCTCGTTTCTTTTTATATGTATCTGCTCGGTGTCAAAAAAGATGATTTCCATTTTATTATCGGTACGGAGGCAATCGCGGCAGCCGCACTGGACGCCGGAGCAACAGCAGTCATATCCGGGTTGGCAAACGTGTTTCCGGAATTCATGGTCGATTTCTACAACACGTGGAAGCAGGGTGATAATACAAAGACCGCGCAGAAACAGCTCGATGTCGTAAAGGCGCGGGCCATTTTAAAGTTTGGACCCACCCTCACTATGACCTATGCAGTATTGAAAATGCGGGGTATGGACCCGGGGTATCCGAGAGCACCATACCAGGAGATTTCAGCCGACCTGTATAAGAAGGCTGAGAAAGCATTCAAAGAAATGGGGTTACTGTAATGTGGCCTAAAAAAATACAAAAAATATGTAAAAAAGGAGATAACGTATGAACGTTCGTTATTCAGTAAGTCAGCGTGAAGCAAAACAAATGGATACAGAAGCTCTTAGGAACGAGTTTCTTATAACCGATCTATTCAAACCCGGAGTTATTCAGATGACCTACAGTCATGTGGACCGGATTATTGTCGGAAGCGTTGTTCCGACAGAAGGCAAGCTCTACTTAGAGGCCGACGAGCAGATTGGGGCCGATACATTTCTCGAACGGCGTGAGCTCGGTGTTATCAATATCGGGAATGAGGGTGTGATTACTGTTGATGGGACCACATTCGATATGGGAAGCAGGGACGGTTTGTATGTAGGCTGCGGTGCAAAAGAAGTTTCTTTTGCCTCTAAAGATGCTAAAAACCCGGCCAAATTCTATCTGGCCAGTACTCCCGCTCATAAGCAGTATCCGACAAAACAGGTAACCTTAAACGATGCCAGAAAGATCAATCTCGGTTCACGAGCAGAGTCAAATGTGCGTACTATAAATCAGTACGTTCACCCGGATGTCCTGGAAAGCTGCCAGCTCCTTATGGGGCAGACTGCATTGGAACCGGAAAATGTGTGGAACACGATGCCGACCCATCTGCATGAGAGAAGGATGGAGGTTTACATGTACTGCGACCTTCCCGAAGATGCGATGATTATTCACTTGATGGGAGAGCCGAAAGAGACAAGGCATCTGATTGTGCGAAATGAACAGGCGATTATCTCTCCGAGCTGGTCCATACATTCAGGGGTAGGGACAACCAACTACACCTTTATCTGGGCAATGGCAGGAGAAAATCAAGTTTTTACCGATATGGATAAAGTCGGTCCAACAGATATTCTATAAAAAAAAAGGAAGCGGCGTTTTATGTCTGAAGCTATCGAGGTAATCTCCTTTGGTGAACCGATGATAGGAATATATCCCCCAGAGGCTTCTTCTATCACAGATGATGTTCCCCTTACAAAAACCTGGGGCGGAGACACTTCCAATTTTGCCCTGGCCGTTGCCAAATTGGGACATTCATCGGCGTATCTTACCAGAATAGGGCAAGAAGAGTTCGGCCGCAGTTTTCTCTCTCTGTGGGAGAAAAACGGTGTTGATACTTCTCTCGTACAGACCGACTCCGAACGTGCTACCGGGTTGTACTTCATCTCCTACGAGGGGGTGAAGCACAACTTCTTATATTACAGACGTAATTCCGCCGCTTGTTTTATAGATCCAGACAATCTCGATTGGGAAGTTGTCCGTCAAGCTCGGGTGATTCATTTGAGCGGTATCAGCCAAGCGATCCATCCGAATGCACTCGATTTCTCGTTCAAGCTTCTCGACTTCGCCAAGAAAAACAATATTACTGTCTCCTATGATATCAATTTTCGACCTCCGTTGTGGAATATTCATCTCGCGCGGTCAATTATTTCGTACACGATCGAGCAGTTTGCGGATATTCTCTTTATGACCGATGATGAGTTGGCTCTTCTCGGATGGGAAAATAATATACAGGCGTTTCTCGATACCTGTAAACGACAACCTGAAATCGTCGCACTCAAGCGCGGAGAAGCCGGGTGTGTTATTAAGCGGGGGGAGAGAACAGTAGAAATACCACCCTTTTCCATCACAGTAGTCGATACCGTTGGTGCAGGAGATGCTTTTGATGCCGGATTGATAACCGGATATCTCGAAGGTGCCGATACGGAGTCTCTCGGCAGATTTGCCAATGGGGTAGCTGCCCTCACCTGCAGAGGTAAGGGGCCGCTCGACCATCAACC
>CAZKZZ010000014.1:0-46547 GCA_964557375.1 uncultured Spirochaetales bacterium | reverse complement strand
CTCTCTGTGTACAGGTGACGTTCGTGAAATGGTAAACCGGCCCAGTTTTCCGCTTAATTGCGGAAAGGAGACGGATTGTTCTTCCGATGAGGTGACTTCCAGATAAAGATACGACTTATCTGAAGTTGTAATTTCGTTTCCGAACAGTTTGTAGGTGAGGACCGAATCGCGCTGGAAGAATCTCTTTTCTATGTCCGGATTACCGGCAGCACCGTCTGTCGGATTACGGCAGGAAATTAGTATCGATAAGAGAAGAAAGAGGATAATCGATCCGTTTCGGTAACGTTTTTTTTCAGGGTTCATCCTTGGGTCCGTCTCTCCCTGAATAAAAAAAACTGGATAATGGAGTTGACATAATCTCCATGTGTATCGATGCGGAGAAAATCTGCTCCCGCTTTCGATAACAGGGCTTTTAATCTTTCCTGTCTATTATAGATCGAAGCTTTGTATCCCTGTCTGAACCGGGGATGAGAAGTGTCGATGAGCCTTGTTTCTCCTGTCTCCGCGTCTTCAAACTCCATAAGCCCTAGAGCAGGCAGATCAATTTCTTTCGGATCGGTAATTTGTACAGCGATAAGATCATGCTGTTTTGCAGTAAGGTTCAGCTGTTTTTCATAGCCCGAATCTATAAAATCGGAGACGAGAAATACAACCCCTTCCTGTTTTGAAACTCTGCCTAAGTACTCGAGGGCCCCCGAGATGTCGGTTCGGGAGTGGTAGGGGTTGAAGTAGAGCAGTTCCCGGATAATGCGGAGAACATGACGGGTCCCTTTCGAAGGGGGGATAAACATTTCTACGTGTTCGGTAAAAATAATAAGACCCACTCGGTCATTATTCTTGATCGCGGAGAAGGCGAGGAGCGCGCACACTTCCGCCGCCACTTCGTTTTTTGTGAGGTGTCCCGAACCGAATGTCCCGGAACCGCTCAAATCGACGAGAAACATGATATTGAGCTCCCGCTCTTCAACATACCGTTTGATGTACGGTTTCCCGCTGCGGGCGGTAACATTCCAGTCGATAGAGCGAACATCGTCTCCCGGCTGATATTCCCGGACTTCTTCGAACTCGATACCCTGCCCCTTGAAAACGCTTTCATATTCGCCGGAGAGACGGGTATTGACGGCTCTATTTGTGGTGTAGTGGATATGTCTGATTTTTTTCGCAAGTTCAGGAGAAATCATGGTACATCGAGAGATCCGAGTATCTCTTCTATGATATCCTCAGTGCTTCTTTCTTCCGCTTCCGCTTCATAGCTGATGATAATCCGATGCCGGAGTACATCCGGGGCGATGGTTTTTACATCCTGCGGTACTACGTAGGCACGGCCCTGTAATAGTGCATACGCCTTTGATGTTAGGGCGAGATAAATTGTTGCCCGCGGAGAAGCACCATAGCGGATGAGACGCTCGATGTCCAATCCGTATTGATCAGGATTACGGGTAGCATCAACGAGGTCTACAATGTAGGCTTCTATTTTTTCGTCTAAATAGATCGAATCGGTGATGCATCTTATTTTTTTTACTGCATCGAGATCGGTTACGGACTGAACCGACAGTTCGATCGTAGCTTTTGCCATGGTCTGCAGGATATGGAGTTCTTCTTTTTTGGTTGGGTAATCCACCTTCAATTTCAGCATAAACCGGTCTACCTGGGCCTCCGGAAGGGGATAGGTCCCGCCCTGTTCTATGGGGTTCTGGGTGGCGAGCACCAAAAAAGGATCATCTAACGGGTAGGAGACATCGCCAATTGTTACCTGCCGTTCCTGCATCGCTTCTAAAAGCGCGCTCTGCACTTTTGCCGGGGCCCTGTTTATCTCATCCGCGAGAATAATATTGGCAAAGATGGGGCCTTTCTTGGGGAAAAAATCGGCGGTTTTCGGGTTGTAGATGAGGGTCCCGATAAGGTCCGCGGGCAGGAGGTCCGGTGTAAACTGTATACGGTGAAAATCCGCGGAGAGTGTTTTTGCAAGTGTTGTAACGGAAAGCGTTTTTGCTAAACCGGGGACCCCTTCGATCAGTATGTGCTGATTGCAGAGGAGGCCGATAAAGAGACGGTCTAACAGATAGTCCTGACCGAATATAATCTTGCGCATCTCCTTTCGTATTGCGTTGAGAAGGACATGGGCTTCATCTACCTGCGCTTTGATGTTGTCAATCTGTTCTGCCGACGGGATTGTTCCGGCCATTTTCATTACCCCCTATAGAATTGATCCGGGCCTGAGAAGAAGTGCGTTTTTCTTGGCAAGGTTGTGTCCGCGTTCCACACCCGCCGCTACTGTTTCTCCGTTTTTAAGAGCTACCGCAATCCCCGCCGTGACGGCATCCCCGCTTCCGATTGTGTTTACCGGTACGATGGATTGAGGGACGATTGATTCGACATTCCCGTTCTGAAAGTAGAGTGTCTCATGCTTGCCCCTCGTGAGTACGGTTACAGTACCGTATTCGTTGTACAGTTCTTTCATCTTCTCTTTTACCTTTTTCAGTTCCTGTTCATGCTCTAATGACTCTTTTGGTGTAGTCGATGAAAAAAATGTAGCGTAGAACTCCGCCAAATTCGGTTTGATGAGGTCCGGTTTATATGGGAGTGACCCGAGGAGGTCCTTGTTTCGGATATCGAGGATGACCTTCTTTCCCTGTTCTTTGGCACGCTTGACCATCTCCGGAAAAATGGTATCCGAGTATCCGGCAGCTTTTGATCCGGAAATGATCACCGTATGAACACGGGGGAGGACTTTTGAAAAAGAGTGCAGGACCGCCTGCTCGGTCCCCGCCCCGACAGGTTTTCCCTCTTCTACGATTTCGGTTGTGGTGTTCTTCTCGGAGTTGATAAGTGTGTAGCAGGACCGTACTTCGCATTCAGCTTCTACCCATTCTACCGATAGATTGTCCTGTCTGACGAGAGACTGCAGCAGTTCCGCGTGCATTCCTCCGATTTGGGTCAGATGCAGGACCGGTTCTTCGAGCTGCTGAAGAATACGGGTCACATTTATTCCTTTTCCCGAAGCATCGAGATAATACTCATCGCTTCTGTTGACTTCATTTTCCCAGAGGCGGGGGAGTACGATTGTTTTCTGCAGTACGGGGTTTAAACATATAGCGAGAAACTGTTCATTTTGCATGTTAACCTCTTTTTTGTCGTTTTCTACGGATTGCTCTTCTCGAAACAGTTAGAGTCGTTTTTTTAGTATGGTAATGATTTCTTGTCGTGAAAGATCTACCGGTGTGTTTTTAAGCCCTGAGAGTTCGGCGATACCGCTTAGATGCTGTTCCTCTATTCCGTATTCGCCCAGTCTGGGGATCTCATACGTGTCTACCCAGGAACTAAGTGTTTCGATAAGCAGGCTGCATTTCTCTTTTATATTGCCTTTGTCTGCCGCTTTATCAGTTGATTTATCTATTGCTCTCAGATACGTGGCGGCTTCCGCGTATTTTCGAAGAGCGGGAAAACCTTCATCACCAGTCTCGAAAAGTTTATCGATAACCATACGAGTTGCTTCTCCGATCAAAGTACCGCACACCACACCGTGAGGCACGGGATGAAGGCCTCCGAGAGGACCGGCAATGCCGTGCACGACACCCAATCCCGCATTGGCCAACACTACACCAGAGATATAGGCAGCGTATGCCATATCAGCGCGGGCTTCTAAATTCTTTCCGTCGGTTACTGCTTTCTCGAAAGACCGTCCCGCCGCTTTCAGAGCCCCTACTGACAGTGAGTCGGTCATGGGAGAACTCTTGGTCGAGACGTACCCTTCTAAAATCTGGGTAATTGCATCCAGTCCGGACGCCGCTGTAACGGAGGCCGGGCAAGATGTGGCAAGTTCAGGATCTATCACCGCTATATCCGGGACAAAGTTGTCATGCCGGAGAGATTTCTTGAATCCGTCCGGCCCGATTTCACTTATTACGGCGTTTTTCGAGGCTTCGGACCCGGTACCGGCCGTGGTCGGTACAGCTATAAAAGGTACTTTATCCCCAGTCGGCTTCTCACTGCCCACGCCTTCGAGATAGGTTTTTACCGGTTTTTCGTGTTTGATCATAGCAGAAACCGCTTTTCCGGTATCGATAACACTCCCGCCGCCCACTGCAATGACTGCATGAGGCTTATCCTGCTTGAGTAGAGCCGCAGCATTATCGATAAAGTCCGGAGACGGTTCACCGGAAGGGGTGAACTCTTCTACGGAGATCGACTGCTGTTCGCAGAAGCCCGTAAAATTTTTGTAATGGGGTGTGTTTTTGAATGAATGCGAGCCGGCAAATAGGGCGATCTTCCGCCACCCCAGACGGTGCAGAATTGCGGGTACCTCGCTTAAAGAACCGCAGCCGAATTGAAGGTTGGGTGTTCTGTAAAATGTAAATTGGTCCATAGACTAAAAAGTATAGAAAATGGAGAGCGCTGTCAAATAGAGCTAAAGCTTATTTATCATTCCCGCCAAGTATCCGGCGCCGAAGCCGTTATCGATATTAACTACACTTATACCTCCCGCGCAGCTGTTGAGCATGCCGAGAAGAGCAGCCAGGCCGCCGAAATTTGCTCCATATCCCACACTCGTTGGCACCGCAATGACCGGTTTGTCTACAAGTCCTGCTACAACACTGGCAAGGGCACCTTCCATGCCGGCAATGACGATATTCACCTTGGCCTTTCGTATCGTCTCGATTTTATCGAATAAACGGTGAATACCGGCAACACCGACGTCGTTGATCGTTATTACGCTGTTGCCGTACAGCTCAGCGGTAACGGCGGCTTCCTCTGCCACCGGCAGGTCCGAAGTTCCTGCAGTAATAACAGCGATGTATGATTCGGTAGGCTCTACCGGTTTTTTCCGGATAACCACCGTCTTTGAGAGAGGATGATACACAGCCTCCGGTTCGATTGTTTTAATTGATTCGTACATATCTTCGGTTGCCTTTGTTGCAAGGATGCTGGAAGTACGCTCGAGCATGTACTGTACAATTGCATGCACTTGTTCGACCGTCTTCCCCGCGCAATAGATAACTTCCGGATACCCGACCCTCGATTCCCGCATGTTATCAATGGTAGCGAACCCGAGGTCCTTTAAAAAAAACTCCTTAACCGCACGGACCCCTTCATCCGCGGAGATAGCTCCGTTTTGAATGGCGGTCATGATCTCCTTTAGTTTATCCATTTTTTTGTCCCTCGCTTTCCATTTTGTTCATGCTCCCGGAGATATACCCTTCGAGATCAAGAGTGATTGTGCTGTACCCGATGCGCTTCAATTCGGTCACGATTTCGTCCCACAGAGCAGCAGATGCAATTTTCTCCCGTTCGTCCGCTCCCACTTCCAGGCGGGCCGTGTCTGTGAAGCTTCTCACCCGAACCACCTCGATCCCGAGACCGCGGACAAACTCCTCCGCTGCGTCTATCCGTTTCAGCTCTTCCGGATTAATTTCTTCGTCCATGGGCAGGCGGGTGAGGAGACAGGCCGAGGCAGGTTTACTCCAGAACGTAATTCCCCGATACTGGGCCAGTTCCCTCACTTCCTCTTTTGACACGGCGAGTTCGAGGAGGGGACTTTGTATTCCCAGCTCATCGAGGGCTTTTCTCCCCGGCCGATAATCATTCCTGTCGTCGAAATTCGTACCATCTACTAAGATGGTAATACCTTCTTTTTCTGCTTCTGTGAGAAGACGGGAGAAAATTGTCCGCTTACAGAGATAGCACCGATTTTGAGGATTGCTGGAGATAACGTTTGGGATGTCCATTTCGATGAGCATATGCTCCGCGCCTGCTTCCGCGGCTGCTGCCACGGCGTCGTTTCTGTCCCGTTCGGGGGTGTATGGTGTAACGGCGGTGAGCGCGAGTGCCCCTGTGTGCGGTTTTTGCGGTTCTCCCGCATGCGCAGTCTTATTTCGGACGGAATCATCCTGCACCGGCGGATCTGATAACGCCGCAACTGATTTAGCTGCATCCTGTGAGGCGAAAAGGAGCAGGGTACTGTCAACCCCGCCCGAAAATGCTACTGCATGAGGGCCGAGTTCTCTGAGATAGGAGACGAGGCTTTCGTACCGCGGTTTTAGATCTCTGTTCATCGTGTGTATCTCATCTATTTTTCGCCGTTGGTATTTTTAGATGTGAGAATCCGGGTGATGACACTGTTGTACACCTCTGCAAATGATACACCATGTTCCGACGCCGCGTGTCTGCAGTCCTCATACTCCGGTTTCCCCTTGAGCCGAATACCATCTAAAAAACCCTCTTTTACCCGGATTTCTCCGTATGGAGTTTCTACGGACCGTGACTGTCTGAATAACATCTGTTTGGTAACCGAATGGATGCGCACTCCGAATGTGGAGGTCTCCTTGAAGAGAGCTTCGATAATACTATCTTGGTGTTCCTCTCGGACTAGAACAGATACCGTTACCGCGGGCCGTGTTTTTTTCATGATTATCGGAGTATAGAACACATCTTTTGCGCCCAATGCGAGCAGAGTTTCGAGAAGCGGTCCGTACATCTCAGGGTTCATGTCGTCTATGTTCGTCTCGATAATGAGATTTTCTTCGGTCTCGTAGCGCCCGGCAGTCCTGCCGCCGTCCGCGGCAGTATCGGCGGGGACCGTTCCAATAAATACCCGCAGTGCGTTCGGGACCGTTAGTTCTCTCGTTCCAAATCCGTAACCTACAGAGTGTATGTTCATTGCCTGTTTTTCAGTAAAGAAGTCAGCAACCGATGCAATGATCGCCGCCCCGGTGGGAGTGGTTGTCTCTTCTTCCACCAGACCTGTTTTTACAGGTATATTTTTGAGCAGTTCTACCGTTGCCGGGGCGGGAACAGGAAGTTTCCCGTGAGCGCAGGTGACGAACCCTCCGCCCAGCTGTACCGGTGATGAGTAGATGATGTCCGGCTGCAGGAAGTCGAGGCAAACAGCAGCTCCAACAATATCGACGATCGAATCCACAGCCCCGACTTCATGAAAATGAACATCCTCGATGGAGCTGCGGTGTACTGCCGCTTCCGCCTCCCCGAGAGACGTAAAGATCTTTATACTCAATTGTTTAACCGACCTCTCCAGATCGGAGGCTTCGATGATGCCGACGATGTCCCGGTAGCCGCGGGCGTGAGCGTGATGGCTATTCCCGTGATGACCATCCCCATGGTGATGATAATCTTTTACAACAACATCCGCTTTCGTCCCGGCTATCCCCGATCTGGCGGTCTTATCGATTTTTAGTGTAAACTCATCCAGGCGGAGTTTCTCGAGTTCCGTCTGCAGATATTCCGGGTCCACACCGGCGTCGAGCAGAGCCCCGAGATGCATATCTCCGCTTATCCCGCAGAAACAGTCGTAGTAGAGCGCCTTTTTCTCTGCCATTCGATAACCTTACCATGTTCTTTTTTTTCTGTACATTCATCGCAGCCGGCCATCCCGGATGGTCATCGCAGCCGGCCATCCCGGATGGTCCCCGCAGACAGCCAACCCCCTTCTCCAAATATAGCGAAATACGTATAGTGGAAACAATAACAATGCTGCACGGTGAAGCGGTGCAAGGCGGAAGGAGGCCTCTATGGGAGAAGAAAAATATGTAAGACCAACATGGGATGATTATTTTTTAGAAGTGGCCCATGCTATATCGAAACGGGCTACCTGCGATAGAGGGAGGAGCGGCTGCGTAATTGCCAGAGACAGGCAGATTTTAGTAACCGGATACGTCGGCTCACCTGCCGGGTTTCCGCATTGTGACGATATCGGACATCAGTTGAAAAAAACGATTCATGAGGACGGTACCGTGACCCAGCATTGTGTCCGGACCGTACATGCAGAGCAGAATGCCATATGTCAGGCGGCAAAACGGGGAATCAATATTGACGGTGCAACTCTGTACTGTCGGATGACACCGTGCAGGACCTGTGCGATGCTTCTGATTAACTGCGGTATTACGAGAGTCGTATGTGAAAGGCGTTATCATGCGGCTGATGAATCGGAAGAGTTTTTCAGACGGGCCGGAGTAATGCTCGAATATAAGTTCGAAGAAGTGCAGCAGTACGAGAATCAGTAGCGGCTGCAAGTGAGTTTTATTCTTATGAATGGGAAAAACCGCTGTTCTTTTTTTCACCGTTTTCTCACTTTTTTACTGCATCCCGCCGGGGTGTCCGGCCGATGAGGCAGCTCTTACCACAAAACTCGATACCAAAACACACCTTATAAACCGTTTTGATCTCACGACGGAAGATACCCGTTTTTTCTATATCGATATCAGACCGTTCGACCAAAAAGACGATACCGGAATGCCTGCTGTATTTCCTCCTCACTGGAAAATCGGTATAGAGACCCCTGTGTTTTCCCTCGGCTCTCTGCAGCTGCACGGATTGTTCAAAGAATTGGAAAATCCTGCTTCGTACAGCTTATCGTCACAGGTTCTCTTCGACACACCCGGGTTTTCTCTTGATTCCGGTCTCGGTAAAGGAAGCGTTAACGGCACCATCCTCCACATTCTCCCCGACAATCTGGGTCTATTTGCTGTTTCCGGACCGTGGTCACCTCTGCTCGGAGGGTATGCAACGGTGCATGCAGCCCCGGTGTGTACACTATCGATCGTGAGCATGTACGGATTAGATGCCGGAGAGGTCGATACTGAGACCTGGTTTTTTGAAGATCCTCCGGCGGCCGAAGATAATCTCTTTCACACCGGCGTACACCTTCTCTTTACTTCTGATTTCGTTGAGATTGGATATGCAGCAGGATTCTCTGCAGGGAGATTCACCATGCCCGGGTTTTTCTTTAGAACGGCCGCAGCTGTAACACTGCCGTATCTCCATTTTTACGGGCTCATAACCGCAAACAATACTGACTACCGATTACCTTCCGGGGATTTCCCGGATGTGATAAAGGCGTGGGAAGGGTCAGCTACGATTCTTCCCGACTGGTTTCTCAGTCCAGAAGTGTCATTCGGGAGGACCATACGACGGCTGCCCGTCCTCCCGGTGGGGTATCAGGAGTATGAAGATAATGTGAATGTGGGAGGAAAAGCAGAAGCGGGCCCGTTCGCTTTGCGGGGGTGGTGGGAGTGGCGAATCACCTATCTCGAAGACGGGAATATCCAATTGGACCAGGAGATAAGCTTTGCCCCTTCTTGCTCGACAGGCCCCGTTCGTATTAAGGCAGAGGGCAGCTACCGTTGGGACTACTATGGTGAGTCTGAGAAAAGGGCGAGAGTCGAGGCGGTTGTAGGGCCGGGTAATTTTCGATTTACCTGCAGATGTTCGGTTAAAAAAACAGAAGTGTGGCGGCTCTCCGGGGCAATAAAAAGTGAATACACCTTTGACAACGGCGAGGCTTACGCCGGGATATCACTCGAAGAGACGGATACAGAATGGTTTACCCAAATCGCTTCTCCTGAAACTACCGGTACGGTACCTTCTTTTCTCTCGAAAATCACGGTAACACTCGGGTGGAAAGTAGAAGCTCACTACCCGCCGATTATACACCGAGAATAAGTTTTGCAGTTTCAAAATATATGGTAAGCCCTATGACATCGATTACCGTTGCCATAAGCGGGGCCGACATGACCGTCGGGTCCCACCCGAACCGGTCGATAATGAGCGGGGCCAAAGCTCCGATAAGGGAAGAGAACAGAACAACAAAAATAAGGCTTACCCCGATGGTGACAGCTTGTATCATCTCGATACCGGGGGGGAGAAAAAAGCTTCTCAGCATAATTACAATACCGGTACCGATCCCCAAAAGCATCCCAACCAGGATTTCCCTCCCGAGTACCTTCCAGATGTCCCGGAACCGAATATCTCCGGTTGCAAGACCTCGAATCATGAGAGTGGTAGATTGATTGCCGGAATTGCCTCCGGTCTGGGTGATAACGGGAACAAAAATAAAGAGAAACGAAGCGGAGAATATGATCGCTTTATAGTGGTCGAGAACATTGGTCGTAATTGTTCCGACCAAAAGGAGGATGATAAGCCAGGGAATCCGTTTTTTTACCAAACCCAGTATTGATGTCTCGAGATATTTTTTTACACTCCCCTCCATAGCGCCCATTTTATACACGTCCTCGGTGTGCTCTTCATGGATAACATCGATCACGTCATCGACGGTAATAATACCGAGGAGCCGGTTGTACGAGTCTAGTACGGGCAGAGCAAGCAAATCGTACGTTTCCATAATCCGGGCCGCGTCTTCCTGGTCTGTCTGCTCGTGGACCGTTACGACTTTTTCCTTCATAATGGCTTTTATCTGGACAGAATCTTCGGCGGAGAGAATGTCCCTCAAAGATACGACCCCTAATAACCGTTTCAATTCATCGATTACATAGACGTAATAAACGGTTTCCATCTCTTTAGCACTCTTTCGGATAAAAGCGAGGGCCTGAGCTACAGTAATCGATGCACGAACGGCGAGATACCGCGGTGTCATAAGTCCCGCGGCATCATCTTCGTCGAACCGCAGGAGGAAAAGGGTCTCTTTTTTCACATCGTCTTCCATACTTTGCCAGACGGCCCGCCGAACTTCGGCGGACACGCTCTGGAGAAAGTCGGTCAAATCATCAGGGGCCATTTCCGAGAGGAGCAGTTTTCTATGGTCAACGGAGAGTTTCTGCAGAAGCTGTTCCTGTTGGAAATTTGAAAGGAGACCCATCAAAGTCACTTTCTTTTCCATATCCAGGTTGAGAAATATTTTTATTGCCTGTTCGTCTGTAAGAGAATCCCACACCTCACAGAGATCCTGAACATCTATTTCAGCGAGCAGGTTTCGAAGCTCTTCCTGGGTAAGTATAGAGAGATACTCCTGAATGTATTCAATTTTACCGTCCATTATGTACTCCTTTCTCGGACCTCGGGCCTCTTACGGCCATTTCCCGATGAATCGAATTTCACGCTCCAAACGGAATCCATACGCTTCTTCTACTGCTTTTTCCATCTGTTCTACAAGACGACGGATATCGTCTGCCGTGGCCCCGCCTGTATTAACCACGATATTGGCATGGAGGTCCGAAATTTTGGCCCCTCCGATGTTCAGCCCCTTCAGTCCCAGTCTATCGATGAGCACTCCGGTGGGTTCACCAAAATCCCGATTATTTTTAAAAACGGAGCCGGCGCTCGGAAAGCTGAAATGTCCCTTTTTCTCTCTGTCTTTTTTGTATTGCTCCATTTTCCTTTTTATCTTCTCCGGTTCTCCGGACCGGAGGGGGCCGAAACAGGCGGAGACGATAATATCATTTGTCCCCTGAAATGGGGATACTTTATAATCAAATTGCGCACTCTCCGGTCTAATCTGCTTCCGGACACCATCGAGTGTGACCACTTGTGCCGATGAGAGGATATCGGAGATGGAGGCGCTGTAGCAGCGGGCATTCATCCATACCGACCCTCCTACACTTCCGGGCATGGAAAAGAAGAACTCCAGCCCGGAGAGTCCCGCTTCAGCCGCAAACAGGGCCACATCACTTATCTCAGCTCCTGATTCCGCGGTAATACCGGCATCCGTCATATATATATTATTCAACTTTGATAGTGATACGACTAATCCTTCGATACCGCTGTCGGAGACGAGAATATTTGCGCCGCTGCCTAAAGGAAAAACAGGAACGTCGAGTTCATGTGCCTCCCGAAGAGCGGAAGCAAGAGCAGATACGGAAGACGGGAGAAAGAACAATTCAGCCGGACCTCCTACCTCGAAGGAGGTGTGCTTGCTCATCGGTTCATTGACTCTTGTCTCACCGTATCTGTTGATTTTTTGTACTAATTTGCGTAGAGTACTCACGACACTACATAGTAACGGTGAATAATGTAAAAATCTACACAAAGGAAGTTTATTTGTGACCCTTGAGCTCTATAATACATTAGGGAGAACTCTGCAGGAGTTCCACCCGATCGACCCTCCCCATGTTGGTCTCTACGGATGCGGACCTACTGTATACAACTATGCCCACATCGGTAATTTGCGGACCTACATCTTCGAGGACCTGCTTCGAAGAACGCTCGAGTACTTTGGTTATGAAGTGCATCATGTCATGAATGTGACCGACGTAGGCCACCTCACAGACGATGCCGATCAGGGCGAAGATAAGATGGAAGTAAGTGCGAGAGAAAAAAAGATGTCCGTGTGGGAGATTGCCGAGTTTTTCACGAACGCATTTTTTGAAGATACGGACAAACTCAACATTCTGCGCCCGGAAGTAGTGTGCAGGGCCACAGACCATATCGATGATATGATCGGTCTAATCGAGCGGATCGAAGAAAACGGCTACACCTATTTCTCCGACGGCAACCTCTACTTTGATACAACAAAAGTGGAGAAGTACGGTGAGCTGGCCTTGCTCGACAAACAGGAGCTCAAAGCAGGGGCGAGAATCGCTGTGGATGAAAACAAAAAAAATCCGCAGGATTTTGTTCTCTGGTTTACAAAATCGAAGTTCGAAAAGCAGACCATGGTATGGGACAGCCCCTGGGGAAGGGGATATCCGGGGTGGCATATAGAGTGCAGTGCGATGAGTATGAAATATCTCGGTGAACAATTCGATATTCACTGCGGCGGAGTAGACCACATTCCTGTTCATCATACGAACGAAATAGCTCAATCTGAAGCTGCAACAGGAAAAAAATGGGTCAATTATTGGCTCCACGCGGAGTTCCTGCTCATGGAAAAGAGCAAAATGGCCAAATCCGCAGGTAACTTTATCACCTTGAGGGACCTCGAATCGGAAGGTTTTCATCCTCTAGACTACCGTTATTTTTGCTTAGGAGGCCATTACAAGAGCCAGCTTCAATTCAGCATCGAAGCCCTCCGCGCTGCGAAAAACGCCCGGGAAAATCTGGTTGAGCGGGTCGCACGACTCAAAGAAAGCATCGGTGCCGCCTCCGAGGGGGAAGAATCGTGGTCTGAAAAGGCGGAAGAGTATCTCGCGAAGTTCAGAAACGATGCAGCGCTTGATATCAATATTCCAAAAAGTCTCTCTCATCTGTGGAACCTCCTAAAGGATGAACAGCTGTCCGATCATGAAAAATTAGAACTTATCAAAGAAATGGACCGCGTATTCGGCCTTAAGCTCTACGAAGCAGAGCTCGATACTGAGATAGATGAGGCTGCCGAGGAGATGATCCGAAAGCGGGAAGAAGCGAGAAAACAAAAAGATTTTGCTACTGCCGATAAACTTCGAGACGCACTCAAAGAACGGGGAATCGTGGTAGAGGATACTCCGGAGGGCCCCCGTTGGAAAAAAGTGTAAGAAATCATGTAACGTTGGGATCGTTTATTTGTTTATAACATGAAAGGTGATTACTCTAAGGTATTTAACACAGTATATGAGAATGTGTTCCCGGTGCTTATTCGCATCTCTTATCATATAACGGGAGATATGGTAGTAGCAGAAGACCTTTGCCAAGAGGCATTTATAAGGTATTATGAAAGAATGACCACATTTCCGGATGTCGACCAAGCCAAGTTCTGGCTTATTCGAGTGGTTAAGAATCTCTCCTTTAACTATCAAAAACGAAAAAATCGCGAAATCAAAGCGTATATAAAGTATCTCAATGAGCCGAAACGGACCGAAGAGTCCGGTGAGGTGATGTATCTGAAAAAAGAAATGTCCGCAACTGTGAAAGCCGCTTTGGATAAACTGCCGGAGAAGCTGCGTGCCGTTCTGGTCTTACGTGAATACGGAGATTTGAACTATAAAGAGATCGCAAAAATCTTGAAGATTACTGAGGGCAACGTAAAAGTACGTGTACATCGAGCCAGAGAACGGCTCGGGGATTTATTACAATCGGAGGATTAAATGTGTCCTGATAAACAAACCCTCTCAGCCTACTTTGATAATGAATTGGAAAAACCGTTTAACGAACTGGTTGCAGCCCACATCGATGATTGCGACAGTTGTAGTGGGGAGGTGGATGCAATTGAATCGGTTTCCAATTACCTCCACAGCGAACCGGAGCCTGATTTCGAAGCGAGCAAAGCCCGAGTCCGGGAAAAACTAGAAACTAACATTCCCGAAGCGCCAACACCTAATTTTTGGAGTAAAAGAATCTCAGTACCTGTTCCTATGGCCATGGCCGGAATGGTGCTGTTTTTTCTGCTCGTTGGGGGGATATTTGTTGTATCTAACCTCGCGAACGGTTATAATAACGATGTATCGGCAATAGCAGCGGAAGAAAGCCGCCAAACAGAGGTCCTTATGACTGATTTGGAAATGGTGACCCGCTATATGGAATCTCAGAACGATATCATTGAAGTGACGATGCAGCTTCCTGAAGAGTCCCGTTTTTATTTCAGCGGAGAGCCAAGACTAATTAGAGAGCAAGATTTTAAAAACAGCAGGCAATGAGAAAGCTTTTTTTCTTTCTCACAATCTTCATTACCATAGTTAGTTCTCTTGGGGCCGAAGACATAGAGAAAGTCTTGCGGATGCTCGAAGAGAAAGCACTCAAGGTGCACATCACCGCGAGGGTGATTGAAAACGGAGATATATCTGTTTGGGATATGGACATCTCGAAAATTACTATCTCCGGTAAAACGGTAAATGTGCGGCTGCGGGGTGAGGATGTTCTCGTTTATGCCAACATTACACCGTATACGGAAGGGGACGATTCGATTCTGTTGGTGGCCCAGGGGCAGGTGTGGATCAACTCTCCCGATACGGAACAGGTCAAGTATAAGAGCACGATAAAGAGCCTGCCTATCACAGCTGGGGAGAAAGTGCTGTTTTATCCGCTTGGGGTTGCTGATCCGAACCGGATGGATATTGTTACAATAGAACTTGCAATAGAGGTAACCCCGTATTATAAAATCATGTCCGGGTCCACTGAATAATCTCCTATGGAAGAATACAGGCAGGCAAACCAAGAACAGCAGCCGGAGCAGCAGTCCGAGCAGCAATTATCACCTCTCCACAAGAGAATAGTCCGACATAAGGCATTTCTGCCTTTCGTTCTGTTTTTCGGGCTGGCAATACTGTTCGGTTTCAGTTCCCGCTTTTCAGATCAACCGCCTAATATCGAAGATATCACTCCGGCAATAGGAAGTCCCGGAGAGGTGCTGGTAATAACAGGCGAATCGTTTGGTGATGACCGGCAAGGGGGAGAAGTGCATATTGCCGGAATCCGGCCCACCTCATCATCGTATATCGAGTGGTCGGACGATCGAATCAGTGTACGGATCCCGCCCGGGGCAGACTCCGGACTTGTTTCGGTGATCACTCGAAACGGAAAGAGTGAAGGAATGCTTTTTACAAACCGGGACCATATTCCGGTAATTCTCGAAGGTCCTTCCCAACCGGGCTATCCCTATATCGAAGAGATAACTCCGACAAACGGCAGTGTCGGTACATTGATTACAATCACAGGAGTCAATTTCGGCAGTGATAGAGGGGATGGAAAAGTCTATTTTACCTCCGTAGCGGCAGGTGAAACTACGGATCAGCAGGGCCAGACTGAATTGGATTCTATGATTCCTGCCAGTGAGTCACTTTATGACTACAATATGTGGAGTGACAGGGAGATCGGCGTATATGTTCCGGACGGAGTAACATCGGGAAACATAAAAGTGGAAACCGATCGAGGCATAAGCAATGCTGCTTATTTCGAGGTAACTGAGCCGGTGGGCACTAAACAGCTCGGGCAGAAACGGGGATATCAGCTCCAATACGGGGTACAGATCGATAATTACATCGGCGAAGACCAAAACAGTATATATGTATGGGTCCCCACCGTCCACAAAGGGCTTTATCAGGACAATATAGAAATATCAACCGATATAACACCGTATTGGGACAGCCTTGCCAATGTCAAAGTGTACCTTTTTGAAAATATAGAACCGTTCCGGTCCTATACAGCTACGCATACAATATGGTTCGAGCGTGCCGGAGTAGAAACCCAGGTCAATCCCGATAAGGTAGTATCTCAATACGACACAGAACGTAAACTGTTCGAAGCGTTTACCGAGAGTGATTTCATCGTGCCCGCGGATGATGAGAAGATTGTAAAACTAGCTGCATCAATTGTCGGCAGAGAGCGCAACCCCTACAGAAAGGCCCGTCTGATCTACGATTATATTCTCGAAAATTACACCTATACTGAAGATCCGGCAGAAAAAGAGGTGGTTAAAAGTGTCAGTAAGAATGAAGGGGATGGGTATATTTATGCAGTCCTCTACACAGCGCTCCTTCGAGCTGCCGGTGTGCCTTCCCGTCCGGTAGCAGGATATCTGGTGTACGGTAATAAACGTACTACTGTACATTACTGGAGTGAGTTCTATCTGGAAAAGTTCGGTTGGGTCCCTGTTGACCCTGTCTTAGGAGATGGGGTCCGCTTTATGGATGTCCCTGAAGCAGCGGAACCGGCTGAATTCTACTTTGGGAATATGGACAACCAACATATTACCTTTTCCAGAGGCATAATCGAGACAATCCAGATGATCCCCAGAGGAAATACGGTTGAGAAAAACCGCTCCTATTCGTTTCAACGGATTTATGAAGAGGCTTCACCCTCGGTTGCCAACTATCGTTCCATCTGGGACGATGTAACCATTATCGAATGGTGGTAAAATAGTTTTTTTTAATAAATATTATATCCCGACATTGCCGAGACTAGTAAGGATGCGGGTTTTATCACTCACTATCGTTGACAAATGGATACTATGACTTCTATACTTATTATGATACTAAATTTGCAGAGGCGATATGAATAATCCATTACAGCTTGCAATGGTCAATTTTAAAAAGGGTGCCTATATCATCGTAGAAGGCAAGCAGAATGCGGATTATTTTTTTATTATACGCAACGGCAAGGTGCGGATCAGCAAAGAGGTCGAAATTGTAGAAGAAGAGGGCGGCAATACCTTAGCACCCGGAGATTTTTTCGGCGTTGTCTCCACCATGTCCTCCCACAGTCATATCGAAACTGCGCAAGCATTGAGTGATCTCTCCCTTATATCGGTCCACAGAGACCAGTATGGGCTGCTCATAGAGAAAAATACCCCGGTCGCAATGAAAATTATACAGGGGTTTTCCAGAAAGATGCGGTATCTCGATGAGGCGCTCACGAGATTGACCTTGAAGAGTACAGGGACCGAAGCTGCTTCCCATCTTTTCCGGGTGGCCGAATATTACGCGCGGCAGAGTCAGTATAATCAGGCCTATTACGCGTATCACCAGTTTATTAAATACTGCCCGCAAGATTCGAATGTTAAAACTGCCAAGGAACGGATGGCAAAGATAAAACCGTATTCCAAAGCTGTGTATTTAGAAACCCAAAACGAAGAGTTCAACCGCACCTATCCAAAGGACACCATGATATTCAGCGAAGCACAGCCGGGGCAGGAGCTCTACATCATCCAGAAAGGCAGTGTTAAAATCACTAAAATCGTTAATGATAATGAAGTGCTGCTTGCCCTTTTAAAGCCGGGAGACATTTTCGGCGAGATGTCGCTTCTCGAGAACAAACCCCGTTCAGCTTCGGCTATTGCGCATGAGGATGCCCAGCTGCTTGCTGTAAACAGGGCCAACTTCGAGCGAATGGTCTCTTCCCAACCCCAAATCATCACCAGGCTCACCCAGCTCCTTGCTGAACGGATCTGGTTCATCTACAAACAGCTCGCCAATACGCAACTGAGCGACCCCTTAGGCAGACTCTACGACGCTTTGCTCATTCAATTGGAAAAGAACAGAGTCATGGTCCGCAGCGGAGAAGCGTACACGTTTGAGTTTGGACCGAAAGAACTCGTCAATATGATAGGACTGCCATCGAACGAGGGTAACACCTATATGAGGAAACTGTTCGAAAACAAAAAAATAAAGCTCATCGACAATAAAATCCACACAACTGATCTCGAAGAGATAGAGAAACAGGCAAAATACTACCGAAAGATGGAAAAAATCGAGAAAGCAAGAAAAGAAGGGAAACTGAGGGCCTAATCCGCTCCGCTAAAGGGTATCGATAAGCGGGAGAAAACTGTCTCCGTTCTCTTCGATCATAAATAATTCTCCGGACCGCTTTATTCTTACCATGAACTGAAATCCGGCATCATTTGCAAGGGAAAAGAGAAGAACGCCGTCGGCACCGAGCAGGTTGATAACATCGGTCGGCACTTTCCTCACGGCCCCGTGGATGAAAACAAAATCGAACGGTGCTTCCTCCGACCAGGCCAAACGGTTGCGGCTATCGGTAATATTCACCGAATAGCCGAGAGACGAGAAAGTGGTCCTGTACTGTGAAGCAAGCTCTCCGCTGAATTCGATAATAAAAACGGAATCCGCTAAACGAGAGAGAAGTGCCGCCGCGTATCCCGTGCCAAAGCCGAGGACCAAAACCCGCTTACCCTCCAGCTGGTCCGTGTCGCGGAAAATACGGGCGTAATAGCCGGGTGAAGGGGCAGTAAGACCTTTACCGAGCGGAATAGTCGTATTGGAGTAGGCGAGGTTATGATAGGAAGATGGAACAAAGCGGTGACGGGGAACAGTTGAAAAAGCTTGCAGCAGATTCTCGTTTTCTATGTTGTATTCTGCCCGTAAATGTGCCGTCATCTCCCGGCGCTGCTCACCGAAATCTCCATTGTTCTGAGTTTTCCCCGGAACCGCGGCAAGCAGGACAAAGGCTGTAAAAAAGGTTAGTGCTAATCTCATCGATAGTTCCCGAACTTCTCCCGGTTAAATATAACATCAATTTCGGTTATTGTGTGCTAATAACTCCAATTTGTTTTCTTGAACTGTTATTATTATTCTGATAGGATTTTCTCTCACAAACAGTCAAGCAAGCGAGGAACTTTCATGAAATCTGTACAGCTGCCCAAAGCGTACAACCCTAAAGATTTTGAATCACGAATATATTCACTCTGGATGGAACAGAGATCATTCGAGCCTGTACGAGAAGGTGCAGCCGAGCCTCCTTTTGTCATCGTCATCCCTCCTCCCAATGTCACCGGTGTACTGCACATGGGTCACGGACTGAACAACGTACTGCAGGATATCCTTATCAGGTTTTACCGGATGTGCGGCAGACCCGCACTCTGGGTCCCCGGTACCGACCATGCCGGTATTGCCACCCAAAACGTAGTGGAGAGACAGCTGCGCAAAGAAGGGAGCAGCCGGCACAAGGTGGGAAGAGAAGCGTTTGTAAAGCGGACCTGGCAGGTCAAAGAGGAGCATCATCAGATCATAAAACGGCAGCTGCAGAATATCGGCGCTTCCTGTGATTGGAGCAGGGAACGGTTTACTCTCGATGAAGGCCTCTCCAAAGCGGTGCGGGAGGTATTCGTAGGGCTGTATGAGAAGGATTTGATTTATCAGGGAAACTACCTCATCAACTGGTGCCACTCCTGCGGGACTGCACTTGCCGATGATGAAGTGGAACATCAAGAAGTGACCGGAAAGATGTATCACTATTACTATCCGCTTAAAAACGGAAAGGGTAAGGTCGAGATAGCAACTACGAGACCGGAGACGATGCTCGGTGATACCGCCGTAGCTGTTCACCCGGATGATGAGCGGTACCAGGAGTTAATCGGAGAAGAGGTGATGCTGCCTTTGACCGACCGTGTCATTCCGATCATTGCGGACGCGTATGTTGACCGAGAGTTCGGGACCGGGGTAGTCAAGGTTACTCCCGCCCACGATCCGAATGACTGGGAAATCGGCCTGCGTCATGACCTCCCCCGTATCAATATCCTGGGCCCCGATGGAACGCTGAATGAGAACGTGCCTGAGAAATACCGTAATATGGATGTACGGGCTTCCCGCAAGGCTGTGGTAGAAGATCTAAAAGCAGCGGGTCTTTATATCAAAGAAAAGGACCACAAGCACCAGGTCGGTCATTGTTACCGCTGCGATACGATCATTGAACCGTATCTTTCCAAACAGTGGTTCGTTAGAATGGAGCCTTTAGCCCGCAAGGCGCTCAAAGCGCTCGATGACGGAGAAATCAAGTTTTATCCCAAGAAATGGGAGAACACATACACTCACTGGCTCAATAACATAAGAGACTGGTGTATTTCCCGCCAGCTGTGGTGGGGCCATAGGATCCCGGTCTGGTACTGTGATGACTGCGGAGAAATCATGGTAAGAAGGAAAGACCCCGCTGAGTGTTCATCCTGCGGCAGTACCAATATTCACCAGGATGAAGATGTGCTGGATACCTGGTTTTCCTCCTGGCTGTGGCCGTTTTCCACCTTGGGCTGGCCCGAGCAGACCGAGGATTTAGAGGCGTTCTTCCCCACATCGGCACTGGTCACCGCATATGACATCATTTTCTTCTGGGTTGCCCGTATGATCATGGCCAGTATGGAGTTCATGGGTAAAGCCCCGTTTCGTGACATCTATATCCACGGGCTCATAAGGGACAAACAGGGAAGGAAAATGTCTAAATCGCTCGGCAACGGAATAGATCCGCTCGATATTGTCGATGAGTTCGGCGCGGACGCGCTCAAGTTTACCCTTGCCTTTCAAGCGGCCCAGGGTCAGGATATTCTGGTCGACAGAGAGAGTTTTAAACTGGGCTCGAAGTTTGCAAATAAGATCTGGAATGCGACGCGGTATCTTCTGATGAACCTCGAGGGGAGAACACTCCTCCCCTTCGAAGAAATAACACTCGATGAAATCGACAGATGGGTATTACACCGGCTCAGTAACGCGGCAGGAAAAATCCGCAATGCGGTAGAGAATTATCGGTTCAATGATGCCGGACAGAGCGGGTATGAGTTCTTTTGGAATGACTTTTGCGACTGGTACATCGAAGCTTCAAAATTGCATTTATTTTCTGAGGATGATGCAGCAAAAGACCGAATCGTCTCTTTGTTGATGCACATCCTCGAAATGACGTTACGGCTTCTCCATCCCTTTGTCTCCTTCATAACCGAAGAGATATATCAGAAACTACCGAATAAGAAGGGGTTGTTGCTGAGACAGCCATATCCCGAGGTCAGAATTGAGTGGGAGGATGACCAGATCGAGACCAAAATGGAGCTGTTTCAGGAGCTGGTGCGAGGTGTTCGAACGCTGCGGAGTGAGTTCACCATCCCGCCCGCGAAAAAAATCAAGGTGCATGTAAAAGTCGAGCCCGGCTGTATTGCTCGTGATTTCTTTACAGACCATGAGGATCTCATGTCATTTCTCACTAACGCTTCGGAATTAACGATTTCTGAAGAAGAAGCGGCGGGTGGAGGTGCAATTCCCATCGTAGGCAGTGAGTTCGAAGCGTACGTGTATATTAAAGATGTGATAGATGTCCCTGCAGAAGTAGAAAAACTCAAGAAAGAGCTCGATGCGCTTGCGAAGCTCATCAAACAGACGGAAGGCAAACTGTCGAACCGAAAATTTCTCGAGAACGCGCCAAAAGAAATTGTCCAAAAAGAACAGGGTAAGGCGCAGGAGTTTAAACGAAGAAGCGAGAAAATCGAAGGCTACATAGCCGAATTGAGCAGGTAGTTTGATTCGGCTATCTACTGATCTACGATAAATCTTGCCACTTCTGCTGTGCCGCTTTTTATGGCAAGGTCCTCTATCCGCCGCTTGTATGCTCGAAACGCCTCGGGATTGTCCAGTAGCTCCTTTACCGTATCTACTATTTTCGAGGGGTTTTCGATAAAAAAACCTGCACCGTTTCTCACAATAAAATCTACATTTCCCCGTTCCTGTCCGTACAGGTAGCTCGTAACAATAAGCGGTTTTCCGAGAATAAGTGTCTCCATCACCGTGGCCGGACCCCCTTTTGAGATGACAATATCGGCTATATTCATCAGGTCGGCCATATAATCGATGTATCCGTAGGCCCGGATCGAAGGTGCCTGGTTGTTCGCTGCCAAAGCAGTTATTTTTTTCCGAGCACGCACGTCATAACCGCACACAACAACGAGATAGCATGAGAACTGTTGGTTTATAAATGCCCGAACGATATTCACCGCTGAAGCAAGCCCCTCACCGCCTCCTGCAACGAGTACAATGGGCATGTCGCCTGTAAAACCGTACATCCGGCGAGTTTCTTGTTTCTGTGATGGAAGGTAGGAACGTTTGTGTTTTTCTTTTAATATGATGGGATATTGATGGAGTAGCCGCTCCGGTATGCCAAGCTTGTCCCGAGCATAGGAGAGCGCCCGTTGTGAGAACACTACTGTCTCTAAGCGGCGGTTTTCGAACCAATATGGATGGGGGGTAAAGGGGTCTGTGACAACGGTGATTACCGGAATAGGAAGCTTTTTCTTTGTAACGGTGCGGTATACCGGTTCTATGAGAATAAAATGAAGAATAACGATTTTATCGATATTCAGCCGCTCTATTTCCGAGCGTATCTCTTTTTTAAGACAGTGATAGAAGAATTGGTCGGCCAGCTTTCGAAAAAACGGTAATTTTGTCGATTCAAAGATGAGGATCCATAAACGGGGAAGGTGGTTGGATACTACTCGATAGCCGTTTTCGAGAAAAGTGCTCAAAAAGGTTCTTTTTTTTTGAAGAGGGTTCCAGAGAAATACTCTGCCTGTTTTACCCTGATAGAGTTTATCGATTGCTTCCTGCAGGGCGGTGGCTGCAGACAGATGGCCGCCTCCCGTTTTCAGATAAACAAGGAGAATATTCTGTCCTTCATTTTTAACCAATGTATTTATCGCCTTTTCAGTTTTTTCCCTTTCCAGATTATAGGGGTCTTGCGAAGCGCAAACAAGTCAACGGTGAGGTAGAGAAGTCCCGAGAACAGAACGGCAGGTACGAGAAAAAGCCAATATCTCAGGAAGGGCATTTTTGAAAGAGCAGCCCCCGAGACAGCGACCATAAACATGCTGGTAAATGTGGACAGCGCTACAACCCCCAGAAAAGGATAAAACGGTATGAAAGGTGTTACCAGTACTCCGCCTGCGAGGTAGAGCATAACAGCGGAATAGCCTGCCACCGTGCCGGGATCAGGAGAGAAAAAGGCCCCACTGCTCCATCGTAACTCCTGGGCGGCGAGCTGCCGTAATGCGGGCTGAGGTGCGGCAGTAACGGTCACTTCCGGCATAGTAAGCCCCGCAATCCGATACGCGCTTCTGTCCCTTACCGCGGAGATGAGTGCTGCATCTTCCGTAGGTGTATATTCGAGTGTCTCATACCCTCCGATTTTCTCGAGAGCAGATTTTTTTACACCGAGATTATTACCGAACGATCCGGTCCCGATTCCCAATCCTGCCGACCCTACCAGGTAATAGTAGCGGAAGAGGTGATCAAATACCTGATAGGTGTCGAGAAACCCTTTCCCGAACCTGGTATGAACAGGGCCGAATGCTATCCCTATTTCCGGATCAGATAATTGGATTCTGTAGGTCTCGATCCAGGTTTCCGGAACGATACAGTCCGCATCTGTGAAGAGAATCAGGTCTCCCTCCGCACAGGCTATACCGTTCAACAAGGCAAACTGTTTCGGATTGACGGTTTGCGGATTTGACTCGAGTGCTACAACAGTTGTTCGTTCGGGGTTCCGGCGGCGGTACTCTTCTATTATTTCCGGTGTCCTGTCTGTAGAACGATCGTCTATCAATATCAGCTCGAAATTATTATAGGTCTGTCTTTCCAGAGATCGGAGTAGTGCCGGCAGGGTATCTTCTTCATTACAGGCAGGAACGACAACACTTATCTTCACTTCCGGCCGGTCCGGTTCCGACGAGTGCGGTTCTCTCCTTTTTTCAGCTGTTCTGCTTCTTATAATACCGATTACGACGAGAATATGGGTGAGGAGGGTAATTCCTGCAAAGAGAACGATAATGATATCTGCTATAAACGGTATCATTTTTCCGGGTACAGTTTGAGAATAGATTCTTTATTCGGACTGCAGATCCCCCGTTCTGTAATCAATCCGGAAATGAGGCGTCCCGGGGTTACATCGAACCCGTAGTTTTTGGCTTCGGTCGATTCCGGGCAAAGCAGGATTTTCTCCGTTCTGCCGGCACTGTTTCGTCCGGAAATAAAGCGCACTTCGTCCTGGTCCCGTTCTTCGATGGGAATCTCCGTTACCCCGTTGTGCAGTTCCCAATCGAACGTGGAAGAGGGGAGTGCAACGTAAAACGGTATACCGTTGTCAAAGGCCGCTAACGCTTTCAGATACGTACCGATTTTATTGGCAACATCTCCGGTGACCGTTGTCCGATCAGATCCTACAATGACTATATCGACCAGCCCGTGCTGCATAAGGTGGCCGCCGGCGTTGTCAACGACGAGATGGTGCGGTACTCCGTGCCGGCCCAATTCCCAGGCGGTTAGACTTGCCCCCTGGTTACGGGGCCGGGTTTCATCGACCCACACATGAACGTTTATCCCCTCGTTAAAAGCGGCGTAAATAGGTGCGGTAGCACTCCCGTAATCGACAAAGGCAAGCCACCCGGCGTTGCAATGAGTGAGGATGTTGACCGGCTCTCCCGGTTTTTTCGCGCTCTGTTTCTGTTGGGCTATTTCCCGGATGAGGGCGGCCCCGTGTTCACCGATTCGCCTGCAGTATTCGGCATCTTCATCCGCTATTGCATTGGCTGTATCGAAAGCGGCCTTTATCTTGTTTGCTGTCCCTGTTACGGCAGAAATTGCGTCCAATTGTCTTTTAACTGCCCACTCGAGGTTTTTTGCAGTCGGACGAGTGCTTATAAGCGTTTCTGCTGCGGATTCCATGTAAGCTGAAAATGATTCGGGAGGTGCGGTAAGAGCGGCGATGTACATGCCGTACCCCGCCGTAGCACCGATCAGCCCGGCCCCCCGTACCAGCATCTCCTTTATTGCAAACGCAAATTCATCGACCGTTTTGAGAGATACCACCTCAAAGGCGTGCGGAAGCTTGCTCTGGTCGATTATTTCGATCGTCTTTGGATCGTGAGGAGACACCCAGATGGTTCTGTAATGTTTTCCGTTTATTTTCATGGTTATTTACGGCAGTATAAAAGAATGTTTCAACAATTTCCAGTACACTTGACAGTTAAACTATATTGCGGTTGAATATCGGAAGCCTCTTTATAGTGCCTCAAACCTTGTTGCACGAGAGAAACGATACAAATAATAGTCGCAGGAGGAAGTTTTGTATAAACCTGTTGATCCTAAAGTCGATTTTCCTCAGATGGAGACAGAAATTCTTGATTTCTGGGACAAAAACGACGTATTTAGGAAATCAATCGCCGCACGAGATGATTCCCCGGAGTATATTTTTTATGACGGACCTCCGTTTGCCACCGGACTTCCTCATTTCGGACATTTTGTACCGAGTACAATAAAAGATATCATCCCCCGTTATCAGACGATGAAGGGGAAAAAGGTAGACCGCCGGTTCGGATGGGACTGTCACGGTCTTCCGGTAGAATATGAGATGGAAAAAGAGCTCGGTATCTCCGGGAAAAAAGAAATCGAAGACTACGGTATTGCCAAGTTCAACGAATCATGCCGCTCGATCGTCCTCCGGTACACCAATGAATGGCGAAGGGTGATTACCAGACTCGGCCGCTGGGTGGATTTTGATAATGATTACAAAACCATGGAACCGGATTATATGGAATCGATCTGGTGGGTGGTCAAACGGCTGTGGGAAAAGGGGCTTCTCTTCGAGGGGCATTACATTCTTCCCTACTGCCCCCGCTGTTCGACAGTACTTTCAAACCACGAATTGAACCTCGGCGGGTATATGAATATTCAGGACCCGGCAATTACTGTCCGTTTCAAAGTGAAAGGAGAAGATAACACCTATATTCTGGCCTGGACCACTACACCATGGACCCTCCCGTCTAATCTCGCGCTCACTGTGGGCCCGGATATCACGTATGTCAAAGTAAAAGACGGTGATGAATACTACTATTTAGGTAAGGACGTACTCCTCAACTACTACAAAAGCGAAGAAGAATACGAAATTGTTGAGGAGTTAACAGGCACCCAGTTAAAAGATACACCGTATGAACCGCTTTTCCCCTATTTTTCAGAATTGGAAGAGACGGGGGCTTTCCGCGTGTTTGTAGCTGATTACGTTTCCACTGAAGAGGGGACCGGTATCGTACACACCGCGCCCGGCTTCGGAGAAGAGGACTACAACACACTCAAGGACACCGAAATTCCGACAATATGCCCTCTTGACGCGGAAGGAAAGTTTACCGAAGAGGTGAGCGACTATAACGAGATGTACGTAAAAGATGCTGATAAGCAGATCATGAAGGATCTCAAAGAACAGGGAAAACTGGTAAAGCGGGAAAGCTATAACCATAGTTATCCCCACTGCTGGCGGTGTAAATCACCTCTCATTTACCGGGCAATATCCTCCTGGTTCGTAAATATCGGAAAAATCAAGGACAAGATGCTCGATGCCAACCGGCAGATCTTTTGGGTCCCGGACCACCTCAAAGAAGGCCGCTTCGGCAACTGGCTGGAAAATGCCCGGGACTGGGCGATTTCGAGAAACCGGTACTGGGGAAATCCTATCCCCATCTGGAAATGCGACTCTTGTGAGGAAAAAGTGTGTATCGGTTCCCGACAGGAACTGTATGAACATTCAGGTGTCCGGCTGGAGGACCTGCACAAGCATTACGTTGATGATGTCACGTTCTCATGCTCCTGCGGCGGTACTATGCGGAAAGTACCGGAAGTGCTGGACTGCTGGTTCGAATCAGGGGCAATGCCGTATGCTCAAAATCACTATCCTTTTGAACAGAAAGAACATTTCGAAGCACATTTTCCGGCGGATTTTATAAGTGAGGGCCTCGATCAGACCCGGGGATGGTTCTATACCCTGACTATCCTGGCAGCGGCCCTCTTCGACAGTCCGGCTTTCAAAACGGTGGTTGTAAACGGACTGGTCCTCTCCGAGGGCGGCAAAAAGATGAGCAAATCGGAGCGGAACTATACCGATCCGATGGACGTCATCCACTCTTTCGGAGCTGATGCCCTGCGGCTTTTTCTGATGTATTCACCGGTGGTCAGGGCCGAAGACCTCAAGTACTCTGATGAAGGAGTAAAAGAGATCCTCAAAACGATTATCATTCCGCTCTGGAACTCGTACAGTTTTTTTGTAACCTATGCAAACATTGATAACATCGTCCCTTCCGGAAACATAACGAATCCCGAAAATCCTCTGGACAGATGGGTCCTTTCCGAAGCGGAACACTTAGTGGGCCAGGTTACACTGGAAATGGACAGATACGATCTTCAGAAAGCAATTGGTCCTATCGCGGAGTTTATCGATTCGCTCAATAACTGGTACATCAGGCGTTCGAGGAGAAGATTCTGGCGCTCCGGGAACGATAGTGATAAACAGCAGGCTTATGAAACTCTCTACACCGTACTGATGAAGTTGATTACAGTTGCAGCACCCTTTATCCCGTTTATTACGGAAAACATTTTTCAGAACCTGAGGGGAGAAGACCGGCCTGAATCAGTCCATCTCTGCGATTTTCCTGAAGAAAATGGTGCTCTCAGAGACAAAGAGCTCGAGATGAAAATGAGCATCACCCGGCAGGCGGTACGCATGGGGCGGGCCTTGCGGAGTATGCATTCGATCAAAATTCGACAACCGCTGAAGGCGATCCACCTTGTAACTCTGGATAAGAAAGAGAAAAAAGTTCTCCGTGAAATGGAAGACATTATACGGGAAGAGCTCAACGTAAAGGATGTCGTTTTCAGAGAAAATGAGGAAGATTTAGTGGAGTACCAAGCTAAACCCAATTACCGGGTGCTGGGGAAACAGCTCGGTAAAGACATGAAAGCGGCAGCCAAAAAAATCGAATCCCTCACCATGAGGGAGATACAATCTCTGCTGGAAGGAGCAACGCTCTCTATCGAGCTGGACAATAAGGTGTTGGAACTGACGGAAGAGAGTGTGATCATCCAGAGAAACGAGAAGGAAAACCTCAAAGTACTGAACGAAGGTTCTTTGACGGTCGCTTTAGATCCGGTAATTACCTCGGAGCTCAAACTCGAAGGGACAATGCGGGATATCGTGAGGTCCGTTCAAAATCTGCGGAAAGAGGCGGGGTTGGAAGTTACGGACAGAATAGAGCTGTCTCTCTACGGTTCAGAGGGGATCAAACAGGCAGTCGAGACCTTCGAAGACCATCTGATGGAAGAAACATTGGCTCAGACCTGGAAATGGGAAAAACCGGATGATGCAAACAGAGTCGAATGCGGAGAAGAGAACTGTTTTATTTCCCTCAAGAAGGTAGGATGAAACCATGAAATATAAAAAACTGCCGGCTGCGGCTGTCACGCTTCTTCTGCTTCTGCTCCTGTTTTCAGGGTGTGCTACCGCTCCGACGCAACTGCCCGGCGAGTATTATATCGGAATGATGCCCGAGGAGAGCTCATATCTCCTTAAAATAGATGTGCAAAATAACAGAAGGCTTACGGAATTACTGTTAAAACCGGGATTAGGCGGAGAGGCGCTTCCGCCGGAACTCGTAGACCGCATTTCAAATGCGTATATGGGAATCCAGTCCGCCCGGCACTCCGGTTCATCCCCCTTTGCGGCCCCCTCGATTTTTGTAACTGCAACCGGGCGTTTCCCGGCCGGTATTATATCATCGAATCTCGACCGGGACAAAGAATGGGAAAAGAGATCGAACCACATAACCTACTGGTACAACACGAAAATGATGATGGAGTTAGCCCTTCCTGAACGGAATCTTCTCTGCATCTCGACGAAGGATGTGGGTGCAATGGTCGATCGTTTTAGAGATCGGGAGACGATGCGTATACCGGAAGAGGTGCGTCGAGAGTTCGACATCTCTGATGTTGTGGTCTACATTCCCGAACCGGGGGCCGACATGCTTGCCGGCGGAGAAGGCGAAGGTGCCGTAGGATTCAATGCGGACCTCCCCATTGATGCTATCTGGATTACACTGTTTTCTCCGGTAGAAGACAGCGGGAGGCCTGGGCCCAATTCGAATCTTTCCTACGAAGTCTCACTCGTATTCAAGGTTGGTGATCCCTCCAAAACAAGACAACTCACCCTCATTTCCCGTCTTTTTATCATTGCCTGGATGAGACAAGCGGACATAGGCGATATTACGGAACTCAAGGATAAAATCAGCATAACCGCCGGAGGTGATCATGTGCGAATCGAGGGGCTCGAACTCACTGTAGAGGAGATCGAAAAGGGGATACAGAACCTTCCTTTCGGCTCTGCCCCAGAGGGAAGTTCCCCGGCTGTAAGCTTCGCTAACTAGGAAAAGCGAGATAGGCGGGATACTAAACGATTATGAAAATCGGAGTGTTAGATTACGGTGCGGGCAATCTCAGGAGTGTGGAGACCGCGTTACGCTACCTCAATGCCTCTTATACCGTTACAGCAGATCCGCAGGAATTACTGAAAACAGATAAGATACTGTTTCCCGGAGTGGGTGAGGCGAAGGCTGCTATAACCGAATTACGCCGGTCCGGAATGGACCGGGCGGTTCAGGATGCTTTTGCTCGGGGAACGCATATTCTAGGGATCTGTATCGGTTGTCAGGTGGTACTCGACTATTCCGAAGAAAGCGGGACCGAATGTCTTTCCATCATCCCCGGGCGGGTACTGCGATTCCCTTCAGATCTGAAGGATGAAACAGGTGTACGCTTAAAGGTCCCCCATATGGGGTGGAATGAACTCTCCTGCAAAAGGGACCACTGGATTTTTAATACTATTGCCGATAACAGTGCATTTTATTTCGTACACTCCTACTATCCGAATCCTGAGAAAGACGAGCACATTCTCGCTGAAACAGAATACGGTTTCACTTTTGTATCGGCGTTCGCGAAAGAGAACCTCATTGCCGTACAGTTTCATCCCGAGAAATCGGGAGAGGCCGGGTTAAAACTGCTTGCCAATTTTATTGCCGAGAGATAGGAATACCGATGCTTAAAAAAAGAATAATCATCTGTTTGGATGTTCGAGAGGGAAAGACTACGAAAGGAATTCGGTTCAAGGGCAATGTTGATATCGGAGATCCTGTGGCAATGGCGCGGGAGTACTACCGGCAGGGAGTGGATGAGCTGGTCTTCTACGATATTACCGCTTCAGCGGAAAACCGCGGCATTATAATCGATGTTGTTGAGCGAGTGGCCGAACAGATTTTTATCCCCTTCGCGGTAGGAGGGGGGATCGGGACGCTCGAGGACATGAAGCGGGTTCTGCTTGCAGGCGCGGAAAAAGTGAGTGTCAACAGCCAGGCAGTGAAGAATCCCCGCATAATTGAGCAGGGTGCGAGCCTGTATGGGAGTCAGTGTGTGGTGCTGGGGATGGATGCCGCGAGGGACCGGGAGATGCCGTCGGGGTACCGTGTCTTTATTAACGGGGGAAGGAAGGCTACCGAGCTCGATGCCTTGGCATGGGCCGAGGAAGCGGTCCGCATCGGTGCGGGTGAAATTGTGCTCAACTCAATTGATGCCGACGGTACGGAAGCCGGATATGAACTGGACCTAACCAGAATGATATCGGAACAAGTGGAAGTACCCGTGGTTGCTTCCGGGGGGGCGGGCACTCCGCAGCATCTCGTTGATGTACTTACCCTCGGAAGGGCGGATGCGGCCTTGATCGCTTCGATGACCCACATTCGCGGCTATAGCGTCGAAGAGATAAAGAAGTATCTCGATTCCCACAACGTCCCCGTACGAATTTGATCTGTACGGTGCTCTATGCGCGGTATTATGTATAAAAAATACAAATTTTGTCAGTAACTCTATTGTCACGGACCAGGTGTCTTCAGTATATTAGTTACGTATATTCTTGAGAGGAGCACAAAATGCCGACCTATGATTATGAATGTTTAAGCTGTGGCCATACCTTTGAGCTTTTCCAGTCGATGTCGGAAGAGCCTGCAAAGGAATGTCCAAAGTGCGGTAAAGAGGTCCGCAGATTGATCAGTCCGGGGTTAGGAATCATATTTAAAGGAAGCGGTTTCTATGTAACTGATAACCGCAAAGGGAGCAACGGCACGTCCAAATCTACGGCAAAAGGCGAAAAAGCAGCTGAGAATACAGGTTCGAAAGACAATTCTTCCGGCGAGAAGAGCGGAGGAGGTGAGTCCAAAACCGGGAACTCGACCTCCAAGGACTCAACCTCCAAAGAGAAAGCCGCTTCAGATTCTTCCAGCGGCAAAAAGAACTAATCGCAAAAAGAACTGACCTGCTGCCGGTTCTTACTGCACTTCTTTATGTTTTAGCCCCTTTGAGGTGGGGTAAATTACTGTTGCCGAATCCTCTTTCCCAATGAGTGATTTTACATTCTTTTCGAAGAGAGCTCTGTTCATCGTTGTATCTATTTGGAATAGATAGTCAGTTATCTTGCGGATAGCCGCATTCCTTCCTAATAATTGCTCGAGCTCATCTTTAAACTGTTTGTTCTCAGTCAAACAGATGAGATACCAGGTGTCTTTGATCCTTCCAAGATTCAACCAGTCTCCAAACTGCACTCCCTACCTCCTTGTTAACAGTATTGCTATTCGAATACGTCGGAGAAATAATGAGATTCCGTCTCTTCTGCCGCCGTTTGGATAAGCTCTTCCAAATCGATTTTATCGTAAGCAGAGCGGATTTTTTTGAATTCCGGCCTGATTAAGGGGCGTTTGGGTGCAAAAACCGTACAGCAATCATCATAGGGGAGAATCGAGATGTCATAGGTGCCGATGCTTCTCCCTAAGGCGATGATCTCCTGTTTGTCCATGCCGATACAGGGGCGGAGGACCGGATGGGTGACAACACTTCCTGTAAAGCGGAGACTCTCTATTGTTTGGCTCGCGACCTGACTCAGCGATTCGCCTGTAACCAGAGCGCCCCCGCCGCGTTCGTACATGAGTTTTTCCGCAATACGCATCATAGCGGCCCGCATGAAGAGGGTGATCTCTTCAGGGTTCGATTCGGTCTTTATTTTTACTTGGGTATCTGTAAACGGTACGACATAGAGCTCGAGGCCGCCGAGATAGTGTACTATACCGGCTGCTAAAGATTTAACTTTTTCTAAGGCGTCATCAGATGTGAAGGGGTAGGTGTGAAAATAGACCGCGTTGAGTTTGAGTCCCCGCTTTGACATCAGGTAGCCTGCTACGGGGGAGTCGATCCCTCCTGAGAGGAGCAGCATCCCGGCTCCGGCCGTACCGACCGGCAGTCCGCCCGGTCCCTGTCTCGTCGGACCGTAAATTACCGCTGTGTCTCTAATTTCGATATGCAGGACCCAGTCCGGATTATGTACATCGACTGCAAGGGATTCGAAGGATGTCCGCAACTCCTCACCCACTTCCACCGCAATTTGATACGAATTGTAGGGAAAACTTTTATCCGATCGACGTGCTTCTATCTTGAATTTGTTTCCTCCTCCCGACCCCGGTCCGATGAGCTGTTGTGTTATTGAGAAACAGCTTTTTTTGATTGCCTCGATTGTTTTTTTGCAGCGGATCACTTCTCCAAAACCTACGACTCCGAATGTCGTGGCCAAGGCTTGTTCGACCGTTTTTTTAGGAGCATCTTCTACACAGAGATAGTATCTTCCTTTTTTTCCTGTAAAGGTGGAGGAATAGTTTTTCAATTTGTTTTTTATGTTGTTTTTTAAACGTTGTTCGAAAAATTTGAGATTTCCCCCTTTGAGAGTCAATTCGCCGACTTTTACGATGTATTCATATCCCATAATGATTATATTCTACTTATCTCGAGAAGTTTTGGTGCTTCACTGCGAAGGGTCCGGCAGAACCCCCGTACATCCTCTTCGGTAGTATCGAACCCGGTCGATATTCGTATTGCGGAGCGGGCCTCCGCGTCGGAAATGCCTAAAAAGGTGAGGGGACGGGACCTCTTTTTCACAGAACGGGAGCATGCCGAACCGCTGGAAATGGCATATCCGGCATCACTCATAACCCGCACCAAGACTTCGCCCGGTACAGGGGGGATAAAGGCTGCCGTGATATAGGGTGAATAGGATACCTCATCAGGGTCTTCCAATAGCCTGCAAAAATCCAAGGACTGCAATTCTTCTACGAGAATGGATTTTATTCCAGACGCTTTCAGGGCGTTTTCGTGTACCTCCGGTACATACTTGCTCATTGCTTCACCCATCGCCCAGATTGCGGGGAGGTTTTCGGTACCCGCTCTGATACCATGCTCCTGTTCACCGCCGCAAAAAACGGTATGTATGGGCTTTTTCACATAGAGAATACCGGCCCCCCGGGGGCCTTTTATTTTATGAGCACTGAAAGATGCTGAATCCACTGAGAGTTTCTCCAAATCGATCGGTACTTTCCCCAAAGCTTGTACCATATCACAGTGGAAATGGATAGGTCGGCTTCGTTTTTGTTCTTTTTCCCGGACAATAGAAGAGATTTCTTCGATCTTCTGCACCGCCCCGGTATCATTACTTACCAGCATGACCGTTACCAGATTGGTTTTGTCATCGATACTCTCAGCAATTGAGGCGGGGTCAATGCAGCCGTTCGGTCTCCCTTTGATAATGCGCAGCTCAGCTCCGAACTCCTCGAGCAGCCGCACAGGTTCGAATACAGAGGGGTGCTCGATCCCGGTCGTAACGACCCCAAACCCGCTTTTTTTTCTCATAAATGATGTGATAATGAGATTATTCGATTCGGTTCCTCCGGAAGTAAAAACGATTTCGGAGGGTTTAGCGCCTAAAAGAGCAGCGCACTGCTTACGAGTTTGTTCGAGTAACGCCGCGGAACTTCTCCCCATGCTGTGAATCGAAGATGGATTGCCTGCGTGGGATGCAGCGATTTCTGCCATACCTCTCATGATTTCGGAGTCCGGAACTGCTGTTGCCGCCCAATCTAGATAGGTTGTGTGCATGGATGATTAATATATCGAGAGGATATTGTTTCTGCAAGTGAAAACAATACGCAGTGGCGCGAAAAGATGCATTTCTATATTTATAGGTTTTATGCTATATATGCTTGAAGAATTTCTGCAAAACGTGTACACTTTAGTTTCTATGGATGATAAAACCTGTTGTTCTGATCAACTCATCGAATCGTACGCTGAACGGCTCAAAGTGTGCGGCCACCCGGTTCGGTTAAAGATACTCTGTCTCATCGATAGAGAAGATGCATGCGTAACTGATCTGTGGACCTGTCTCAATCAGCCCCAACCTGTTATTTCTCAGCATTTAGCCGTGTTGAAAGACAAAGGCATCGTAAAATCCCAAATTCACGGTAACAAACGGATCTATTCGATTTCCGACCCTTTTGTAAAAAATATCATAGAATCATTCGCCCAGGAATAATCGAGCCTGAAACTCCTTAATATTCAATTGAAAAATGCATAAAAGTGAAGTGAAAACATCATGGAGTTTCTACGAGATAGGGAGCGGATAAGCAGTAGTAGAGATGAGTAGTCGAAACTCCTTAATATTCAATGAAGCCTTTCTAGTAAGAAAGGCTTTGTTGAATATCAAAGGTCCTGTGTCAACTGAATAAACTGTATGATGGTTGTCGCAACACCGATGATTGCAGTCACCCAGCCGGTAGTAATGAGAAAATTCTTTACGAACTGGTCACTCTTGAACAGAAGATTTTTCGCGACATAAATGTTGGTGCCGGGGTCTACCGGATCGGTGAGGTTGACTTTCGTCTTTTTCCCTTTTTCGTCCACGAAAAAGATCCCGTTCGGATCACCGATATTATCTACGATGCCGCCCGCGTACAGAATATAGTCCGAGACCGTGAGCTCCGGTCTGTAGGGGAACGAGCCGGGGGTGTTGACCTGGCCGGTTACAAACACCATCTGTCTTCTGGAAACATAGATGTGGCTTCCGGGTTCTACCGGTTCTCTGAGACCTACTCTTGTCCGGTTTCCGACTTCATCGACAAAGTACAACTCGTCCGGGTTGCCTGTATCTTCTTTTATACCTCCGGCCCGAAGAATGTAGTCAGTCACTTTCATACCGTTCTGGTAGTTGTACGCCCCGGGGTCGGAAACCTCTCCGGTAACAAAGACCTGCAGTTTTTTCATCGCCACATAGACGAGGTCTCCCGGATCGAGGGTGAGATTGAGCCGCTTATCGCGAGACTTCCAGAGGTCTTTCACATTGATGTTTTTCCGGTCTCCGCTCTCAGCTTTTTCTATGTAGCTGTTCTCTTTTTCGTTCAGGAACGGGGTAGGCCCTCCCGTCAGGTCGAGGACATCGAGCACGGTAATTCCGGGATAGTACGGAATATCAACGCGGACCGGCTGTGTCGGTACTTTTACAGGTGAATCTCCTACGTATCTCGAACCGAAGATCGCCCCTTCAATGGTTATCATCTCTACATTTTCAGCAATGGAATGTACGGTCACAACATCGCCGTTTTTGACATCGTAGGTGTCGAACTCTTCTTTGGTTACATTGACGGTGTGCCGGACACCCCGTTCATCTAAACTTACCACGTCAACCGAAGAGGTGACTGCATCAGGGGTCATTCCTCCCGCCAAATTGATAAGAGTTTTGAGATTTTCATCCGGCTGCAGTTCGTAATGGCCGGGATACTTCACCTCTCCTGTTATGTTTGAAACAATATCTGCCTGCGGGACATAGATTTTGTCACCGGGCTGCAGCCCCGGGTTTGCGTTGAAATCGGCATACGCGTAGAACCTGGAAATATCTACCGTTTCTCGGACCTCCTCTCCGTTTTCCTCTCTTACCAGCTGTATATTACGGTAACTCGCTCCCGGTTTGAATCCGCCGGCAACAGCGATCGCTTCGATTACTCCCATAAGCGGATTGGCAACAATGTATCCCGGTGCATTTACGCCGCCGTAGATAAATATGTTGAATTGTGCTGGGGAGGCCAGCCGAAAATTGACGTACTGGACCGGCATTAAATTTTTGATTCTTCGTATAATATAATCTTGAAGCCCGGGCAAGGTCCTGTCTTTGACGTTGATATTTCCGAGAAAGGGAATGTTGAGATTGTAATTGTCCTGCAGCTGCATCGTGTACTCTTGTGAATTGGAAATAGAGCCGTCACTTTTAATACCGGTTGAGACGGTAAGTGTAAAAACATCCCCCGGAGTCAGGTTATATTCGGACATTATGGAAAAGTTCTGGGTAAAATCGGTATTGAGGTTTCGTACCTGTCGGAATATATTGGCCTGCAGACCGAAACCGGGGTTCTCTTGCGCGGTTTCCGGAGCTGTTGTATCCTGAGAATCGTTCTTTTGTGTAGAAGCTTCTTGAGTATAGAGAGGTTGTACGGACAGAATTAGCAGCGCGAGTATGGTAATGATTGTTTTTCTCATGGCGTTCATAGTATCAATATCCTATTTTGTACGTCAAGTGAAATCGGGGTTAGTCGTTTCCTACAATATACACCATAGTACCGAACAAACAAGGGAGTATTATGAATAATTTGGAATGCAGACTGCATAATACAGTCACAAAAATATCCTTCGTAGCGAAGAACGAAATAGCGGATGTTTCGGCCCCTGTGTCGACGGCAGCCGTGTTTGATACGAATACCGACAAGCTGTTTTCTCCGTCCGTTTCAACACCATCCGAAGTCCTCCGAGTCGTCCTTCCTGCCGGAGAACAGCACAAAACCTGGGAAAGCATACTAAAAATCATCACTGCCGGTATGGAGGGCGATCTCGGCCGGGATGGAACGTTTGTCGGTGTGGGAGGCGGGGTGATCTGTGATATGACCGGTTTTGCCGCCGCGGTGTACATGAGAGGGTGCAGATTGGTGCTGGTCCCCACAACTCTCCTTGCAATGGTCGATGCAGCTATCGGAGGAAAGACGGGAATCGATTTCGGAGGATACAAAAACATAATCGGTTCGTTTTATCCTGCCGAAGAGGTACGGATCTGCCTTGATTCCCTCGATACACTGCCGGAACGGGAGTATCTCTGCGGGCTTGCCGAGATAATAAAACATGCGTTACTTTCCGACCGGTATCTTTTTGAGCTGCTCGAATCCGAGTCGGCTGCGGTCATCTCACGGGAGAGAACGCTTCTCGAAGAAATTGTAGAAAGGGCCATTCGGGTAAAAGTCGATATTGTAGAGAAGGACTTTCTAGAGAGCGGCCCGCGTGAGCTTCTCAATTTCGGACACACTTTTGCCCATGCCCTCGAATCGGTAACTTTATTTTCCGGGTGGAGCCATGGGGAAGCTGTTGCTTGGGGGGTAGTTAAAGCTCTCGAGACGGGAGTGAGACTCGGTATAACCGGGCAGGAGTATCTCGGTCGAGTGCGACGACTCCTTCACTCCTACGGCTACCGCACCGAAAGCGGGGTCTCCCCGGAAAAGCTTATTTCGGCAATGAAAAAGGACAAAAAGAAACGAGAAGGGGAGGTGCGTTTCGTACTACAGCGGACTCTTGGAGATACGTTTACGAGACCGGTAGCGTTGCCTTTGGTAAAGGAAGTTTTGGCTGCAGAGAAAACATCATAGAAAGACTTCTCAATGCGGTATTCCTGCCTACTTTTCGAAATATTCGGAGAGCTTGCGGTAGATCCCGTTTACCGTATCGCGGTGTGCCTTATAGGTTGATTCCTCGAGTTCATCCGCCAAGATTTCGAGGCTGGCGAGGCTCTGGGAGAGGGCGTTGTGGAAGCCCCTGCTGCATTTGAACCAGTAGTGCCCGATCCCGTCAGTGTAGAGTCCTATAAAGCCGAGCTGCTTTTTTTTCTTTGAGGTACATAATTTCAAAATGTTTTGCAGTCTGTTGCAGAGCGGCTCGACCTCTTCAGGAGTTGCATAGTTCTTTTTAGTTTGAGTATTTTTTACGATACCGGCGGACGTATCGATCCACGGAGCAATTTTGAAAATCGAAGCGAGACGTTCCCCGGTGAGGATTTCATAGCCGTCGTAGAGAATTTTCCCCCGCATCTGTTTATACTCCGAGAAAGCCGCCGGTTCGTGAAACTCCAGTACGGACAGCAGTTTTTCCCAGGGAAGCACGACGATTTTTTTCTTGTTTTTGTAGGGAATAAGCTCGAAGATTTTATTGCCGAGCTTTATTTTATTTTCGATTTGTTCTTCACGCCGTGTTTGGCGCTGTGCTCTCGTTTTTTTTGATTTTGAGCTCTTCAAAAAACTGTCCGCTAAAATCGGAGATATCTGCCGGAGCCATTCCTTTTTCAGCGGCGAGACGGAACGCGCGAATATTTTTGAGGTGCGGATGATCTCTCCCGCGACGATATACTGAGGCGTTTCGCGAAACATTACGGAACCCGGATGGATCTGTATTTTGTCTGCCGTGAGGCTGCTGTAAGAGAATCTTCCGGTACGGAGACAGACGAATTGAATAAGTCCGCGGGAAACGGCGCACAAGTAGTCGGAGACAGGGCCGCCGGAAAGTATCGGTATTTTCATTTCAGTGAGGATATCCCCGAGCTGCATCTTGATATTGGCGAGCTCACTCATAGTCTTGCTGTCGAGGTAGTACGTCTCGCAGAACTCCTCTTTCTTTTTACTCTTCGTATAGGCCCGAAGCAGCTTTATGTATGAGATAAAATCACCGTAAGGGTCGCTGAACTTGTGATGCGCTTTACGGGCCGCTATTTCTTCTCCCTGGGGGAGGAGAAACGGTGTGTTCGTAGAGAGAAATGATGTAGCGATAAGAGTCTCATCGATGGTCTGGGGATACGATTTGACCGCTTCTACGATGATTCGGGATAGTCTCGGCAGCAGCGGAAATTTCGCCATCATTGCCCCTGTCTCTGAGAGTTCGCGGCTGGAGGTGAGTGCGTCGAGATAATTCAGCGATTCGATAGCCCCGATTATGCCCTGCCGCCCGGGAGACGAAATAAAATCGAATGATTCGAAATCTTTGATACCGATTTCGGCCATTCTGAGCACTACTTCGGAAAGGTCGGTCCGGTAAATTTCTTCCATTTCGAAGAGAGGGCGGTTCTTATAGTCGTCCTTATTGTAGAGCCGATAGCAGGTCCCCGGCTGGGTCCTTCCTGCTCTGCCTTTCCGCTGGTTGCAGGAAGCTTTGGAGATGGGATTTTCGATGAGAGAACTGGTAAATGTTCTCGGATTGTAATAATTCCTTTTAGCCAGCCCGGAGTCGATAACGGCGGTAATGCCGTCGATCGTTACACTGGTCTCGGCAATATTTGTGGCCACGACAATTTTATGCTTTCCCTGAGGAGTAGGAATAAAGACCCGCTCCTGTTCCTCCTTACTCAATCTGCTGTAAAGGGGAAGGATAATTAATTTTTTCCGGTAAGGAAGAGCGTGGAGCATTGAGACACAGTCTTTGATCGCTTTTTCTCCGGAAAGAAAGATAAGGAGATCACCCCGTCCGTACTGGTCGATGTATCGATCCACGATTTCTACTATTTTCATCAGCATCGCATCAGGCCCGCCCTCCGGGGGAGGCGGGTCGTAGATGACCTGGACCGGATACATTTCCGATTCAATATGGACGACCGGACAGGAGTTGAAGTATTCAGAGAACACCTGAGCGTTAATGGTGGCCGAAGATATGACAACTTTGAACTCCGGACGTGCCGCAAGCACTTTCTTCAAAAGGCCTAAAATAAAATCTATATTGAGGCTTCTCTCGTGCGCTTCGTCTACAATGATACAGCTGTAACGTGAGAGCATCGTGTCGCTTTTTATTTCCTGCAGAAGCGTCCCGTCAGTCATGATCTTTATTTGGGTTGTCTCATCTGTAATGTCTTCGAAACGCATCTTGTATCCCACTGTATTGGGAATGGTAACTCCGAACTGGTTTGCAATGTAGTCGCACACAGACACGGCCGCGATTCGTCTCGGTTGTGTAATGCCGATAATTCCGTTTTTACCGAATTCGGATTCATGGAGAATAATGGGAAGCTGGGTCGTTTTTCCCGACCCTGTGGGGCTTTCGACGACCACTACCTGATTGTGGGAGAGAACGTCGATTATTTTTTCTTTTTGTTGGTATACAGGCAGTTGTGTTGGTTTCATTGGTAAAGTGTAACACTGTAGAGACGGTATGTACAAGAAAAACCGAAGCCGGTACTATGAAATGCGGAGGTTTACTATGGATAAGGACACTATGCAGAATAAAATACGAGATTTTATCTGGGAAGACATTGATCTTTCAAAAAGAGAACCGCAGTTCGAAAGCGACCCTTTCTGGCAGGCGCTGCAAAAGAGCGGTACGGAATTGTGGCTCGATACGGGAGATATGGACGCGGCCGAACAGATGTGGACGGCCGAGATGAGCGCTCTTACCACGAACAACACGCTTCTCAATAAAGAAATACAGAAAGGAATCTACGATGAGTTTATCAAACAGGCGAACACACTGCTCAGCGGCCTTTCCTTGGAGCAGCGGGTGGTAGAAATTGCTTTCATCTTGAACGCGCGACATGGTCTCAAGCTGGTGGAGCGTTTTAGAGGGAAAGTAAGCGTAGAGCTTCACACGGACCTTGCCCACGATTTGCAGGGTATCGTCCGGTTCGGAAAACGGTTTCATGAGATCTGTCCCGATCATTTCATCATAAAAGTACCTCTTACTGCCACAGGTTTTTTGGGAGCAAGGGCATTGAAGGATAACGGTGTGCCTGTCAATTTTACTTTGGGGTTCTCCGCCCGGCACAATTATATAGCTGCGGTGGTAGCGCAGCCCCAGTACGGTAACGTGTTTTTAGGCAGGCTCAACAGCTACATTTCGGACAATGATCTGGGAACCGGTACCAATGCCGGTGAGAAGGCAACCATCGCCAGTCAGCGGCATCTCCTCGACCTGCGTAATGCAGGGAAGAGTGAGACGAAGCAGATTGCTGCAAGTATGAGGTCCGGAGAACAGGTGCGCGCATTAGCCGGGGTGGATGTGTTTACAATGCCTACAAAAGTAGCGAATGAAGCAAAACAAACACTCGATGCTTCTGAGATCAAACCCCGTATCGAAGATGAACTCGAGGTCGAACTGGCCGCAGGAGTCGATCCGAGCGAAGTAAAGCTCGATAAAGCGTTCGAGGTAAGTGATGAAGTAAAACGGTTTGCAGACAGTGTCGCAGAGGAAATCCCTTCATCCGGAGAGGAACTCGTAAACCGTGCTCATGAAACGGGGTGCGGCGATCTCTTTCCTATCCTCCGGGAAGCTGAAATCAATTACATAGCCGAAGACGGTAAGATCCCCAACCACCAGCGGTGGAAGACAAAGATCCAGAAAGACGAAATAGCTGTAGACACCCTGCTCAATCTTGCCGGTCTGGCATCATTTACGGCAGATCAGACTGCATTGGATGACCGGATCAAAGGATTGATCAGCTGACTCTATGAGCTAATATTCCGCACAACATCTTCGAAGGACAACTTCTCGAAGTTTTCACGCCGGTTTAAGTCTTTGAGTGTATAGGTCCCGGTTTTACGTTCATCTTCACCGCAGATAACAGCAAAAGGGATTCCTTTTTTTTCCGCGTATTGAAACTGTTTCGCCAGTTTTTTCTTTTCGGGATACACTTCGCAGGCGAGGCCATTTTCCCGCAAACGGCCGGCGAGGTTGTGGTAAAACCCCAACAGAGTTTCATCCATCATGAGTATGATTGCATCGGTAGTGTATGTTCGCTCCTGCTCAATACCTAATGAATCTAAAGCGGTCAACAATCTGTCCAGTCCGATCGATGAGCCGACACCGGGCAGCTGCTCTTTTGTATACAGAGAGGCAAGGTCGTTATATCTGCCGCCCGAACAGACCGAACCGATTGATTCGGCCTCGGTTAAAAACGTCTCGTAAACTAATCCTGTATAATAATCGAGGCCTCTAGTAATCGAAGGATTGAAATAGAACCGCTGAGTCTGTCCTGTCTCTTCGAGCAGAGCAAAAAGAGCTCGAATGCGCTGAAGAGCTTCGCTTTCGGGAGGCACGAACGATGCAATTTTTTCGAGTGTTTTGTTCGAGTCTTCCTCGGGCCGAATGAACTCGAGAATCCGCCCGCTTTTTTCGGGATTTGTCTTAGCACTCAATTGAGAGAGCACTTCATTTCTGCCGATCTTTGCAAGTTTATCTACTATCCGAAGAATTTCGATATATTTATCCGATATGTCCTCTTTTTGGAGGAAATCGTTGAACAGCCCTCTGTGCGAAAAATGGATTGTAAAACGATCGATCCCAATCGTTTCGAGCGATGTTTTCATGACCTGCAAAATTTCAAAATCGGCGGAAGGCGTGTCTACACCCACAATATCGAAATCACTCTGAATGAACTCTCGGAATCTGCCCCGCTGTGTGTTTTCCCCTCTCCACACTTTCGAGGTGTGGTACCGTTTGAAGGGAAGATAGAGCTCCTGCAGATGACCTGCCATAAACCGGGCGAACGGTACGGTAAGATCGAACCGCATGGCAACATCCCTCTCTCCATGGTCGAGAAAGCGGTATACCTGTTTGTCGGTCTCGCCGCCTCCTTTCCCGAGAAGGACCTCCGCATACTCTAAGACGGGAGTATCTATCGGAACAAATCCGTAAAGCTCAAAAACGGACTCGAGTCTGTTCACGATCTCTTTTTTTCGGATTTCCTGATCAGGGAGCGAATCACGGAACCCTTTTAGTATTTTCGGTTGAATTAGATCTGACATTCTTACTCCTCTCCATAACTATGCCCTGAAACATTTTTTTCTTTCAAGTGGCACCGAAAAAGTAACGGTAATGCTGTTGATTGTTTTTATCTCTTGACTAGGTTGATTTTATCAAAATACACTAAATACAGGAAAAAGAACAGATAATATACGAAAGTGGAACAATAGAATTTGCTGTTACGTTATAAAACTGATGCAACTGGTAACATAATAAAAAGGGCCTGTGTTTATTCCGCGGAAGAACATGGGATCTATCGCAAACATATCGATAACTACGCGCTGCTCGTGATACGGCGTCTGCAGTCACATGGATACAGCGCTTATCTGGTAGGGGGAGCAATACGGGACCTCCTCTTAGGGATACAGCCGAAAGATTTCGACGTGGTCACTGATGCAAAACCGAATAACGTACGCAAACTGTTCTGGAATTCCCGAGTAATCGGTAAACGGTTCAAACTCGTACACATCCAATTCAAGCGGGACGTTATAGAAGTCTCAACGTTCCGGGCGGATTCAAAAGACAATAATCGGTTCGGTACGATGGAAGAAGATGTCCAACGGCGGGATTTCAGTATAAACGGGCTCTATTACTGCCCGGAACGGGAACAGATTATAGATTACGTCAATGGGTATAGGGACATCCAGAAAAAACGAATTCGTGCTCTCATCCCGCTGAACCGGATTTTCAAAGAAGATCCGGTACGAATGGTTCGGGCTATAAAATACAGTGAGGTAACTGAGTTCTCTTTGAGCCGCGGATTAAAAAGGAGTATCAAAAAGCACGTTCATCTTCTGAGCGGCTGCTCGAGCTCGAGAATGACAGAGGAAGTTTTTAAGATACTTCAATCCGGCCGTTCAAAACAGATAATAATCACCCTCCATACCTATGGTCTTCTTCATGCAATGCTTCCCCGGATTGCCAAGCTTTTGGAAAGCCAGGAGACAACTAAGGGTGGCGAATATGTGAAAGACCGACTTCTCGCGGATTTGACGCATCTGGATAAAAGGGTAGTAAAAAAGAAAAGTATCAAACGGGGAGAGATGTTACAGTATCTTCTTCAGGAAATCCTGATCAAGGAGATCGAATCGCATCCGGAAGAACAGATCAATTATCAAGAACTGTTTAAAATCTGCAAAATAATATTAAAGCCCATTACACCCCCGAATCTGGAAGTGGAATGGGCCGTTAAGAGAATTACCAGACGTTACATTCCCTGACCGCCTTCTTTTAGTTCCATCCCTTCGATCCGCTCTAAGAGACTGTCGGCTTTTTCTTCATATTGAGCACCGTTTAATTCTTTTGCCTGGTTCAAATGATCGCGGGCATTATCGTAGCGCCCATCCGCAAATGCATTTATTCCCATCGCATAGTGGATCAACGCCGGATCAGCACCGAGCATTCTTGCTGACTGGTAGTAATATTCGGCGAGAGAAAAATCTTCCCGTGCATAGTGGATAAGTCCGAGATAGTAATAGGGAAGGTGGTGGGTGCCGTCGAGTAATATTGCCTCGAGCAGGGTTTCTTCTGCTTCTTCATAATTCCCGAGCGAATACAGCTCGATCCCCTCTTCGACCAAGTCGGGGAACGTTTTCATGGAAAGAACATAGTTTTTGAATTCGTTTATGAGGAGAAAATCGTTAATCCATGAAAAAACTCCGTCGTTGAGAGCGACGACGTTTTCGATTTTTGAACCATCCGGACGCAACGCGCTGATGGAATCCCATAGAATACGGTTGTATTCCTTCTTATTCGTGTTGCGGAGAAAAGTCACAAAACCCCACGCTTGAGCATGGAAAGCCTGGGAACGGTTTGTAAGTACGTCGGTGCGGGGATTGAGAAACTGTCTCGGCGAGAGCAGTTCTTCTTCCATAATTAGTGTTTTGAGTGTGTTGAGCCAGCTCAGGTTTTCCTTGAAAACGGCTTTGTTCTGGTCTTCATCATACGCGCTCTTTTCGAAATAGATTGCGAACCCTTTGAGCATCCACTCGGGTGGATTTTGAATGAATGATTTTAGAAACTGGATAAATCCGTGCCGAATAAGTGAGGTCGTATAAGCATCTTCAGCCTGATTGAATCCGACCAGCTCCGATTTGGCCGGGTCGGTATATTGAAGGTACACAAAATTATCTTTCCGTGCATCGATAATCTTCTCTAAATACGTATTGAACCTCTCCTTAGAGGAGAATATCCGTACCTGCAGCTTGGTATCGAGCGAATCAGGATCGAAGTGAAAATAACTGTTGAATAAATTGAAAAATGCATCCATTTTTTGGGCGGTTTCTGAGGCGTGGTTATTGCTCACTTCGGAGTATACTTTGTAATAGGTGCTGTCCGTAACGTAGAGCGACGGTTCTTCTTGAGCGCTGATTGCTGCAGCAACGAAAACAAAGAAAAGCAAAATAAGAAAAATCTTTTTCATGACTTCCTCCAACTATATATTATGTTGCATTACATAGAGTTGTCAAATACATTATTTATGTTGATACCTTATCTATGGTGATATTCAGTTCCTCTATAAGAATTCCCGTGTATCGCTCTATGTTTTCGATGATATATTCCTGAAGGCGGTGAATAGTGCCCGCCATTTCGACCCCGAATGGAACGCTTATATCCATGTTGAGCTTATATCCCCACCGCTCCTCGATAACGACGATTTTGTTTACTTCAATTGCCGTATTGTATTCATCAATACAGTGAAGCACCATCTGACTGAGTGCGGTCTCCGAAATGGTTACCTTACCCCGTTTTGAAAACTCGGGTCTCACCACTGCTTTTTCGAACACTCTTGATTTATTTCGGAATAGAAACCTGTTCCTCAAGAAAACTTTCACCCCTTCGTAGAAGATTTGGGGCATATTCCGTTTTATTTCGATCGAAGGCACCGGTATCACATGTTTCCCTTCGGTTTTGCGCACATATTGGGCTTTTTCGATCTCTTCTTTGCTCGCAACTTCTTCAATGCGAATGATCTTAGTTGGAATAGGAAGATTAAGTCTCTTAGCAATTTTTTTGACCATTGCTTCTGATGTGCCGATGATGAGAATTCGTTTGAACCTGGATTTTTCAAGATAGTGCGCAACTTCCTCTCTATGTTCATCGTCGTCAAACAGGGCGGTCTTTATCGCTTTTAAATAAATCTTCTCTTTTTTCGCGGATGTTCCGGCGACGATTTTGTTATCATAGATGAGCACCCCGTCGTCTATGATATAATCGATCCCATACTTCTGCGCGATCAGTTTTGCCCGGAAACTTTTGCCGGTGCCGCTCGAACCGATCAGTGCATATACCGTCACTCCGCGTAAGAGAAATATCAAATGGTGCAAAAATTTTCTCATGGATAAAACGTATCACAGAGATGATAGGGAGTCTATTATATCAGCATCAAAAAGGGTTTTGAGTCTCTTTTTTGTCCCATCGGGTAACGGTGCGGAAAGAGTGTGGAATCCCAGGGATTCTTCCGTGTGAGGAAGTGATACGCGTAAAGCATGGAGGATATATCCCCCATTGACCTTTCGGCCACCATATCGAGTATCACCGAGTAGGGGGAGGTTATGGAGAGAAGCCTGGTAGCGTATCTGGTGATGCCTCCCTGTCGAAATAATAAACCTGCATAACGTAGCGGTCTTCTCCTCCTGGAGCGGCAGCACATCGGTGACCGCCCGTTTTTTTTCATCCCTATCTCTAAACGAAATCTGTTCATCCCAATGGAGCTGCTGATACACATTTCCCTCAACCACACCGATATACGTTTTTTCTACCTGTCCGACTCGTAGAAGCCTGGAAAAAGTCCTGGCACCCGTTAAGGATTTCCCGAAAAGAAGGACCCCGGTTGTCAGCTTGTCCAGACGGTGGAGAGGACCGGGGCGAAACGAAAGGGACGGTTCTACCGTATCCGATAGATAGTACCGTACTGCCTGTTCTAGAGAGTTCGGACCGTGTACGGTAAATCCTTGCGGTTTGTTGATCGCTAAGATGTGTTCGTTTTCAAACAGAACATAAGCAGATATATCAATTCCATGCTGACTGTGCTGACTGTGGTTACGGTTCGATGTCGGAAGCTTCGGCTGTAATGATTTATCAATTTCAACCGTATCTCCGGAATGTAGCGGGTGTGATGGTTTAACTTTCTTACCGTTTATTCTA
>CAZKZZ010000013.1:44176-47929 GCA_964557375.1 uncultured Spirochaetales bacterium | reverse complement strand
AAATCGATGAAAAACTCCGCATGCCCATGGAGAATGTGTTCTATCCGACCAATGATAACATCAAAGACTACTCTAAGATGATCAATGAGACCGGGGAAGGCGGGGCGGATGTGTGTTACTCCAGCCCGGGCTGGGCCGGCCATATAGCTTTTGTCGACCCCGCGCCTGAGTTTCTCACCGACGATATCGATGAATATCTGACCCTCGACGCGCGAATCGTCACACTTCATCCCCTCACTGTCTGCCAGAACTCGCTCCACGGTGTATTCGGGCAGTCCGGCGATATTGCCAATGTGCCACCGAAGGCGGCAACGATCGGACCCGGGGATGTTGCCCGCTCCAGGGAGAGGATCGAAATTCATGCTCTCCAGACCATGGGTACGTTCGTCTCCTGGCAGCGAATGATCTCCCGCCTTATCGTGTTGGGTCCGGTGACCCCGTACGTACCGAGCTCGATCTTTCAGATCTTAGATACTCAGATCTATATAAGCGAAGAGATTGCAGCACCGTTCGAATGCTGGGAGAAAGTAGGTTACTAACAAATAAGGAATTTAAAAAAGTGAAAGCAGCCGTATGGAAAGGACCGTATAAACTCTCTTTAGAAGAAATGTCTGTACCGGAACCGGGCCGAGGTGAAGTGCTCATAAAAACCAAGGCAGTAGGGATTTGCGAAACCGATATCGAAATCTATTCAGGCAGGTTCCCCCAGTCCGTTCCCCCCATGGTGATGGGCCATGAAGGTGGAGGGACGATCGAGGAGTTAGGACCGGATGTTACCGGTTTTGAAATCGGCGAACGGGTGATGGCCGAATGCATTATCTACTGCGGTGAATGCTACTTCTGTAAAAGGGGCACCCCATGGCTCTGCGATAATGTAATGATAAAAGGTGTAGAAGGAGAAGGGACCCAGGGAGAGTATGCCGACTATTTCACCGTTCCCGCCCGCAACTGTCATCGTCTGCCGGAGACAATATCCTGGCGGGAGGCAGGACTGATCGATACTTTGGCCTGTCCGGTGCACGCTATCCATAAAATCGAAATGCCCCTCGCCGCAACAGTAGCCGTATTCGGACCGGGGCCGGCGGGCCTTTTTTTCACCCGGATGGCGAAACTGCGCGGGGCCAGACAGGTTATCTTAGTCGGCACCAGGGAGAATCGCCTGCAGCTGGGAAAACAGTACGGGGCTGATGAGACGATCAATATTCATGACGCAGATCCGGCAGCTGTTATCCTCGAACTCACCGGCGGCCGGGGAGTAGATCTTGTTATCGAAGCATCCGGAAACGAACGGGCATTTAACGACGGACTCAAAACGGTACGCAAAGGCGGACAGTTCCTTATCTACGGAGTGTTCGGCGGAGGTCCCATATCCACCGACATCCAGAATATACAGCGCTGCGAGTTTACGATCATCGGGGCTGCAGGTGCGGATTATACAACAGCTATCGACCTGGTAGCCCGGGGAGAGATTGCGCTGAAACCGCTCGTCACCCACACCTTTTCACTGGAAGAACTCCCCGAAGCTTTCTCGAGCGGGCTCATCGCCGAGAGAAAGGACAATTATATCAAGGGCACTGTTCTCTTCACCAAGGAATGATCAATGACAACAGCAGAATTGAGAAAACGATACGCGCAGTGGCCGAGAATAAAACTGGCCCACCTGCCGACCCCTCTCGAAGAATTGAAAAATATTTCCAGGCACTTCGGCGGCCCCCGGCTTTTTATAAAGCGGGACGACCTCACCGGACTCGCCTTCGGCGGCAACAAGACCAGGATGTTCGAGTTCCTGCTTGCCAAAATTAAGCATGAAGGGTTCGACGCCGTAATCGGCGGGGCCGCAATCCAGTCGAACTACGCCCGGCAGCTTACCGCTGCCTGCAATATCGCAGGATTACAGCCGTATCTCGTCTTAAGAAAAATACCGGGATATCAGGATGAAACCGTTCAGGGCAATCTGCTGCTGGACCTTCTCGCCGGTGCCCGGGTCTCAGTAGTCGATGATGACCAGGAGCTCCAACGCGCGGCCATGTACCGGCTTGCGGAAAAACTGACCGGTCAAGGCATAAAGACTGCCGTCGTCAGGATGGCCGCGGGGGAAGACCTTACCCCGGACTGCACTGCGTATGTCGACTGCTTCTGTGAAATTGCAGACCAGTGCAGAGAGCAGGGAATAAAACCGGATTACCTCTACGCGGCCTCATACGACAGCACCCAGGCCGGACTGGAAGTCGGCCGGGCCGCCCTGGATATGAAACTCGAGATACGGGGCATCGCACCTGCCAAATGGGGAGGCGGTGCTGCCGAGACCATCGTCCATTATGCCGAACAGACAGCGGACGCACTTGGAGTCGAGCTTCCGCTTAGTGGGGATACGATTTACAACACCACCGATTTTGTGGGAGAGAAATACGGTGCCCCCACCCGGGAAAGTGTTGAGATGGTAAAATTGATGGCCCGAAAAGAAGGTATATACCTCGACCCGATCTATACCGGGAAAGCGCTAGCTTCCGTCAAACAGCATATCGAGAACGGGGAGCTTACCGAGAAGGATACGGTCATCTTCCTGCACACCGGTGGTAATCCCGCTCTGTTTGCCTACAGAGATTTCCTCGAGCCTTCAGAATTAAAAACCCATTTTATAGACCCAGTATAGCAGCACAAGCGTTCCGCGCTATCTTACCGCTGTATTCGTGCCGACCCGCCTTCCGCGAACGCTTCTACCTGTGACAGGGTGGCCATAGTGGTATCTCCGGGGAAGCTGGTAATGAGCGCCCCGTGGGCCCATCCCAGTTTGAGTGCTTCTTCCGGGGTTTTCCCGCTCAAGAGGCCGTAGATGAGGCCGGAGGCAAATCCGTCACCGCCGCCTACCCGGTCGTACACATCCAGTTCCGCAGTGGGTGCGACAAAACTCTTTCCACCGGTCCAGAGAACCGCACTCCAACTGTGGCGGTTGGTAGAATGCACCTCCCGCAGCGTAGTCGCTACAGCTTTTACATTCGGAAACTTTCCGGTTACCGTTTCGATCATCTCCAGAAACTGTGCCGGGTCGAGTTTCGATTTTTTCTCCACCTTCGGTCCGGGAAGTCCGAGACCGAGCTGCAGGTCTTCCTCGTTTCCCAGCAGTACATCAACATGCTCGACGATCTTACTAAACACAACAGGCGCTTTATCAGCGCCCCCCATGGTAGCCCACAGTTTGGCCCTGAAATTGAGATCAAAAGAAGTGACCGCCCCCGCTTTCTTCGCGGCTTTCATCGCTTCTATTACCAGTTCGGGAATGGTCTCTGAAAGGGCGGTAAAAATTCCGCCGGAATGGAACCATCGGATCCCGTTTCCGTATATGTTCTTCCAGTCGAAGCTTCCGTGTTTTAGAAGGGCTGCCGCTTCGTTACACCGGTTATAGAAAACAACCGGCGCCCGTACTCCCTGGCCGCGGTCGCTCCACACTTGGGCGATATTCGGGCCTCTCACCCCATCGTGTTCAAAGAACTCATAATAGGGGGTCACTCCCGCCTCTCTGACTTTGTTTTGTACTTTTAACCCGATAGGATAATTAACCATTGCTGTTGCAATTGCAGTATTCAAGCCGAAGCACTGGGAGAGGTTTTTTGCAACATTGTACTCGCCTCCCGAAACATGCAGGTCGTACTTGTCGGCAAAAGCAAACGGTATCAGGCCCGGGTCGAGCCGGGTCACCAAGCCGCCGAGGGCCAAAAAATCATGAGTTTTATCTTCCGCCGGGGGAATGGTCAA
>CAZKZZ010000013.1:0-44076 GCA_964557375.1 uncultured Spirochaetales bacterium | reverse complement strand
GCTGCCCTGTAAGGTGACTGACGGCGGATGGGGGCGAAGTCCGATGGACTTATTTGCTATTTCTATTTAGTAGCGGTCAAAATCATCATCATCGAGATTGATTACATCATTCGGGTTTTTTGTGGTAATACCGGTCTCTTCAGAAGTCTCATGAGCACTGCTGCGATTCGTACCGGTTCCCTGCCCCTGCGGTCCTGCGCTTCGAGCGCCTGCACCGGCCGGCACCCTCTCGGGCTTTCTTTCGATCGACTGTTCTTTCTTCGGGGCTTCGAGCATCTTCGCCCTGCCGTTTCCGTTTTCGAGCTTGAACTGAGCCACCATAGCCCGAAGCTGCTGGGCCTGAGAGGCAAGTTCTTCTGCAGCGGAAGCGCTCTCTTCGGCACTTGCCGTGTTGCCCTGAGTGACCTGGTCGATCTGGTCGAGGCCGTTGGTAATCTGATCGATCCCCTGGGTCTGCTCCCTGCTGGCCTGGGTAATCTCGTCGAGGAACTGTGCAACATCGTTGGCCCCTTTGACGATATCCTCGAGTTGCTTGGATGTTTTTTCTACCAGCTCGGTACCCATCTGGATGTTCTTGTTCGCCTCTTCGACACTGGCGGAAGTCTCTTTTACCGACTCACCGCTTCTGTTGGCAAGGGTACGGACTTCTTCAGCCACAACGGCAAACCCCTTTCCGTATTTTCCGGCCCGGGCCGCCTCTACATTGGCGTTGAGGGCCAAGAGGTTGATCTGGAAGGAGATATCGTCGATTATCTTGACGATTTTATTGATCTCTTCAGCGGAAGAGTTGATACTCTGCATCGCTTCGGTCAGCTGTTTCATCTGCTCGCTTCCGGAATTTGCATTCGTACTGGCCTGCTTTGAAAGTGCATTGGCCTCTTCCGCGCTCTTGGTGTTGGTTTGGGACTGACTGTTTATCTCATTCACCGAAGAAGTAATCTCTTCTAAGCTGCTTGCCTGTTCGGTTGCTCCCTGAGAGAGGTTCTGACTGGCCTGTGAGACCTGGTCGGAGCCGTTTGCAATCTGTTCGACCGATTCGGCGATCTGCCCTAAGAGGGAGTTGAGTGAATCTTTCATGGTGATAAGTGATTCCCCGAGGCCGTCTTTCTCGGAGGCCTTCTGGATATCGGCCGTGAGATCTCCCTGTGCAAAATGGTGGACAACATCGGCTTTGTACTTGAGAGCCTTCTGCATCTCCCGCATTGCATCGGCGAGTTGGCCGATTTCATCTTTTTGGTTGACATCAAGGGTGGCATCGAGGTCCCCGAGAGCAATTTCTTTACTGAAATTGACTCCCTTATTGAGGGCCGATACGATCATCACGGTAAGGAAAATCGCAATTGTTACGGCCAAAATCAGTGCTATGGCCAATCCGATTCCGATTGCCACGATGGATGCGGACACTTTATCCACAGCTTCATCGGCAATCTGCTTGGTGTTCTCGATACCGGCGGTGGCGGTATTCTGGGCCGATTCCAACACTTTATTCGCAGCTTCATCACGCAGCGCATTTAACTCTCCGAGCTGCTGGAATGCCGCATATGTTTCTTCGAGAGCACTGTAATACTGTCCCCGGGTTTCAGCAATAGTATCAAGATACGCGAGATCTTCTTCCAATCTGGTAATCTCATGGAGTTCAACTGCTAATTGGGGAATCTTGTCCAGCTGATCAATAGCTTCTCTAATGACCTCATAGTCGAAATCCGCCTGGGCCTTGAACGTACGCACACGAGCCCCGTTCGCGTAATCGATTGCGCTATTCATAAGGTAGATTTTCTGCATCCGTTCCCGGAGGTCCGCGTCACTAGCGTTGTTCGCAAGATCCTGTTGGAAAGATTCTCTCTGGCTTTCGAGAAAATCATTGGCCTGCTGCATATAAAGGGCCGCTGAAGAATCAAGAATCTCCCGTTGAGCTTCTATCTCTTTAATTACCTGGTTCGTTTCGTCGGCAAGAGCATCATACTCGGCAACATTATTCTTGGCCACCTTCACATCTTCCCTCAGCTGAACCAGCGCGTCGTATTCATTTGCAAGCTGTTCCGCCTGGTCGAGATAATTGTTCAATTCCGCCATAAACTCCTGGCCGAGCTCATAAAAGTTTTCATCAAATTTGAGAGAAAACCCCCGCATGTTGTACATTACCTGGAGCGCGTTCCGCTCAATGTTGTTGGCCAAATCTACTTCCGGTATGTACTCGTTTTTCAGCGAGTTGGACTGTCCCTGGATCTGGAGCATATTGATAATTGCAAGTCCGCCTACAACGACGACAAGAAGGATCACGACTCCGAACCCGATGGTCATCTTAAGACCCATTTTCATGTTTTTAAACATTTTATCCTCTCCTTAATATTTACTTTTGTCTATTTTGCTTCCGGCGCATTCGCCCGGATCTCTTCGACTTCTTCCCCGCGCAACAGCTTGGAGACATCGAGAAGAATTTTCACTTCATCTTCCACTTTGCCGATTCCGGCAATATAGTGCTCCCGGCGGGAATCGCTTTTAAACTGGGGAGGTGGTTCGATACTCCCCTCAGGGATATCCACCACCTCGGAGACCGTGTCGACGATCAATCCCATATTGGTCTCACTAATTCGGGTAATGACCATGCAGGTGCGGTCATCATATTCGCGCTCCTTCATGTTAAAATTGATCCGCAGGTCGAGGACCGGAATTACCTGGCCTCTCAGATTTATCACACCTTTGACATAATCCGGCATGTCCGGAACCGCGATGATCGTCTGCATCTCTTCGATCGACTGCACCATAGTGATGTTTATTCCGTATTCCTCATCGCCTAGTTTGAACAGCAGATACTTGTGTTCGCTTTCGTTCTCCACCTCTTCTTCGAGGTAGATAGTTTCCTGGTCCGCCATCTTGGCCTCCCTTAATTGACTTATTGAATATAATATTGTCTTTTTAGGTTTTTTAGTCTGTCACATTTTTTGTGATTTTGCTGTCAGTGTTTGTCTGATTTTTGTGTAGGTGTTTGTCCTACAGGGTTAGTATCTGCACCATAAAAAAACTTAATAAAAAACACTTTTCTTATTCATCTTTGTTCTATAAAATGGGAACAAAAATCATTGTGGAGGCTTTTATGAAGAGATTAATTTTGGTGTTGTTTTTAGTGGGCCTGTTCGCAGTCCCTGGACTGATTTTTGCGGCGGGAGAACAGGAAGCTGCCGAACCGAGTGCGGAAGAACCGTTTAAGGCCGCTTTTGTGTATATCGGCCCTCCGGGGGACCTCGGCTGGACTTATGAACACGATCAGGGACGTAAACTGTTGGAAGAGGAATACGGCGATAAACTCGAGACCGCCTATATCGAAAATGTGCCGGAAGGTCCGGATGCAGCCAGGATCATCAGGCAGTACGCTCAGCAGGGGTTCGACATGATCTTTGCCACCTCGTTCGGTTACATGGACCCGATGTTTGAAGTGGCTTCAGAGTTTCCCGATGTTTATTTCGAACACTGCTCCGGCTACAAAACCGCGGAAAACATGTCCACCTATTTCGGAAGGATCTACCAGGCCAGGTATTTGTCGGGAATCGTAGCAGGAGAATATACAGAAAAGAATCTTATCGGATATGTTGCGGCTTTCCCCATCCCCGAGGTAATCCGGGGCATCAATGCCTTTACCCTTGGCGTGAAATCGGTCAATCCCGATGCCGAGGTGAGGGTCGTATGGACCAACACCTGGTATGACCCGACCAAAGAGCGGGAAGCAGCCGTGGCCCTCCTCGATGCAGGTGCAGACCTCATCACCCAGCACCAGGACACGACCGAACCGCAGAAAGCGGCCCAGGAGCGGGGTCTTCTCAGCATCGGTTATGACTCCGATATGGGTGAGTTCGTCGGCGATTCGGTACTGGTCAGTGCTGTATGGAATTGGGAAGTGTACTACATCGACACAGTCGGAAAAGCTATGAACGGGAACTGGGAAACCCATCAGTACTGGGGAGGCCTGAAAGACGGAGTTGTGGGCCTTTCTGATTACAGCCCGAAAGTCTCGGCAGAGGTAAAACAGAAAGTCGAAGATGCCAGAGATAAAATCGAAAGCGGCTCATGGGACGTATTCTACGGTCCGGTCACGGACCAGAACGGCAGCGTCGTCGTTCCTGAAGGTGAACAGATGTCGGACAGCGACATGCTCAATATGAGCTTCTTCGTAGAAGGTGTTGTCGGCAAAATAGAATAGCGGTGCTCATATAGATACGCTTATCATGGATAAAAGAACCAACCGGCCCGACTCTCCCGTGGTGGAGATGTCGGGCATTTCTAAATATTTCCCCGGTGTAACTGCCAACGAACAGATCGATCTCTCTCTCTATCCGGGTGAAGTGCTCGCTCTCCTCGGGGAAAACGGTGCCGGGAAGAGCACCCTCATGAATATCCTCGTAGGACTGTACCGTCAGGACGAGGGAGAAATCTACGTCCGCGGTAACCATGTTGACATCAATTCCCCGCGGGACGCGGACAAACTGGGTATCGGGATGGTCCACCAGAATTTTATGCTGGTGGATTCGATGACTGTTACCGAAAACATCATCCTCGGCATGCAGGAAATCGACTTCGTCCCCAATATCGAGAACATCTCCCGGGAGGTCCTGGAACTCTCACGCCGATATAACCTGGAGGTCGATCCTCGAGCGTACATTCGCCAGCTCAGTGTGGGTGAGCAGCAGCGGGTGGAAATCCTTAAAGCACTGTATCGGGGGGATGATATCCTCATTTTGGATGAACCGACCGCCGTGCTCACCCCGCAGGAATCCGCCCGTCTCAATGAAATCGTCCAGCGGATGACCCGGGAGGGTAAATCGGCGATTTTTATCACCCATAAAATGGAAGAGGTCATCCGGTTTTCCCATCGGGTTATGGTGCTCCGCCAGGGAAGACAAATTGCTGTCAAGAACACATCGGAGACCACTCCGCAGGAGTTGGCAAACCTCATGGTAGGACGGGAAGTACTGTTCAATATCGAGAAAAAACCGGCCCGGCCGGGGGAAACCGTTTTAGAGCTGGAAAACGTTCATGTGATCGGGGAGAAAGGTGTCCCCGCGTTAAACGGGATAGACTTGACGGTCAGATCGGGTGAAATCGTCGGCATTGCCGGCGTTGCCGGAAACGGGCAGCGGGAGCTTGCAGGGGCAGTGACAGGTCTGAATCGGGTAGCTGAAGGCCGCGTCCGGATAAACGGGACTGATATGACCAATAAACCGGTTTTAGAGATAATAAAAAACGGTGTAAGCTACATTCCGGATGACCGCATCGCACTCGGAGTGGTGGGGGACATGAGTGTCTCTTCCAATTTGTCCCTGAAAGGATACCGGAAACCGCCTTACTATGAGCGGGGAATGCTCCGTCTAAAAAGAATAGGGGATTTTGCTGCAAAGATGATCGATGCCTTCCGCATCTCTACCCCGACCCCGGAGACGCTGGTCAAGTTTCTCTCCGGCGGAAATATTCAGAAAACTATTCTGGCCCGGGAGATCGACGCCTGCGGAGGGGTCCTGGTGGCAAGCTATCCGTCTCGGGGGCTCGATGTGGGCGCAATCGAATCGGTGAGGAACATGCTCATCGAGCAGCGGGACTGCGGAAACGGAGTGCTCCTTATCTCCGAAGAGCTGGATGAGCTTCTCTCTGTAGCAGACAGGATCGCTGTGTTGTATGAGGGGAAAATAATGGGAATTGTACCTGTAGAAAATGCGCATGCGGAGATGCTCGGACTGATGATGACCGGCGTCCCGTATGAAAAAGCGGCCGGGAAGCCGGCAGAATAACGGGAGGCGGAAAACGGTGCACGTGTTCTTCGAAAAAAGACGTTCTTTTTCCAGAAAAATATTTTTTCTCGTTCCTGTCCTTTCGTTTGTCATTTCGCTGCTGCTCGCGGCAATACTGTTGGGGATTTCCGGTGCAAATCCGCTTACCACGTATGCGGCGATGTTCCGGGGAGCATTCGGGACCTGGTCCAACTTCCAGGAAACCCTAGTCAAGGCGATTCCCCTCATGCTTACCGGCCTCGGGGTCTCCCTCGCCTTCCGGCTCCGCTTCTGGAACATCGGTGCGGAAGGGCAGCTGGTGTGGGGAGGAATAGCCGCCTCCTGGGCGGCCTTATTCTTAAGCCCTCTGCTCCCTCCCGTATTGGTCCTTCCGGTTACCCTGCTCATGGGTATGGCTGCAGGCGCTCTCTGGGCGGGAATTCCTGCCGTGCTCAATGCAAAGATGAAAGTAGATGAGACCCTCACCACCCTCATGCTCAACTACGTGGCAATCCTGTTTGCAGAGTTTCTCTATTACGGTCCCTGGCGCGACCCCCACGGGTACGGGTTCCCAGGAACAGCCCAATTTCCGGAAACCGCATGGCTTCCGCGTATCGCAGGCCGTGCCCACTTCGGGCTCATATTTGCACTCATCCTCGCCGCTGTGTTCATGTTCATGCTCAAAAGGACCCGGTGGGGTTTTGAAATCAATGTGATCGGGAACAACAGAAAGGCGGCCACAGTCCAGGGCATCAGCATTGCCAAGAATATCATTATTACCATTCTCATATCCGGTGCATTGAGCGGGCTGGCCGGCGCGTGCGAAGTTACCGCAATATCGAGAAGGCTCCAGCAGGGGCTTTCGGTCGGGTACGGATACACGGCCATTATCATCGCCTGGATGGCCCAGCTCAATCCCGTAGCAGTTCTCTTTGTCTCCGTTCTGATGGCCGCCCTCCTCGTCGGCGGCGACCAGGTCCAGATGATGATGGGCCTGCCTGCAGCAGTCGGTTTGGTACTGCAGGGGCTCATTCTCTTTCCGCTGCTCGCCGGAAACTTGTTCACCGAGTACCGGCTGCGGATCAGAAGACAGGGACCAAGATCGGGAGGCCCAGCATGATCGGGATAACCGCACTGCTCGCTTCCATTCTCGCTATCACCATTCGGGCGGGGACCTCCCTCATCTACGGGACCATCGGAGAGATCTACACCGAACGGTCCGGCATCCTCAACCTCGGATTGGAGGGGATGATGCTCATGGGTGCGGTGACATCTTTTGCCACTGTCTACTACTCGGGCAGCCTGCTTTTAGGCATTGTCGTTGCAATGCTCGTGGGAGGAACACTTGCACTGATTCACGCTTTTCTCTCTACAACCATGCGGGCTAACCAGGTGGTAAGCGGATTGAGTATTACCTTGTTCGGTTCCGGTCTGGCCAGTTTTTTAGGGCAGCGGCTCGGTCCGGAATCCAACAACAGTTATCTGGTCGGCCTCACAGCGGAAAAGTTCACCCCCATTGCCATTCCCGGCCTGAGCAGAATTCCGGTATTAGGGGCCCTTTTTCAGCAGGACCTCCTTACCTACTGCGTTTATCTGCTTATCCCCTTAGCCTGGTTCTACCTTTATAAAACAAGAAACGGATTGAACCTCCGGTCGGTCGGAGAAAATCCCTACATCGCCGATGCTGTCGGGCTAAACGTGGTTAAACTGCGTTATCTCTATACCGTATTCGGGGGAATGCTGGTGGGGCTGGGAGGAGCGCATCTCTCTCTTGCCTATACACCGGGCTGGTCGGAAAATATTACCGGGGGAAGGGGATGGATCGTCATCGCTTTGGTGATCTTTGCAATGTGGAACCCGTCCCGGGCAATATTAGGGGCCGTGCTCTTCGGCGGCATCAATGCCATCCAGTTCAGGCTCCAGGCGGGAGGAACCGTTATTCCGGCCCCGTTTCTGAATATGCTCCCCTACCTGGTAACCGTCCTCGTACTCGTCCTGATGACCTGGTGGGAACAGCACAGAAAAAAGGGCGGGGCCCCGGCCTCACTCGGACGCGCGTTTATGCGGGAAAGCAAGTAAGGACCGGTTTTTGCAAGAAGCACTAATCATACTTAATTGGCAAAAAGGAAAATTTATTAGTATCTTTAAGCGTAAGGAGTAAATGATTATGGCAGATTTGAAGACAAAATACTTAAATTTAACATTAGAAAACCCGATTATCGCCGGCGCGTCGAGTTTGACCTCATCGGTCAATACCGTTAAAAAACTCGAACAGGCCGGGGCTGCGGCAGTCGTACTGAAATCGCTCTTCGAAGAAGAAATCCAGTATGAAAATTTCAAAATGGAAGATGAGTTGAGCACGTTCGATGACTGGCACGCGGAAATGGGCAACATCTTTCCGGAAATAAAGCACGCAGGCCCGAGAGAACATCTACTCTTTACAAAGGAAGTGAAACAGGCCGTATCCATCCCGGTACTGGCAAGTCTCAATGCCGTATCCAGGAGCGTGTGGTCCGATTACGCTAAACAGCTCGAAGAGGCAGGAGTTGACGGTCTCGAGCTCAACTTCTATTCCATGATACAGGACCCCGGAGTCGACCCTCGAGAAGTGGAGAAGGAACATGTTTCCGTTGTACAGGAAGTAAAACAAGCGGTCTCCATTCCGGTCGGGGTAAAATTGAGCCCGTTTTTGACGAACCCTCTCAATCATATAAAAGAGCTCGACAAAGCAGGTGCTGACGGCTTTGTGCTCTTTAACCGGCTGTTTCATCCCGATTTCAATATTTTCAGAGAGGACAATACCTACGCCCCCAACTTGAGCGGCCCCGAAGATCATCGGACTGCAGTGCGGTTTACTGGTATGCTCTATGATGAGATACAAGGCTCACTCTGTGCTTCCAACGGGATCCACACCGCGGAACACATCATTCGGGCCCTTCTTGCAGGAGCAGACTGTGTACAGATGGTAAGTGCCCTGTTCGAGAACAGTCCGGATGTAATAGAAACAGTAAAAACAGAAATAGAGAAATGGATGGACGGGAAAGGATACAACTCCATATCTGATTTCCGCGGAAACCTAAGCAAAAAGAACAATCCGGACAAATGGACCTACAGCCGTGCAAAATACATCAAAATCCTTCAGTCGAGCAAGGACCTGATGGAAAAACTCTCGATAATTTAAGGCGATGGATAAAGAGATACATCAAAACGATATTCACCATGACACAGAACAGCACCGTTTTTCCGTAGTAGTCGAGGGGAAAGAAGCACTCCTCGACTACTCTCCGCAAGGAGACAGTACGCTGAACTATAATCACACTTTCGTACCGCCCGAACTGCGCGGGAAGGGAGTGGCATCAGTGCTCGCTAAAGCAGCATTAGATTACGCGAAAGAAAACGGATACACGGTCATCCCTTCCTGTTCTTTCGTGGCTGCTTATGTCCGCAGGCACCGGGAATATGACGATATCACTGAGGAGTAAGGGGTAACCCAACATTTATGGCAAATATCATTTCGATGGTCCGCGTCTGCCTGGCAGTATTGGTTGTTATTCTACTCTCGGTTCTCGACCCTGTAGTGTACTGGATCGCCTTTTTTCTCACTATAGTTGTCATAGCTATGGATGCTCTCGATGGACACATTGCACGCAGACGGGATGAAGAGACACAACTGGGAGCAGTTATCGACATTCTCGGAGACCGGGTCGTCGAAGTGCTGTACCTGATTACATTCGCCTTCTATCAGTGGATACCCCTTTTTGTTCCGCTGGTGGTTCTCTCTCGGGGCATCATAACCGACGGATTGCGTGCCATCGCACTTCGCCGAGGTTTTACGCCCTTCGGCGACCAAACCATGATGCAGAGCGGGCTGGGCCGATTTCTGGTTGCCTCGCGCGTGAGCAGGGGGGGATACGCAATTCTAAAAGCCGCGGCTTTCTCTCTTGTTATCGTGTCCCGCATTCCAACGGCCTCAGACGCGGGTAGCTACGGGTGGTTCCTAATTGATTTTATTCCGGCAGCAGCATTAGTCTGCGTCTACGGTACGGTTATTCTCTGCCTCATACGCGGAATACCTGTCATTCTCGAGAGCTTTCGTTTTTTTAAAACCGCTTAAAACAAAGACAGGCGTTGTGACCGCCGAACCCGAAACTATTGCTCAAAGCGGCATTTACCTGTTTCTCCCGGGCTTTATTCGGCACATAATCGAGATCACATTCAGGGTCTGGATACTCGTAATTTATGGTGGGCGGGATAATACCTTCCTGCAGCGCCTTGACCGTTATCACCGCTTCTACCCCGCCTGCCGCACCTAACAGGTGCCCTATCATCGATTTGGTCGAGCTTATCATCACGTTCTGTGCGTTGCTTGCACCGAGAGCATATTTTATGGCTTTGGTTTCCGTAGAATCGTTGAGCTGCGTGCTGGTCCCGTGCGCGTTGATATAACCAATCTCTACCGGTTCGACACCTCCATCCCGGAAGGCAAGCCGCATACAGTTTCCCGCCTCTCTTCCGGTATCACTGGGTGCAGTCATATGGAAAGCGTCCGAATTACGCCCGTATCCGGCGAGTTCGGCATAAATATGAGCACCCCGTTTTTTGGCCCGCTCGAGTTCTTCGAGTACCAGTACCCCTGCCCCTTCACCGATGACGAACCCGTCCCTTTCAGCATCGAACGGCCGGGAAGCGTGTTCGGGATCATCGTTTCTCGTACTCAAAGCCCGCAGTACACAGAAACCGCCCAACCCCAGCGGCGTAATCGCCGCTTCAGTGCCGCCGGCAACCATAACCTCCGCGTCACCATGCTGGATCATGCGAAAACTCTCTCCGATAGAGTGCGAACCGGTTGCACAAGCCGAGGTTATACAGAAATTCGGCCCGCGAAATCCGTACCGGATTGCTACATGTCCGGAGACGATATTGGTGATCATTGTGGGGATCATAAACGGATTGAACCGGGAGGGCCCCTTCTTATAAAAAACATCCATCTGCTGTTCAAATATCTGTAAACCACCGATACCGGAACCCATCAACACCCCTATTTTATGAAGGTCCTCCTTTTCCGGTTCCAACCCGGAATCTTCAACAGCCATAGCGGCCGCGGATATTCCGTATTTAGAAAACGGGTCCATCTTCCTTTGGTCTTTCCTGGAGATGAAATGATCGATATCGAGATCTTTTACCTCACCCCCGATCTGTGATGCATACTGATCAATATCGGGCACTTGGGTGATGATGCCGATTCCGGATTTACCGGCTACGATATTCTCCCAAAACACCTTTATAGAACTTCCTACCGGAGAGACGACTCCAACACCTGTTACTACAACTCTTCTACGGTCCATAACCCCTTCCTCGAAAAAAAATATTGAGTGAAATTATAGTGAAAAAGCAATTTACTTTTCAAGTGATAAACGGCAAGGATTTGCCCCTTATCCCGGAAAGATGAGCCGTCTCAAAATGAGCCCGTAAAAACTGTCTTCACTGACCGCGGTAAAAAACCATCCAAGGTGGCAATGGCACCTGTGGCACAATGCGTACCGCCAGGCATACCCGCTAAACCACGTGAACTCTTCGGTAGGCATGCCTGCATTGATGCAGCCGGGCGCCCGCTTGAAACAGCCGATATCAAAAACATAACCGTGAGGATTCGTAAAGGCGTGATTATATTTTCCTTCGATTGACAGCCGTTCTTCTTCGGTAGTTATTTCCGCATTACAGAGAGCGCAGTTTATCGTCGGTTTTGGGACAGTTTGAAGCTGCCCTTCCGCTTCAGATACCTCTTCGGTATGTCGGGCCCTGTTTTTATCGAAAAGAAACGTTTCGAGGAGCATTTATTCCGCAGGAAGATCCTCCTCCGCACCCCGGATTTCTTCTAATTTCTCTTTTTCATTTTGGGTCTGTTCGATTTCATGCCGCAGATGTTCGATTCGTTCCTCGGAACGTTTAATATCTTCCTGCAAAGAAGCGATGTTCTTCTCCATTCTGTTGATATCTTCTCCGAGTCTGTCCGCCTCCAGGCTTGCCTCGAGTTTTTTTATCGACTCCTGGGCTGCCGTGATTTCATCTTCATGCTGTTTGATTTCGGCTGCATCTTTCTCTACTCGATCATCTGCCGGGATTTCTTCAGGCTTCGATTTATAGTAAACCGTACCCATTCTCTCGAGAATCTGGTTTAGGTTCTTCTCTTCATCCTTAATGATGACCCGCAATTCGTCGATTTTCTTTTGGGGCCGGACCTCTCCGGCAATATCCTGCAGTTCCAGATTGAGTTTTTCCTGTTCTTTTAACAAATCCTTTTTTTGGTCTTCGAGCTGGGCAATTTTATTTTGATTTTGGCGATACGGCTCGACTTCTTTATTTAGATCATCATTCTCCGCTGCCTCGAAAAAATTGGTGTTGCACAGTTTTTCTCCGATTTCCTGAAAGTGCTTGTTCGTAGTACGCATCCGCACCAGCCGTTTTCCCTTCAATAGAGCAGACTGCCCTTTTTCTTTTAATTTTTCGAAAAAGCCTCTATCGGTTTGATCCGAATCGATCGCGTCAATGTCCCGCTCCATCTGAAGGATCTCATTCTTGTGCTCCATAACACTGGAAAAGATATCGGCATATTCATGGAATTGCGCGGGGGTCTCCCTATATACCCGAAAAGCGGCCTCTCCGATCCGTCCATATAGGGGGATGTTCTGTTTTTCGATATCTTTGATATTTTCTTCGAGGGCCTGACGTTCGTCGCGAATCTCGTCTATCCGCTGATTAATTTCTTCAATGCGTTCTATCTGTTTCTGATACGTTTTAAGAGATGTCTGCAATTTTTTTGCATCTTTGTGCAGTGTAGCAATCGGAGTACTGGTAAAATTCTTTTGCCCGAGCGAACTCAGTTTATCTCCAATATCGATATAGAGATTTCTGATCTCCTCTTCGCTCGCCGATATTTTTGAACTCAATTTTCCTATTAATTCACGTCGTTTATCCATAGTAGTTACCTCATCTATTAATTTTATACTAAATAGCAAAAACATCAAGTTTAGACGTCAGAAATCGAGTTATTTTCTCTAAACTGGGAACATTTCTTGATGAAATTACTCAACCAGGTTATGTCTGTGGCAAAGTGGATATGCATAAAAGATGCAATGACATTGTTTTTAACAAAACCGTCAAGAATGGACTTTTCACCGTATTGAAACATCCGGAAGGCCCGGGCTTCATCATCTATCGGAGAGGATATATCGGTCTGATAAAAAAGGTGTCCGCGGATACTTTTGCCCTTGCGCCCTAAAACGGTATTTTCCATCAGTTCCGCCTGGTAATACCCTGAATGATCAAACCGCTTCTTGAGGCTTGCCGTACCGGGGAAAATCCCGACCATATCGTACTGTTCCCGATCGTCTGTTTCGCACTGCTCCATGCAGTAGATCAGACTTTCACTTTCGGCTAAAAGCGGCATTCCCTCTTCCGCTTTGGACCGTATATGGTCCCGTATTGCTTTGTTTTTCTCCAGTTCCGAAGCAAACAACTCCGGGAAGCCTCCGCTCATGTAGAGGCCGTTGATCTTCGAAGGGAGCTTTTTATCTTTCAGAGGACTAAACGGCACCAGCTCCGCTCCGTAGGCAGTGAGAAGATCGATATTGTCCTGGTAGTAGAAATGAAAAGCCTCATCAAAAGCGTAGGCAATACGGACCGGTGTATCGACTTCTTTCTCCCTGAATACGGTTTGTTTGAACCGGGGGAGCGGCTCAGCCTGTTTCGCTGCTGAAATAATTTCGTCAATATCCACCGTAGATTCGATGGTGTGCACGAGACTCTTGACCCAGATAGAATCTGTTATCGATTCTTTATCACTGAAATGTTCGGGGAGGGTCAGATCATCATCCTCTAAAAGATACCCGAACACCGGAAGGCCGGTCTTGCCCTCGACCGCCTCTTTTACGACCTCGTAGTGATGTTTATTGCTTACTCGATTCAGTATAAAGCCTGCAATCTGTACGTTTTTTTCATACCGGGTAAATCCGTAGGCAAGAGCGCCTGCACTTCTTGCCATTGCATTGACATCCATCACCAGAATCACCGGAGCTTTGATAATTTTTGCCAGGTGCGCGGTGCTCCCGCGTTCATCATTTGCATTAGCACCATCATAGAGTCCGTTTACTCCCTCTATCACCGAAACATCGGCATCAACCGCACGCCGATGGAACAACTCGAGGATACGGTTTTTTGGAATAAGCATGGAATCGAGATTGCGTGATATCCGGTTGGAAAACTTGGAATGAAAGTCTGCGTCGATATAATCAGGACCTGCCTTAAACGGCTGGACCCGGGTCCCGCTCCGTTTCAATGAGAGGATAAGACCCTGTGTGACCGTCGTCTTCCCGATTCCCTGGTGAGTAGCAGCTATGACAATCCTGGGGTACTGCACAGACGGTTCCTCTCTTTAATACAGTATATCCCATAATCGCCGCGAGAGGTATCAAAAAATCTTTCCTATTGACTTAATATTGCTAAAAAAAGAGAATGCACATGATGGCAATAGGAGATGGGCCGCAGGTCCGGCTGCGGATCAATTACAGCGAGAAAGACCTGCTGCACGGCTACAGACTTCACTTTAAAAGAACGCTTCGTCTCTCCCTTACCATCCTGATTTCGGTCCTCTCCATTGGGTTGGGAGTGTTTTATTTGAGCCTCGACAGACAGCTGCAGGTGGGGTATCTGCTCTTGATTATCCCAATCGTTCTTATAGGTATTCTGCTGTTCGTTTTTACCGTGTTCCCCCGGATTCTCTATAAACGGGACAACAAATACGAGGACCTCTATACAATCACATTCGAGGAAAACGGTATCGATTTCGAGAAAAACAGGACCGCGACCCACATCGATTGGCTGGCGTATACAAAAGTGTACCAGGACCGTAATGCATATATCCTTTATTACGGTAAGAATGATTTTACTATCATTCCCCGGCGTGTGTTTCAAGACAGCGGGGAAGAGGCTGCGTTCCGGCGGCTCTTGGCTGTAAAATCTCTTGTACCGTATTGAGATAGAGATGGAAAACGACAAGCATCGAACCAACGATGACAGGTTAACTAAGTTCGAAGAATACTTTGAACGGAAAAAGCGAAACGGTCATCAAATTTTCTGGCTCAAATATAATCCGAACTCCGAGTACAAATTCGATCTCGAAGAGGCGCGGGAGGATATTGAATGGATGGTAGCGGAGATCAATCGGCTGCGGGAAGAAAACCTCCACTACCGGGAGTTCATAGACGCGCTCCGCACCCAGATGGAGGAGGAGTTTAAGCCCCATGCCTGAATGAAGCGAGAAACCGGTTTGCGGGAGCGGTCTCGAGTGCTTCTTTCTGATACGCTGCGACATGGACCTGGTATTGCACACCCTCGATGTCGGTAATCAGCACCTTGCCCCAAAAATCCTCCCCGTTTTGCTCCTTTCTGTAGCTTACCAGCAGGGCCGGATAATCGTTTAATCGAAATGCGGTTTCACTGAGGATCTCTCCCTCTTCGGTAATTCTGCGGGAAGCGATTTTCAATCCAATCCACACCGTTTCATCGTCCTGCGTTTCTATACCGTGAGGCGTTGCCCCTACCATATAAATAATGTCAGGACCGTAGAAGATGTAATAATCGATCTGCATCTCTCCTGCCGAGGTGGAAATCGTTTCCGTGCGGTGCTGAGCTTCACTCGAATGGGAAGGCAGATGAGCTTTGAACCCGTGCTCGCTGTTGGTGTAGGTAACGTAATCCCCGTATTCACTGCACCCGACAAACAGAAGGGCAAACCCAACCAGAACCAAACCTGCCGTTCCTATGTTCTTCATATCTACCATTTTTCTTCGTGGATAATTTCTTTAAGCGGTTTTCTCATTTTCTGTACAGGTTCGGGACTGCTCGGATAGCCTAAGGGGAGCAGTTCCACGACTTCGATAGATTCCGGGATGCCTAACACGTCCCGCACCTTCTCCGGATAAAAAGCGCCGATCCAGCAGGTGCCGAGCCCTTCCTCCACCGCGGCGAGGGTCATATGATCGATAGCGATCGCGACATCGATCGGATAGCAGGGAATGCCGCAGCGCATGTCGTGCTTGTCGGTATCCGCGCAGCAGGCGATAACCACCGGGGCCTCTCCGACAAACCGCTGACCTGCCGCCGCCTCGATGAGTTTCTCTCTCGTCGCCGTGTCCCGGAGGACCACGAACCGCCACTCCTGCCTGTTGTTTGCGGAAGGAGCAAGCCGGGCAGCTTCCAGGATTCTGTCGAGTTTCTCCTGCTCTACGGGCTTATCCAAAAAAGAACGGACACTCTTTCTCGTCTTGATCGCTTCATATACATCCATGCAGATATCCTCCTCGTCTATTTCTATTTCTATTTCTTTTTCTTTTTCCCTTTCCAGGTGACAAACTTCGCGGAACGGACTTCCTTGTCCGAGAGTTTTACCCCGGTTGCGCGGACACTCTTTACCAGGTACTCTTTTACCGGGAATGTCTCCTCGAGCACCTTAAGGCGCGGTTTCGGTTTATACGTCAGCTCTGCTGCAACGTCCTGTTTCGAAGTCAGTTTCAGTATTGTACAGTTGTCCGGTACGATCGAATAACTCTTACCGATGATAAACTGCTCGATCTTACACCGTTTCAAATACACGCTTTTGTTTTCGTTATTGCGGTAGATAATGGAAAAAACCCGTTTGGAGAGAATGTCTTTGTCGGCATGGCCGCAGGCGAGCATCCCCTTGTCCACAAACAGTTTCTCCGGCACATCGATTACCGAATACACGCCGCTTTTCCGTATTACCAGAACCCGGTCGTAGGGAGAAACTTCGATAATGACTTTACCCGATTTGAGCCCGTATCCGAGATATCCGGTCCCGCTGTCATAGCGCAACTCGAGGTTGCGCTCCGCGGCCTCCCGAACATCGACCCGTTCAAACGAAGTGATCTCGCTCAACCGCCCGTACTGTTTTCCGTAGTTCTTTTTGACCCCCTCGAGAAAGGAGACCGCGTAGTCGGTCAAATTTTCCAGATGATGAGCAATTTTCTTTAACCGCGATTTGATCTCACGGACCTCTTTTTTCGCTTTGTTTATGTCGTAAAGAGAAATCCGCCTGATAGGGATTTTTAAGAGCCGCTCCACATCCTCCTCGGTGACCTTTCTCCGTATCTTGGAAGCAAACGGTTTGAATCCGTCTATGACCGCCTGAATGACCGCTTCTCCCGTGGTCATCTCCTCTATATCTTTGTAGATTCTCTCTTCGATAAAAATCTGTTCTAAGGTGCGGGCATGGAGCCTGTCCCGCAGGTTCCCCTGCTCTATTTCGAGCTCCGCTTTGAGTATCGAAACAAGGCGCGCCGCGTGGTAATCGATAATCTCAGTAACGCTTTTTACCACCGGTTTGTGCTCTTCTATAACCAGCGGATTTACCGATATGGAGGTCTCACAATCGGTAAACGCGTAGAGGGCATCGACGACATCCTGAGAATACACCCCTCTGGCAAGCTTTATCTCTATTTCGACCTCTTCTGTCGTGTAGTCATTGATACTGGCGATCTTTACTTTGTTCCTCCGTGCCGCGCTCTCGATAGAGCTGATAAGACTCTCGGTAGTAGAGCCGAAGGGGAGTTCCTTGATAACGATTTTCTTGGGGTCCCCCGTATCGAACTTCGCCCGTACCAGGACTTTACCCAGCCCATCGTTGTACTCGGAAACATCGATAATGCCGGCGGTGGGGAAATCCGGATACAATTCGTACTTCTCCCCATGGAGGGCTGCAACCATACAGTCGAGGACCTCATTGAAATTGTGGGGAAGAATCCGGGTAGACATCCCAACGGCAATTCCTTCCGCCCCTAAAATGAGGACAAAAGGGATTTTGGCCGGAAACGTGACCGGTTCCTTGTTTCGTCCGTCATACGAAGCGGTAAACTCGGTAATTTCCGGATTGTAGAGAAGCTCCTTGGCCAGAGGCAGAGCCCTGCATTCGATATACCGGGCGGCGGAAGCCTGGTCGCCTGTAAAGATATTGCCGAAGTTGCCCTGCTTATCGATAAAGAGGTCCTTATTGGCAAGAACGACGAGGGCCGAATAGATGGAAGCATCACCGTGGGGGTGGTACTTCATACAGTGCCCGACAACGTTGGCAACCTTGTGGAATTTTCCGTCATCCATCTCGAAGAGCGAGTGAATGATCCGCCGCTGTACCGGTTTGAGTCCGTCATGGATATGAGGAATTGCCCGGTCTTTGATAACGTAGGAGGCGTATTCCAAAAAATTGCTTTCATAAAGGGTGTTTACATAGGCCATTAGATCAGGTTCTCCATGATAAAATCTTTTCGCTCCGGAGTGTTTTTACCCATATAAAAATCCAGGGTTTTCTGGATGTTCTTGATCGATTTGATCGTCACCCGGATTAAACGAATATCTTCACCAATGAACTGCCCGAACTCTTTTGGAGAGATCTCCCCGAGCCCCTTGAACCGGGTGACTTCGGCCCCCGAAATCTGAGTCAGAGCTTCGTCCCGTTCCTTCGGATTATAGCAGTACCGGGTCTCCTTTTTATTACGCACCCGGTAGAGCGGTGTTTCTAAAATGTAGACCCGTCCCGCGAGTACGAGATCCTCGAAATAGTTAAGAAAAAAGGTGAGAAGAAGGTTGCGGATGTGAAACCCGTCATGGTCGGCATCGGTTGCTATCACGATTTTAGCATACCGGAGGTTCTCGATCCCGTTTTCGATACCGAGGGCCATCATCATATTGTACAGCTCTTCGTTTTTGTACAGCGCAGTCCGTTTTTTTGCGTACACGTTCTGCGGTTTACCCCGCATGGAAAAGACCGCCTGGGTATGAACCTTTCGGGCATAAACCATGGAACCGGATGCGGACTGACCTTCGGTTATGAAGATTGTGGATTCGTCTCCTTTTTTTCCGTCTTGGAGGTGGTACTTACAATCTTTGAGGTTCGGTATCTTGAGGGCGATTTTCCTGGCCGCTTCTTTTGCTTCTTTCTTTACGACATTGAGCTCCTTGCGGAGCTGTTCGTTATTGGCGATCTTTTGTTCCAGTTTTTTGGAAGCTTCGTTCTTCTTGTGCAGAAAATCGACCACTGCGGACTTGACCTCACCCACGATCCAGCTTCTGATCTCCGTATTACCGAGTTTGTTTTTGGTCTGGCTTTCGAAGACAGGGTTCTGCAGTTTTACCGACACTGCCCCGGCTATCCCTTCACGTACATCCACCCCGGAGAAGCTTTTCCGGAAAAACTCATTCACACCTTTTAAGAACCCCTCCCGAAACGCACTCAAGTGGGTACCGCCGTCACTGGTGTACTGTCCATTTACAAAGGAAAAGTAATTTTCCCCGTAGTTGTTGGTGTGGGTAAAAGCGAACTCTATTTGCTGCCCCTGGTAATACCCGATCTCATAGATAATGTCATTACCCACTTCTTCGTGCAGGAGATCGTAGAGTCCGTTTTTCGATTCGATTCTCGTCTTGCCCAGATAGAGGACCAGCCCTTTGTTGAGGTACGCGTAATTCCAGAGCCGCTGTTCAACAAACTCCACATTGTAGTCGTACTCATCGAATATCTCCTTATCCGGAACAAACTCGACGTACGTCCCGTCAGGCTCACCAGATTTCTTCCCCTTCTTCTCTTCCTCGAGCTGCCCTTTACGGAACACGGCCATGCTGTAGCTTCCGTTTCTATAGGAGATGATTTTGAAATCTGAGGAGAGTGCGTTTACCGCCTTGGTGCCGACCCCGTTGAGTCCCACACTGAACTGAAACACCTCGTCGTTGTACTTTGCTCCGGTGTTGATAACAGAGACGCACTCCAGCACTTTTCCGAGAGGAATACCTCTGCCGAAATCGCGTACAGCTACCTTGTTCTTGTTGATCGTTACGCGGATATCTTTTCCGTACCCCATGATAAACTCATCAACACTGTTATCGATGATCTCTTTGAGCAGGATGTAGATTCCGTCATCCACATTGGATCCGTCCCCCAGCCGTCCGATATACATCCCGGTACGCAGACGTATATGCTCGAGAGAACTGAGGGTCTTTATCTTGCTTTCATCATAGGTGTGGACCGGATTTTTAGTTTTCGTCTTGGTCATGCAGCGGGCCTCTACTTCAAAAGATGTTTCCTAATCATATCCTTTTTTGATCTTTTTTTGAAGAAAAGAAAGAATAAAAAGATTAATCGATCACTCCTGCCGTCACCAGCCACTTCAACGTCCCCTCTTCTTTCCGCACTAAGGACGGGAAATCGATTCGTGCTACAGCACTTTTTTTTAAGTTTATCCCGATACAGTTGCTGCCCAAAAGGGCGCCGCACAGTTCACTTAGATGGGGGTTGTGGCCTACGATGCCTACCCCCTCCTTTCCGATGCTGTTTATTTCCGTTATTACCTCGTCGAGCGGTGTATCCGGAAGAAGGGTTTCCGATTTTATATATGCATCTCCTTTTATTCCGAATATATCGGCAAAAATATCTGCAGTTTGGCGGGCCCGGACGTAAGGGGAGGTTATAAGCATATCAAACTGGACCTTTTGTTCAAGAAATTTGGCCATTTTTTTCACTTTTTTCTTTCCGGTATCAGTTAATGCTCGTTGACTGTCTCCTCCCGGATTATTATCTTCGGCAATACCGTGACGAATAATATATAGTTCCATTTTGTTCCTCCGTTTTTTACTATGAAGTTTTTTTCGCTTCCTTTCAATAAGGATTGATTTTTTTCATAGATGATTTTATGTTTATACTAGAGAGAGTTATGAAACCGCGGCACATAATTCTACTGATAGCAGACAGTTTGCGCTGGGACTCAGTATACCAAAACGGCGGCAGTAAGCTGCCCTACATAGCGAACCACAGCACCTCGTTTCTTCAGGCCCGTTCTGCAGGGTGTTGGACTCTCCCCGCTACAGCCTCGATGTTTACCGGGCTTCTCCCCCACGAGCACAGGGCAACCTCTCAGACTCGGTTCTTACGTGAAGACGTTCCCACATTAGCGGAACGGCTCAAAGAGGAAGGATACAAGACCCACATGATAACGGCAAACATTGCGACGACTAAAATCTTCGGGCTCGAACGGGGGTTTGATGTCGTAAAATACGCCTGGGCCATGATCAATCCGAAGCATCACGGACTGCACGGACTCAACGAGCTTCTGGTGCTGATTGGGAAACCGAGACTGCGGAAAATGCTGTTGTCCCCAAAATCGCTTACGGGGCAGCTGACCAGCGACCTGCGTGCCTCCAGAGTGTGGCTGCAGATGACCGTTGATACGATTCTCGATACCTGCCGAAAGATCATCAAACGGATGGACCGACAGAAAAAAAACTCCTTTTTCTTCCTCAACCTGATGGAGACGCACTTTCCCTACCACATTTCGAACATGTTCGAATTCGCTGCCCGGGGCTTCGTCGAAAAAGCGCGGGAAGCGTACAGCATGTACCATCTTCTAAACCAGTCTTATTTGAAACGGAACAAATTCTATCTCGATGCGGAAATGCTCGAGAACCTTCGGGAACGGCAGCGGTACGCGTGGGAGTTGATATCTTCCCGTGTCGATGAGTTTGTCCAAGAAATGAAGGAAAATCATCAGGCCCTGGTAGTTTTCGGCAGTGATCACGGCGACAACTTCGGTGAAGATGGATGGCAGTACCATTTCTCCAATGTAACCGATGCGGGGAATAGAGTTCCGCTTTTCTGGTTAGACCCGGAAAAAGACGGGGCCCAGGCGGTTGATACCCCGGTATCCTGTAGAGACCTCTACGGCTCCATTCTTCTCTCTGCAGGCTTGAACGACCCCTCATTCTTTCATATTGCAAAAGCGCCGGAGCGCTCACAGACCGTCATGGAGTCATACTGGTACAATAATCAGGGAAAAACCCTGCCGAAATACCGCTTTAATCAATTCGCCTTTGTAGCAGACAGTACGAAATATGTGTTTAGAAAGGGGAGATGGCTGTCAGCACCGGTTACTACGAAAAACGAGAAGGAAGAGTCACTGGTCCCGCTTCCGAAATCCGTCCATCCTTTGCAGGAAAAACTGGTCCCGCCGGAAAATGAAGCTTCTCTCCGCAAACGGTTTGCCGAGTTTACCCGCTTCTCCAGCTATGTTATGAATCTCAAGCAGAACGTCCGGAAGAAATCTCAGCTGCTATTCTCTTGAGCCCGGGCAGACTGTGTTCATAAAACCGGTACCACCCTTCACAGAGCCAGCTCAGCGTCTTTGGGTCTCCATCTAGAGGGAGACGGTGTTTGAGGCAATCACCCGCACAAAACTTTACATAGGGACATTCTCTGCACCGCGGGTTGAACATCGCCTTCTGTCTGCCGAAATCCCGATACCGCTTAGAAGAGGCGAACTTTTTCCAGCTTTCATCAATGATATTACCCAATTTGAGGTCCGGCTCCACGAAGAAATCACACGGATATACATCACCATTGTGCTCCACGACGAAATACTGCCGACAGTTCCTCCCCATAGTACACATGATGTACTGATTATTGACCAGATACTGTAATACCGCGTCAAAGTGACGAATAGAAACTTTGCGGATATCTCCGTCACTCCATTGATCATAAATCGAATTGAGAAACCTGCCCCACTGCTCTCCGGTAATAGTCCAGGGGAGAGGGTTTCCCTGTTCATCGAATTCGACACAGGGGATATACTGATGATAGTAAAAGCCGTGGTCGCAGAGGTACTGATACACTTTCTCCGGATGCTCAACATTTGCGGAGGATACCAGAACGAGAATATTGAACTCGACGTTGTGCTTTTTCAGTATGGACAGTCCGCGGAGAACTCTATCATGAGTTCCCGCACCCTGTTTATTTTTTCTATATACATTGTGCAGTTCTTCCGGCCCGTCAAGACTCACACCGAGAAGGAATTTATATTGGGCAAACAGGTCCGCCATTGCATCATCGATCAGGGTAGCATTGGTCTGCAGCCCGTTTGCAACCACCGCACGGGGCCGCCCGTATTTCTGCTGAAAAGTGACCGCTTTCCGAAAAAACTCGAGCCCCATAAGAGTAGGCTCTCCCCCCTGCCAGCCGAAAGAATAGGCGGGCTGGAAGGTCCGCATGTAGCTTGAAATCATTTTCTCTAAAACCTCGTCACTCATTCGGTGCTTTGGCGTATCAGGATAGAGACTCGATTTATCCAGATAGAAACAGTAGGTGCAGTTCAGGTTGCAGTCCGCGGAAGCAGGTTTTACCAGTAATGAAAACGGTTTTTCTTTTTGATTTTTTGCCATGGTATATTTTCTATGGTAGAATACTATACAAATATTTTTTTTTCCAGGAGCAGACCCTTCAGTTGTGAATATTCAATGGACGCCGGTTCTCATACCTTTACAGCTGGGATTCCTCATCAATTATGCGATTGCCGTCTACGCCCTTGCCAAACGAAACCATATAAAAACCACCTTGTTCTCGTTTTATATGTTCGCCTTAGCGTGGTGGAGTTTTTTCAAAGTTCTCCAAACTCTTGTCGTTGCAGAGGAGTTGAAGTACTCGTTACTCCGGCTGCAGTATATCGGAATAACAACAGTCCCGGTACTGTGGCTTCTGTTCGTGATGGCCGCGGCGGAAACAGGGTTTAAACGACAGGGGACCGGATTATTTCTCTCTCGGTTTTTACTCTTTTTAGTCCCCGTTTTTACCCTGGTCACGGTCTGGACAAACCACCTCCACGGTTTTTTCTGGAAAACGGTGGAATCAGCTTCCCGAGGAGGTTTATTTCTCCTCGAGACAGAATGGGGTCCCGGGTTCTGGATACACACCGTGTACTCCTACACCCTCTTTGCCGCTGCAGCCGTAGTACTCATTGCAGGTATCCACCGCCGAGAAGGATACAGGAAGAACCAGCTTATCATCCTTCTTGCAGCCGAACTGCTCGGATTATTTGTCAATATGCTGTACATCACAGGCTTACAGCCTGTTTTCAGGATCGATCTGACCGCGGCAAGTTTCTCGATTACAGGCATTATCATGGCCATAGCCCTCTTTAAATACCACCTGCTGGAAATTATTCCCGTGGTGAAAAACTCCCTTATCGAATCCCTCGAGCAGAGTCAAATTCTCCATCAGAGTGTGCAGGCACAGTTGGAACGGTACGTATTCATGGTAACTGCTTCCAGAGATTTCATGAGTCTTATTAACCGGGAGTATATCTACGAGGCAATAAGTGATTCTTTTTGTGAAGCGTATGAAAAGAGGCGGGAAGAGATAATCGGGAAGCATGTAAGAGACCTCTGGGGCGGGGAGACGTTCGAAAAGTTCGTAAAACCCAATTTGAAACGGTGCTTTCGAGGAGAGCGGGTCATCGAACAGGCACAATTCCACTTCGGAACGGAACGGGAAAAGCATCTCGAAGTGTGCTACAACCCGTTTTACGGAGAGGAGAGTACAGTTACCCACGCTGCCGTGGTTACCAGAGACATCACCCGTTATAAACAGTTGGAGCAGGAGCTCAAGAAAGCCAAAGATGAAGCCGAAATTGCCAATCGAGCGAAATCGGAGTTTCTCGCAGCGATGAGTCATGAAATACGGACCCCGATGAACGGTATTATCGGAATGACCGATATCACGCTTCACTCGCAGCTGACACCGGAACAGCGGGATGACTTGACCACCGTTAAAGTGTCCGCTGAAAATCTGCTCAATATAATAAACGACATTCTCGATCTTTCTAAAATCGAAGCGGGAAAAGTAGAGCTCGAGACCGTTGACTTTAATGTAAACGAGACTCTCTACCACATCATCAAAACAGTGGACCTTGCCGCTAAAAAGAAGAAGCTCAATCTCGATTTTTCGGTCGATCCCGCTGTACCCCGGTATCTGAAAGGTGATCCATACCGGCTCCGTCAAGTACTGCTGAACCTGCTGAGTAATGCCATCAAGTTCACGGAAACCGGCGGGGTGACCCTTACAGTGACGGACCGAAGCACACGTTACGTCAGCAACTTGAAACAGGAGACTGCGGTCTATCTGCTCTTTTCGGTGGAAGACAGCGGTGTAGGCATTCCGGAAGATAAAAAGGAGAAGATCTTCGACAGTTTCACTCAGGCGGACAGCTCCACAACACGGCGGTACGGAGGGACCGGACTCGGTCTTACCATCTGCAGACAGATAGTGAGAATGATGGGCGGGGAAATCTGGGCCGAAAACAAACCGGACGGAGGCAGTATTTTCCGATTCACAGCCGAGCTCATGCTCGGCGAAGGTGATAATACTGCCGATGAAACAGGTTTAGAAGAAGGGGGACCTTCACTCCTTACCCGCGAGACTGCAATCGAAGAGCCTGCGGAGATGCACGGTCAAAGCGAAGCCGGCAGCCCCGGCATACCGCACGGAGCGAGGGTCCTTCTCGCCGAGGACAATAAAATAAATGCCGCAGTGGCGGTCCGTTTTCTCTCGAGCATGGGATACAGTGTAGATACGGCCGAAAACGGGGAAAAAGTCCTCGAAATGCTCCGGGAAACCGGGGACGGAGAGAAGAGGTACGATCTCGTGCTCATGGACATCGAGATGCCGGGGATGGACGGTATCGAAGCTTCCCGCAGAATTCGCACAGGTGAGGTAGGTTCGTATACCGGCATACCGATTGTTGCCATGACCGCCCACGCGCATACTGAGGCCCGGGACCAGTGCTACACAGCAGGCATGAACGATTATGTTACCAAACCGATCAATTTCTACGAGCTACAGTCCGCCATTAACAGTTTCGTAACAAAACAGAGTAATTATCGCGGGCCTCTTACTTCCGGGACCGAAACGGCAATAAACGAAAAAGACGCCATTCTCCGTATGGGTAACGACCGGCAGCTGTACCATGAAATGCTTCTCATTTTCTACAAGGAACTGCGGTCAAGATTAACCCGGTTCACGACAGCCCTTTCAACCGGAGATTGGACCGGGCTGAGACAACTCTCCCATTCCCTGAAGGGGACTGCGGGCACCATTGGAGCGGAAGAGTTGAGCACGCGCTCCGCGGAGTTAGAGACTGCAGCGAAAGCGAAAGACGGTGAGCAAGCCGAAACGGTTCTTCACGCATTAGAGGAGGAGCTGGTAACTGTTGAAATGTCCATCCGTTCGATTCTCGAGGATAACGGCCTGCTGTAATATCGGTGAGTCTGACGTCCCGCCTACTCGCGAAAACTGAGCGAATACCGGATCGGCTCTTCGAGAGTCAAGATATCGAGGAGGGGGATGGCATAGCGTACTCCGGTATCGAAACCGTTTTTTCCTTCTATGACCGTTCCGCCGGTGCGGTGCACAATCCTGCCGTTTATGTAGACGTCAAAGACCACCTCCGACTGTTCAAGCACCTGCTGTACCGATTTCTCCTTCGCGTATTCTTCAAAGGCGTATCGATATATTTCCAGTATAATCTCACGGGAATCCGGTTCGAGCAGCCCTGACATATAGGTTGAGTAATCATCGAGAGAGGAGAGCCGCAGGACCCGGCCGACAATTTGGCGGTAGTTTTCACGGTCGAGGTAGAGGAACAGGGTCCTCACATCCCCTTCCTGTTCGAGCCGGGCAGCTTCTTCTACATCCGGGCCGACCTGCTCGAGGAACACCTGATTGATTTCCACAAACCCGACTATAGTGGAGAGCCGGCTCCGTTCGGGAGAAACGGCGTGATGCAGTTTCAATTCGGGGATCTCGGAGAACACCCGGTACATCTCTTCAATATCGAAGAGCTCGGTGGCGGTGGGGTCCCCTCCGGTAAAGTGAATCAAATCATCCAAATAGCGGACGAGCATAGGGGAAAGCTCTAAGTCTACCGACGTGGTACCGGACCCGTCTTCAGCCATATAGATTTCCTGCCGGACCGAACAAGAGGAAAAGCCCAAAAAAAGGGAGAGTCCGATGACACAGAGAAGTGCTCGCAAGCTCAGCCTGTCTTTCCGCAGCGATGTTCGATTTTGGTGATGTTCCTGTTCCATTGGACTCAATATATCCCTTTGCTCACCATTCTTCAACAAAAAACTGTCTTGCACTTTACATTCTTCCCCGGTAGTATGCTCTGTATGAAAGGCGTAATTGTTGCAGCAGGCTATGGCACCCGGTTTCTCCCGGTAACAAAGACGATTCCAAAGGAGATGATCCCTCTCATCGACAAACCGTCGATCGCATTCATTGTCGAAGAGTTTATTGCATCGGGGATACAAGATATTATTATCATCACATCGAGACGGAAAAGGGCTCTAGAGGATTTCCTAGACAGAGAAATAGAACTGGAATCGGTCTTCGAGCGGGAAGGGGCAGCGAAAAAATTGAAGGCGATCGCCCCGTACAAAGCCCGGTTTTTCTTCGTCAGACAGCAGGAGATGCGCGGTACGGGACATGCCATGATGCAGATGAAACCGATTATCGGGGATGAGCCGTTTGTCGTAGCCTACCCTGATGATCTGCACTTCGGAGAGGTGCCCCTCGCTAAGCAGCTCATTTCGACCTACAAAGAGACCGGCTGCACCGTCCTCGCTACGCTGCACGATCCGCCGGACATCAACCGGTATGCCGTACTCGAACTCGCCCCCGACAATTTTCACGTTACCGGCATCGAAGAAAAGCCCCCTAAGGGAAAGGAAAAGAGTAAAGAAGCCTCGATCGGCAGGTTCCTCTATACACCCGATTTCATGGAGTATCTCGAAGAAGGGTGGAACCGGCATGCAGCGGAAAACAACCCCGGTGAATATTTTCATACCTACGGTTTGGACCGGTTAATCGAGAAAAACAAGGTGGTATACAAGCGGGTGGAAGGGGAGCGCCTCGACATCGGGGCCCCTTCCGGCTATCTCGAGGCGATTATCCGCCACGCATCCACCATTCCGGAATTGAGGGACGTGTTAGAAAACGTTTTGAAAAAAACTTTGTAGTTTCACGGGACCGACTCCGGTTGAACCGACTCCGGCTGAGCCGATTCCCCTTGATACTGTTCCGCCCACCGTTCGTACTGCAGGGCCTCTTCTCCCCTCCCCCGTTTTCTGCAGCCTGCCGCATAGATGAGGCATTTCCGGACCAGTTCCTTCCTCGCGGCCTCGGCAATACCATGACGCTTTTCAGCTTCAGCTTTGGGCGCCGCGGGGCCCGCCTTCTTCTCTTGTAGAGCATCGAACCAGCCGGAATCGACCAACGCTTTCAACCCGGTAAGCCGAAAATACTCGATATGGCCGTATTTTTCGGAGAGCTGATCGCCGTAGCCTGCCCGTTTGATCGTAAGCGGTTCATCGAGGTAGCCGACCTCTTCTAACGCGGCCACCCGCAGCCAGAACTCGTAATCCTCCGCTATTTCTAAGTCTTCCCGAAAACCGCCGAGCTCTTCAAAGAGGGCCCGCTCCAACATGACGGTTGACGGCCCGATGATGCACTTTTTAAGGGCATCATCAAAGATGTCTCCACTTCTCCTGTGTTTCTGACCCTTCTGGGAGATTTCCCGAAACTCTCCGTCTTCTACCCGGCGCAGCCACCGTTCCCGGGTGTGGGAGAAACGGCATTCGTACATGCGACATTTGCCCATCAGCTCAACCTGCTTCTCGAGCTTCTTAGTACTCCAGAGGTCGTCCGAGTCGAGGAAGGCGAGATATCCCCCCCGGGCAGCCTCCGCCCCCCGGTTACGTACAGCCCCGGGCATGCCTATATGTTCCAAATGCAGATAGCGGACCGGGGGTGAGGGGGCAGGCGAACGGTGAGGATTATTTTCACCCGCCTGCATTCCGGTGCGGGCTTCTAACTCCCTGCAGTACCGGCCGGTCCCGTCGGTGGAACCGTCATCGGCAATGATCAGCTCGAAGTTCCGGTAGGTTTGTTCCAATACGGACGCTGCGGCGTCCTGTAAGAGGGGGAGTCGATTAAACGTTGGGATAATAACGGAAATACGAGGGAACGGGTCCATAAAAGATGACCATAGTATAAACCGGTTCTTCCGTAATTACCAGGGCAGTTGTATTGACAGTACGGGGCCTTTCTTTTACGATGTTTTCACTTTTTATGGCGAACATTCTTTTAACCAACCGATGTTTTCGAAAATGTCCGTACTGTTTTGCCCAGGAATCGATGGACGGGCCCGATGAAAAAGACAATATTTCCTGGGAAAACCTCATCTATTTAGCGGACCTTTTTTACGCTTCCAATGAGTTTCATATGTCGCTTTTAGGCGGGGAACCCACTCTGCACCCGGAGTTTACAGAAATAGTGAAATACCTGTATCACCGGGGTTTTAGTCTTTCCGTCTTTACATCGGGAGTTATGTCCTCGAAAAGACTGCAGCATGCGGTCGACGAGTTGGGGGAGGCACTCGATAAAAAGAGGCTTTCCTTCGTCTGCAATATAAACGAACCGAAAGACACACCTGCTAACGAGGGGAAGGCCCAAGAGGAGTTTCTTGCAGCATTCGGTGCGGCAACGGTAATTAGTTTCAATATCTATCATCCCAATTTCGATGTGAGTTTTGCCGTAGACCTTATTAAAAAGTACGATCTGCGAAGGCATATACGGGTAGGTGTAGCAAACCCCATACCCGGGTACAACAATGCGCACGTTGAATTAAACCAGTTCCGCCCCACAATGGAACGATTGGTCTCCTTCGTCCCGATGTTGGAAAAAGAGCGTATCGACCTCGGCCTCGACTGCGGGTTTACCTCCTGCAGCTTTACCGACGAAGAAATCGGGAAATTGGCCCGGCTCGGCAGCAACGTCGGCAGCTCGGTAAAATTTTCCTGCGGTGCCGCACTCGATTTCGGCCCGGACATGCAGGTGTGGCACTGTTTCCCGCTCGCCAATATCCATAGAAAGTCGGTGTATGAGTTCGACTCACTCCAGGAAATAAAAGATTATTTTATGCAGTTTAACAAAGAGGTGCGAAAAATCACTCCCGGTGTGTTTGAAGATTGCAGCACCTGTATGCATATGGAATCGGGCCATTGTCAGGGCGGATGTCTGGCCCATATTATCCAGAACCATCGAGAAGAGTTCGATAAAATCGTACAAAAAATAACTCAGAAGGTACCGTGATGGAACGTATTCTCGTGTGCCCGCATGATGAGGAACTTCTCTCTCACATACAGAACAGACCCTTAGTCGTTACAACAGAAGGGATAGACAATGCGCTCCGTTTCGGAGATGAGGTAATCCGTACCCATGAGCTCTACTGCATGTGGTGCAATGAACAGCGGGCATTAACCGATGCACTCCTCAATCCTGAGAATGTCCGCATCCCCTTAGCCCTCTCCGTACCTGAAGTGGGAAACGTGGCTAAAATCATGGATTACGCCCCACTCTATGCTGGCTCCCGGATTCGAGTCTATTTCCCGGCCTCCCGGCAGAGGAACATCACTGATGCGCGCATCCTCGCCTCATTAGGTGTCAACTGCGGTTTTACATTTGATGATCCATCATCGGTTGATTGGGACGCAATGAATGACTTGATGATATACAGTGTTTATAACAGCGCCCCCCATGCCGAGATCGAACCGTTCGCTTCGGTGATACGCCGGTACGAGCCTACAAAACTCACCTACATATTGAGTTCACTCTTCGAAAATCCTGACCTCTATTTTCATGTGGACAAAGACCAAAACATTGCCGCAACCCAGGAAGACCTCGAGAACCAAAAGTATCTCGGGACAGGACTCGAGAATCTGGCCGACCTGGAACAATCATTTACCGAAATTGATACAGAAAAAGCGTGCCGCGAGTTGTTCATCGACAACGCACCGTGCGCTTCCTGTGAGGCGTTTCGAATCTGTGCCGGCTCGTTCCGGCAGACGTGCACACAAGATACCCGGTGCCGTAATCTTATGAAGGAACTAATCGAAGCGTGTGATTATCGATACACGAAAAACGTACAGCAGGTATGGCAACCTTAGTTTTTAAACCAACCACCGCCTGCAACGCAAACTGCAGGTACTGCGCGGTGGTCGCACATGGAGAACATGCCACTATATCTGATGAACTCCTCGGTGTGGTGTATCAAAGAATCGAAGAGTATCTGAGAGAAAACCCCTCTGAGGACCTATCAGTCATCTGGCACGGCGGCGAAGTTGCACTCTTAGGGCCGGCATTTTTCCGTAAAGCGCTGCAGCTACACAGGAAACTCAGCCCTGCTGTGCAGGAGAGGGTCTATTACAAAATTCAAACAAACGCTACTGCTCTGAGTCAGGAACTCATCGACACGTGGAAACAGCTCCGCATTACTACAGTGGGCTCGAGTTACGACCCTCTTCCGGGGATCAGACGCTTAGGAAGCCCTCCGTCTTCCCGAAAGTATGCTGAACAGTTTTTTAAAGGGGTGGCCCTGCTCGAGAAAAACGGCATCAACTGGAACGTAATCTATGTGGTCCACAAGAAATCGCTGGAATCTCCCGAAGCCCTCTATTACCATCTTACCAATATGAATCTCCGGGGCCAGCCCCAGTTCAATCGCATTTATCTTTATGATGATGAACTGCGGGAGCTGACCGTGTCAGGCAGCGAATATGCTGATTTCTTAGGCCGAATAATCAGGACAGCGCGACAGAGCTCGATCAGATTTCCCAAACTGCACCCAATCGATAATTTTGTAAACCGGGCAACCAATCCGGAGGTTTCTTTACCCTGCGTGTATACCGGCAACTGCGCCCATTCCTGGCTTTATATCGGCCCTAAAGGGGAAGTATCCCACTGCGGGAGATCAGGGGATGAACAGATTATGATGGATGGAAATATAGAAGACGTTTCCATCCGCGACATCCTCTACAGCGGAAACCGGAATGAGATTGCAGCCCGGTCCGCTTATTTACAGGAAAACGACTGTAAAGGGTGCCGCTTCTGGACCATCTGCCACGGCGGCTGTCCGACCGATGCTTTTCTTCGAAACGGGACACTGTTCTCCCGCGGCGGCACTTGTGAGTGGGTCCCCCTCTTAGCAGAGAAATACCTCGAACCGCTCTACGGCATTACGTTTCGATAGAGGGGTTTATTTCTCCGACCTCCATACCAGAAACCTGTAAGAAAACCATTTAAACGGGACCACGAACAACAGGATTGCCAGCACCAAACCGGCGAGCCTGAATGCGGAAGTGTCCCTGAAGAGGCGGGTGATTAGGTCGACCACGACCCCCTCCACAAATATAGCTGCAATCGAGACGACTTGAAAATGGAGAAATCTTGTCAACGTGGCCCTGTCGAACCGTGCCGCACAGGAGAAAGCGTACGCACCCTGTAAAAAGAAATTGATGATCGTGGTTGCCTCCGCGCTCAGGATGGCGGCAATACCGGCGGAAGTGATGAGCACCTTCTTGGTAAACGGAATATGGACCGATACCACCTTATTCGCCAGCCAATCAGCAACGCCCGAGAGGGCAAACACTTCTAACAGAATTGCATTTATTAAAAAAGCGAGAAAGCCCACAGTCGCGAATTTCACGAACGTTAAGCTGAAAAGCTTTGACAAACGCAACATCGGCAGCTACCTTCGCGACAACAGTCCGTAATGCCACAGTCGTAACACAATGACGGACCTAATCATAATTAAAAACTCATGCAGAAGGATCAAGATACTGATTCTTGCCTTTTTATTGCTTTTTGGACACCAGGGGACCGGCTGTTCGATGATTTCAAGTCCCTTCATTCTTGCGAGATAGAGCAGCTCGACATCGAATGCGGAAACAGTCCATCGATTGCTTGCCGGATGGATTGAAAAAATGTGCATGGACGCAAAAATCTGTTTTGCACACTCTGTCGGTAGCAATTTGAACCCGCATTGGGTGTCCGCAATATCGTGGAGAAAAAACATCCGGCGGATCAGGTGAAAAATAAAACTGCCGGTGGTCCGTATGTGTGAACCGCAGGTGAACCTGCCCACACGCCGCCCCGTAATGAGCACCTCCGGTGAAGCCTGGGAAATCATTTTTGCGATTTCATTCAGCGGTACCGAATCGTCCATGTCCTTTATCAAGCAGTACTGTTTTGTTGCCAGCTCGATCCCCGTTTGCAGCGCGAAATGTTTACCGCGATGCTTTCTGTGTATAAACCGGATCCGCTCTTCCTTTTTATAGATACGCCTCAACTGATCGACCGAAGAGATGGTGCTTCCGTCATCGACAACGATGATCTCCCAATCGCGGCAGCACTCGGACAAATACCAGACAGTACGTTCCAAAGAACCGTCGTGGAGGTTGGGCAATTCATCGTAGCAGGGGATAATGACTGAAATACTAATGTGAGCTCTCGGTTTGTCATGCTGCATAAACAATATCCAGTATTAGCATCTACTGCTGCTTCAGCGGATTATCGGCTAGTCTATAGATAACAAACTTCTGCTTGTTTTCAGGATCGTTGATCTCTGCGACCAATTCATTCTCGCTGTTGCCGGCAATCATTTCGTAGTATTCACGGGTTACGATATTCGGATCGAGCATCCGCCCTCTAGTCTCCCCTTTCTCTTCTAAATTTACAGACCTCTGATAGGTACTGAGCCAGATAAACACATAATCCGCCCATTCGATATCCTGAGGAAAGTAGAGATTCAATTCGTAGTCGAACCGCTCTCGGGTCCACCCGAGAAACGGGACATTCGTTGAAACTTTTACCCCCTCCGGTACCTCTTCGTAAAACATATCGACCGCCGACTGGGCCACCGGGTTCTGCCAGAGCATATTCCGTAAAAACCTATACGAATAGTAGCCCGACAGCACAATTGCGGCTGTTAATATCACTATGACAAACAGTTTCCGTATGTGGCGCTCCAGGAAGCGCACTCCGTCTACTACCGCAACCATTGTAAACGGTACCAACGGTGCGGACCAGTGCATGGTGATATCGCGTATCGGTGTAAAAACATTGGGAGTAGCAACGAGAGCGTTCTGAAAGAAAATCGGAATATTGGCAATCATCACCTTAATGCCTAACACCGGCAGAAAGCACACCGGCCGTAGAATCCGTAAGAGGTATTTCAGTGTACTGTTGGAAAAGATGAACTCCAGTAATACACGGGGCTGCTGTATAACGGTCCGCACTGCATCTCGCGGTGAATTACCGAAATGCTTGTAATGGCCGAAGAAAATGTAATCCTCACCTGCAAATGCGGGGATTATCCAGGCAAGGGAAGCAAACAGGTATATCAATGACCCGGCCATGATAAGCGGGCCGAGAATGTACTTCCGGTCATAGACGAGCACGAAGATACCGAACGAAAAGACCAAGAGCGCCATGAGCTCTTTCGTAGCCAGGGTGAGGAGCAGAAAAAGCACTGCCGGAGGATACGTTCTTCTTATCCAGAAAAACAGGGCCCAGAGAAAAAAGCCTACCGCCATGATTTCAGGGACAAAGTATGATGATGATGCGACCACTGAGGGATATACAGCGTAAATCAGAGCACTCAGCAGCCCGTAGAGATCGTTTTTTAAGATAGTCCGGGCAATCAAGAAGACAGCAACTACTCCCGAACCGATGGCCACCGCTTGTATAACAAACAGGGTAAGCGCGTAGGGGAATAGTGCATAAAAAGGAAAGAGCAGGAAAAGGACCGGGGAAAAATGTGAGGCAAAGAGGGTCAAGGAGTGTCGAGGCCCGACAAGGGAGTCCGGATTGAATTGGGTGTAGTGAAAACTGTTTTCGAACAGACTGCCCTCGAGTGCCGAGTCCATCGATTCGACAAAAATGTAGAGGTCGGTGACAATTCCGCACCGATTAATCCGGATAGCGGGGCTGACGATGTGAAAGATCGTCAGCAGCACAGCAACGACACATACAATAACAAGCTTCTTATTCAATTGCTGTAATCGGAGCAAATTCGGCTTCTCCTTGTATTTTTAGATACGATTCCGGGATGCCGCAGCAGCTCCCGTCAAACAGACACTGAGCGCAGCTTTCGAGTTTCGTCATGTGGTTTCGGCCTGAGCACTCAGAATAATAATCTCGAAAGAAAAAGCGGCGCTCATTTCGCACACACACCGGCGGTCCATTGATTTCGACCCACGTCTTCGCTCCGATTGCGGTATCGAAAACAGCATCGATTATCTCCAGTGTATCGGTGTATCGTACTGCATCGTCGGCGAACCGCAAAGATACAGTATCGACCTGTTGTTCTATGGCCAGCTGTATTGTTTTTAAAAGATAGTCGGCATTCTTTTGATATACGGGTACCTCGATAATAATGAAAGGCGGCTGCCCGACCTTCGGGATATGCATGGTACGGAGCCTTTCTATGCCGGCAAGGGTCGTCTCCAGCGGGGTGGTACTCGGGAGGATGCCTAGATGGGTCCGGTCATCGTAGCCGAAGAGGGGAACACGAAAGAAAAAAACACCGAGGTAGTACAAATCGTGAATGTCCTGCTTGGTTAGCGGAATATGCAAATCGGTGCGAAACATGATCCGCCTGATCCCGAGCTCCACCGCTCGCTGAATAATATCGGCGATATGGACGTGGGTGATGGGGTCGGTGTATGGTGTCGACGCAACGGGATCGGTGGAGATACCGGCGTAGGTGCCGAGGTCCGAGCCGAGTTCGACACTGTCACATCCGCGTTCCGCGGCAGCAGCGAGATCAGTGAAGATTATTTCGAGAGGCCGGTCTATCTCGATAAAATAAAAATTGACGATCATTTTTTCTTCTGCCCATCATTTAGGTCATCTATATGCTTATTGTATACTGATCGGTTCAAGTTGTACGTTCTCGACGCATTCTTGCTGAACACCTTTGCTATGTTCATCTGCTCTTCCGGCAATGTTTCGGTAGAGAGTACCTCATAAGGCGGGTCGGGGTCGAAGCCGATATGAAACCGCTCTACATCACGCCGCATGGGGATACCATTGAGCAGATACATCGTATTCATATGAATAAACGTCGGTGTGATCCGGACCGAGAACCGGACGCTGTCTACAAAACTATCGTAACTCTCGCCGGGAAGGCCGAGGATCAAATAAATACTGATCTCTTTATTCAGCGTTTTCAGAAGGTCATAGCCCCTTCTGAACGTATCTATATCGAAATCGCGGTTGATGTTTTGATGGACTTTGGGATTGATACTCTGTAATCCAACATCGAAATTGGAATAGTTTTGAAAATAGTGAAAGTTTTTTTCGTTTATCCTGTCCGCGTACACCTCGATAGGGATAAAAAGCCGGCCGTATTCCTCCTGAAGCTGGGAAAGGAGAGCATCATACTGCTCTAGTCTTTTGGTAAGTCCTGAAGCCATGACCGGGTCTAAGAAATGAAACCGCCGCACCCCTTTTTTGAGCAGGAACCGCATCTCAGCTTCGATGCGTTCGAACGAAAAGAACCGGACCCGCTGATACTTTTCGCTTTCAAAGCAAAAGGTGCAGTGGTGGGGGCATCCCCGCATGGTCTCGATCATCGCCCCAAAATGGTGGGTCGTTTTCAGATGCACCCCGTCTTTCAAATACGGACTCGGGATTTCATCGAGGTCCGGGAGGGGCCGCCGTTTTTCCGTCTTCACGGTGCTTCCGTGTTCACTGTAAATGATACCGGCGATCCGGTGCTTGTTAGCCAGGCCGGTTTCGAGAAAATCGGTTACGATTTCCGTAAACGTTTCCTCTCCTTCGCCGTCGACGACGATATCCACATACGGTTTTGCGGCGTAATCGATAGAGGAGTTTGTAACCTCCTGCCCACCGAACACAATTACCGGATTAGCCCCGGTTTTTATCCTCCGCGCGACGGCTTCGGTTTTGGCAATACTCCAAATATTGCAGGAGAAGGCGACCATGGCCGGGTCTTCAGCTAAAACTGCTTCGGCGATCGATTCTACGGGTTCTTTTACGGTAAACTCACGGGGGATGAGTTTGGCCCTCTCCCGAATAAAGCTGTTTTCCAATGCGTAGTAGCGGAGGTAATGGATTGCTAATGAGTATTCATTTTCAAAATTTATCGAGACCAGTACAATGTTACGTTTCATCCGAATGTATCGCGTATGCGTAGCACGCTGCCTGACAGAGACCGGTGGCATGGAGAGGACAGGAGACGCATACATCGAGCAAAGGTTTTTTTGTCATTGCTTCGGTCTTCCTTATGTATTCGGGATCGACCGAAGAAAAATCTGTAAAGCCGGGGAATGTAAAATCCTTGGACACGAGGGCCATACAGGGATTATACGATAAGTCCGGATTCACAGTACAATTGTTGCGGTAATTATTCTGGTCCAATTCACACACATTTTTGATAGTGGTGTAGCGCATGATGACCTGCAATTCGTCTTCGTTGAAAAGACAGAGGGGGAACGGTTTTGCGAATACGAGCTGGACACTGTTGATATTGACCGAATCCATAACAAAGGCTATGAGCGAGAGTATCTTCTTTGTGTACTGTTTTAGTGAGTGGAGCGGGACATACATGTTCGATTTGTTCGGGGAAGGAAATGCCACAGCAAAACTCAGCACGAACTCATTGAGCTGTCTGAAATATTTGTCGAAAAACTGCCAGTTTTCACTCGTTTGTTCATGGAGGTTGTACCGCAGAATAATCGGGGTCCGTTGTTCGTTTACATACCGGATGTTTTCCATGAGACTTGCAATCTGACTGGGGGAGTATTCATTGTCCTCCTGGATGTGAAATGTCACCGATTGGAGCGCTTTGGGTGTGATCAGCTTCTTGAATGTATCAAGCTCTACTGTGCCGTTGGTCGCGAAGTAGTACTGCATATCCGAAGCGATGATTTCCTGCACATAGCGGTCGATATCGGGCACGATGGAAGGCTCTCCGCCGAATAAGTTTACGACCTTCGTCCCTTCTGCCCGCAGATTCTTCACTATTGTTTTATACGAATCGATATTCATAATCGGCGCGTTTTCACTGATCGCTTCCCGATTAAAGCAGTACGAACAGTTCATGTTGCATTGAAAGGTAGGAACAACGGTCAACTGACTGGGAAACGTGGTTTTTATATTGTCCTTGATATACTGTTCCAATCTCTGCCGGTACTGTTGCTTTGACCCCGAGAATATGGCGTCGATATCGAGATTTTGTATTCCGGGGAGAAGGGCCATATGAATCAGTGTATCTTCGAACTGCTCATCCGGTTTTTGTTCGATTATCCGGGAAAAGGTCTTGATCCGCTCCGGTCTGAAGTAGCGGACCAACGTTTCGGACTGGGCCGGACACCGGCCGAATGCGCCGGCATAATCATCGGCCGAGAGGGTTTTGCGTCCCCGGAAAGCAAATAGCGGATCTATGAGAAGAAGCCTGTAAGCCTCCTGCTTTACCGACTCATTTTTATCGAACAGATAGGGTAATATTTTTTCGGTCGAACCGGAATTCCAGTTTCTGTCCATTTCCCGAAGGTCGATAAGCGCCTGTTTAGCCGATTCATCCTGGATATTTTCGACTTTTGTTGTCTCGCTTTTCTTGATCCGTACCTCTTTCGCGAGCTTATTCTGGGACCGGGTATTGTCGTCAATTTTGATTTCTTCCATCAGTTCATTTTTAAACTGCTTGAACTTGCCCAGCAGTTTCCCCAGCTCGCGGAATGCCACCGGTATCTTCGAAGGAAAGAGAAAAAATATAATAATGCCGAAAAGCAATAACTCGCCGAACCCTATACCAAACATTATTTCTCTCCTAAATGAAGCACCTTTCCGACCCCGATACTAATTGCATAGAGCAGGATGAGCGGAACGCTTAAAAGAATTTGAGAGACGATGTCGGGAGGGGTAATAATTGCAGCGACGAGGAAAATCCCTGCAAAGAAGTATTTAAAATATCGCTGCAGTGTTGCGACTTTCAACACCCCGAAGGCCATGAGCAGAATCGTTATGATGGGGAATTGGAATGCTATGCCGAAAGCAACGAGTAGGCGCGCAAAGAACTTGAAGTAGGCGCTGTACGAGATGATCCGGTGCAGGGATTCGGGAAAAAAAACTTCGGATTTGAGAAAATCCAACGAAATGGGAATGACGAACGAAAGTGAAAACATGATGCCGGTTACAAACAGGGCCAGCCCCGCGATCGAGACGAACATGATAACTACTTTTTCTTTTTTCAGAAGCGCGGGGAATGAATATGATACGATCGTCGTAGCGATAAGGGGGACATCGAGCAGTAATCCGGTAAAAAGTGATATCTTTAATCGGGTAAGGAACGCTTCCTGGATCTGGGTGGTGTAGAGGCTCTCCTGCAGGTACATTACAAGTGAATCGTAAAACCACGGGAAAATGAAGTATCCCACAACCGAAAACATCACAAACCCTACAATATCAATAAATATCGAACGACGGAGGATTTTTACGTGTTTTTCGAAAGTCATATTCGGTGGGGGAGATTTCATTAACCTCTGTTTCCTCTTCTCTACCGCACAGCAGATGTATTAGGGAATTACCTGCCGATCTCTTTTAGTATCAAAAAAAAGGGATACAATCAAGTATAATAATAACTATTCCCGAACATATGAATTACTGATATGTAGCAACGCTTCCTGAGCAAGCTCATGCGCGCGGCGGTTCCATTTCTTCTCCACCTTGTCGAGATAATACTTCGCTGACTCATAATCACGCATATTGATATAATTACGCCCGATTCCCAAGAGAGCATAATGCTGTAAATGGAGATATTCTACCTGTTTCATTTTCGATTTGAAGGGGATGCCCTCCGCCGGATTATCATAACCGGTTGCCGATAATACAAGCAGATAATAGCGGATGCTGGATTTCGGATCGAACAATTCCCGCTCGTAGATCATCGCAATGTTAAAAAGAGAGCGGACAAAAATCTCCCAACTCTCACTGCTTTGACGGCTTTGTTCGTGTACAGACTCGAACAAACGGAGGCTGACCCGGAAATTACCGGTATCGTAATGGGACCTTGCCAGATAAAAATTAAAAAGGGTGTTTTGGGGATACCGTTCCGTAAGCGCTTCGAAAATAGCGACCGCCGTAACAGGGTCGATCTGCTCTTCTAAAAGGATCTTTCCTTTAAAGAACAGCCAGAGGTCAGTGAACAGCGTGCTGTGGGTGACGGCCTCATCTACCTTTTCGAGCCACGCCCGCTCCTGCCCGATGCTGTAGTAGCGTGCCAGCCCCTGAAGGCCCTGGGCATCATACCAGACAGGAGAACCCGGCCCGATAGTCCGGGTCGTTTTTACGGCCCGCTGGATATAGTACATGCCTCTGAGCATGTTATCGGAGATAAAATCCCTATATGCAATAAAGAGAAAGACACATCCGGTAAGCAAGGTTGCTTCATCGTCTCTCTCATACTCAGCAGATAAGAGTGCGTTAACCGACTCGATCGATGCCTTGTAGAATTGAGACAACTCCGCGTTTTCGAAATCAAAATTGCGGTACAAGACGGTTTCCCAGAATTCTTGATATACCTGTATAAAGGACGCGTACGGGTGGCGGGGGACTTCATTCTCTATCTGTTTAATGAGTTTCTCAGCTTTTTCCCAATCATGTGCATGAATCGATTGGAGAGCAGAATTCAACGTTGCTTTTACGTCCAGGCTGAAGGACAAGGCCCCAACCGCGAGAAAAAGAGAGAAGAAGAAAAGTATTCGATGATTCATGGAAACGGGTTAATTCGATACACGATAGTTTCGGCAATTACAAGGTCCAGGTTTTTCTCACCCCAGATAGTAAGTTCAACGATTCCTTCGGGTTCTGAAGGCAAATCTTCCGGCTTCAGCACCTGCTTTATCGTACCGGGGGACTCGGTCGACTCAGAAACCGCTTTTTCAGAATAATCAGTCACATCCTTATAAATGGCCGTTTTTGAATCGATTTTAACGATGATTTCATCGCCCTCGTAACTCAGCTCAAAGTTTTCTTCGCCTGTTTCTTGGTCTACGAGATGGACAATGGAGACTTCACCGGATGCGATATAGACGATATTGCCCTCATTGGAGAGCATCGTGCCGATACAGTCCGGTTCTTGCGGCGGTCGGTATTGTGAATATTCTATTTTAGGGGTGTCTTCCTCGGACTCAGAATCGGAATTGCCGTCAGCTCCGCATGCCACTAACAATCCACCAGCCAAAATAAGTAAAATAAGGGTGTATTTCCCCTTCTTACTTTTCCTCATCTGTTGTTTTTGCTTCAACAGATTCTTTCGACTCATTCTCCTCTGGCGGATTATCTTCATTCATCCCTTTCTTGAGTTCGCGAATGCCCTCACCAATTGAACGGCCTACTTTCGGTAGCCGGGAGGCTCCAAAGATTAGGACAATTGCCCCAACACCTATTAATATCTCTCCCGCACTAATCATATGAGAATCCTACCCTCCTGGTATCAACGAATGTCAGGCGTGGATACTACCTACTAATAATAATATGTGTAGTAATAGTAGTAAACACTGTCTGAGTAATCGCTGTAATATTCCGAATAACAAGCTGCTGCGGCCACACCGCCGATAACACCTGCCACCCCGAGGGATTTTTTAGCGATTCGTTTCAAAGCATCACGACGAGTGATTAAGTCATCATTAACTTGCTTTTTTTCATTGTCACTCATTACACACACCCCCTGATATATTAACTTTAACCCGGTCCTTCTCTTTTGTCAACGTAATTATGCTAAAAAGTGAAAAAAGTTCAGGTCAGGGTGATCACCGCAATAATCACACCGGCAACGGTTACCGTGGTCCCGAACGACCAGTAGATAAATCGGCGCAGCGCGGCAGTCAATTCATCAAACCGATTGTCATGGGCCTCTAATCGCCTGTCAACCTGCTCGAAACGCTTTTCCATCTGCTTAAACCCCTGCAGCATCAGTTCACGCTGGGATTTAAGCTCCTCCTCTAGTATAGCTGATCTCATGTATTAATACCAGGATAGGGAGGCTGGTGATCCACGGAAAGAGAAGAAAATTTTACAAGAGCATTAGTAAAGCGGGGTATCCAGAGAGACAGTCAAGTCTATGTCCACCTCGGTCTGATTGGTTCCTAAATCTACTGAGAAACTGTCCTGAACATTATTAATGGGATCAATAGTTGAAGAAGCTTCTCCTATATCAGGATATCCTAAACCGTCCAGATCGTGAAATAATAGATAATGATAGGTGTCATCGGGAAAAACGCAATTGAACTCGATTTCATTGATGAACCCTTTATCTGCTAAGGGTATAATTTTAAAGACATTTGCTAAGGTATCAAAAGCAGGATCACCAAGATTCTGTATAATCAGTATAAGCGGAGATTGCTCATTGACCGGACCGAGCTGGCCATAATTGATGTGAAATCGAATTCTATAGTTTTCATCAAAAACACCGGCTTGTTCTTCTGTTCCTGTATCGAGATCGAGATCCGGTATTTGTCTATATTCCCCATAATACATGTCGAACCGTAGAATCGGCATGATATAATCACCTGTGTCAAGCGCACCGCTACCATCCTCATCCGAGGCAATATAGAGCTGGACCTGCTCCCCTTCGTCCTCGTGTTCTTCGATGTTGAGGTCGTCGAACACGATATCCTCACCTGGGATTCCGTCGCTTATTTTCTGGGAGTGGACCGGAGCGGTACCGTTTCCGGGGCCTTCACTGCCGTAGAGAGTAAAGTACACATCATTCGTTCCGCTGTAGGTAAAGCCGGTAAGTTCTAAGGTAGATGTTACCTCCGTGTCGGAGTCGTCTTCAGGACCGAGGAGGTCACAGCCTATCGTGAATATCAGTACGACCACAGAACAGAGGATAAAGGAAAGGCACCAAAGTTTTTTTATCAAACGTTTCATCACTCCTCCATCCTCTCGTAGAAAAAGTCGAGGGGAAGCGAGTAGATTGCTACACTTTCATACTCTGATATATTACCTTCAGTGTCTAGAGGATGGATAAAAAGCAATTTTTCAGTTCCATCTATCTCTGCAAATCCTAAATAACGCCAGACATCAGAGTAATAAACCTTCATCCCGATAACTGCAGTCTTATCGAGCTTCTTGTCCGCGGTCATAAAGTAAAAGCTATCGTAATCATCTCTCTCCCGCCACTCGACCGCAATATCTCCATCACTATTGATGATTTTTACTTTTTGCATTCTTTCGAAATCGAGTTTCTCCCCGCCGAGGTCTCCATCTTCGTAATTGAATGCAAAATAGAGCTGATCGTTTTCTAGGGCAAGGTCCTGATACCCGATAAAGTAGGAATTGTCAGTATCGACATCGTAGTAATAATCAACGATATTGAATCGTTCATCACCCCAGAACGTTTCCGCTTCGGTTTCCGCTAAGAAATAGTCATCTATAATTTCCTGCGCAGAAGCAAATCCGCCGGGCCGTTCCTGCGGGTCGGTTATCCCGTCTGTCGTCACTTTGTAACTGAACTCGTATACGAGGTCAGCTGCCTCCACTTTGATGAGATAGAGCCTGTCATCCTCGTAGTAGTAGTAGTCCGGCTCGAGTTCGGTGTGAGGATACGAGGGGAAATCTAAATCCCCTTCAATCGGGCCGCCGGTTTCAATGGTGAATGAGAGTTCACCTCCGTCCGGTTCTGCGGTAACGACGAGGATTACTTTATCTTCAGCTGCATCATCGCTACAAATCAGGATAAAAACCCCTTGTTTGTCGGTAGAAAAGAACTCTTCCGCAATGTAATCGGTTGGAAGCTTGAATTTGCCCTCACGCAGTTTGTCGTCGTCCAGGTCGTAGTAGTACATATACACTGTATCAGAATCGTTGTTATTCCAGTCCCGCTGCAGGATGTAGTAACTTCCCTCATTGCCGCGGTCCACGAAGAAATCATCCTCGTTATCATAATTGGAATAGTCGAAATGTGCTTCGAGCTCGAACGGATATTTGAGGAAATCCGGTTCTAAGAGAAAGGAATCACAGGAGAAGAACTGGAAAACAAGAAGTAGTGCTGTACCAATTAAGGCGTATCGAAGTCTGTTCAAAACAGTACCCTCATACCTAATGTCAACAGCAGACCCGGCTGGAAATACCAGCTTCCTGAAATCGGGATGACGGCAGGGGCCCCTTCCCAGTTTACCAGCAAATCAACCCCTTCCCCCATGGATGCGTAAAAAATCCGCGGAGTATATTCAATATAGAACCGGACCCGTTTAAAAGGCGAGATCTCGCCCAAAATCCCCAACTGGAATCCGAACGTATTCAACCGTGAAAAGTAAATCGGTTCATCCGAGGGGAACACGATTCTTGTATACACACCGGTTGATGCAGCAATGCGGAACAAACTCCCCGGCGGTAAGAAATACCAGCCCGCCCCGAGTACGGGTGAAACGAACAAGAGATCTACAACACCCCTGCTCCCGCCGAAAGACCCTAATGCGAGGATATTGTTTTCAACATAGAGCGATAGGTATCCGAACCCGGGATAGAAGAAGAACATACCCCCCGGTACCAGGGCAAACTCGTACA
>CAZKZZ010000012.1:19637-50691 GCA_964557375.1 uncultured Spirochaetales bacterium | reverse complement strand
GATATAGAAAAATCGAAGCGGGACATCTCGGACCTGGCCACCGGATCGGGAGGGTATGTAGAAGAGGCGTACGATACGACTATTACCGTCCGGGTGCCTGCCGCGCGGTTCGACGAGCTCTTCGAAGCTGTACTGGCTTTCGGCCGTGTACTGCATAAAGAAGTCGAAACTGTCGATGTTACCGAATACTTTGTCGATCTCGAATCACGACTTTCCATCTACCGAACGACGCGCGGACGACTTTACGAACTGCTCGAAGAGACGACCGATCTCGAGGAACGGCTTAAGATCCTCCGGGAAATCCGGCGGCTTACCGAAGAGATCGAATGGATCACCCTCACTCTCGATCTGCTCGAAGAACGGGTAGCATTTTCCCGGATTACCGTCTCTCTTGTCTCTTCGCTGAGTCAGCAGACGCGGATACGCGAAGAGATACCGTTTCCCTGGATCGCCGACTTAGACCCCCTGTATCCGAGTCTGCCTAAAGCCAAAGGCAACCCGGAACTGGATCTGGGGGCCGATTTTGCAATGTTCCCAAAAAAGGACGGATTTCGGGCGGAAAGTCCCGACGGGACGAGGGTGCGGATCGGCTCGAGAGAGAATAATCCTGCCGGGGATACTGCCTTCTGGCAGGAAGCAGTGCGTTTTCATCTGGCACCACTTTACGCGGAGGCCGCGAAAAAGGATTTCGGTGAGGTGAAAGGGGTCCTTTTTACCGGGAAAGACCGAGAACCGTACTATTATTTGGTCGGAGTCTTAGCTGAGGGCAGAGAGCTGTACGTGCTCGAATGCTTTTTTCCCGATAAAGAGGCGTACGAGACGCACGCTCCCGCTCTATTCGAAGCGTATGAGGAGTTCCAGCCGTGATGATAACTCTGACGGTAAAACCTGCGACGAGTACCCTGGAAAACACACGAATACGGTTTGCCCCGCGTACCGTCATGCTGTTCCTGTTCTGTATTGCTGCGTTGGGGGCCGGGATAGACGGCGGTCTGGAAGCCGAGGAAACAGGTAACAAACAGCAGGAGTATCTCCACCATTCGGTCGACGCGGCCGTTCTCGTTAGGGACGCGGAGAAAGCCGCCGATCAGATCGTTCGATGGGTAGAAACACAGGGCGGTTATTTCGTCGTCAAGGCGACCGATATGGTCGTTGTCCGCGTGCCGGCCTCTGCAATCGGTAAGCTCAGGCCGTTTCTCGAATCGATTTCCACCCGGATTGTCCGATATAATCCTTTTGCAACGGACCTGCGGCGGGAACTGCTTACCGTGCGGGCGGGGATCGAGAGCAGGGAAGAGATACTGCAGAAGAACCTCGAGTATATCGACAATACGGATGTAGGCGGAACGCTCGCCATAGAACAGGAGATAACTGAGCTGCAGCAGGAGATCGAAGAGCTCAAAGGGAGAGAACGGCGTCTTTTGACCGACCGCCGGTTCGCACGGGCCGAGATCGCACTCGCCTTTCAGGAACAAACCCTTCCGGAGAAGATCCCCTCCTCATTCGATTGGGTAAACTCAGTCGGGTTCTTCAAATTTATGCAAGGGGGTAAAAAATGAAACGGGCCCTCTTTGCGGTCATTTCCGCCGGCCTCTTGTCCCTCCTTTTGGTCGGATGCTCCCCGTTTTCCATGGAAGACCCTGAAGGGTTTGCTCCGCTCAAACAAAAAGGGAGCGGAGTGTATCGGGCTGTCAGCCCTGAAGGTATGGTATTGACCGTACGAACGGTCAAACCGGAACCGGAAAAAGAACTGGATTTCTGGAAAGAGACCCTCTACCATCAGCTCGAAAAAGAGGGGTATGAGCAGGTCGGGGATGAACAACAGTTCGAAACCAAAAACAGTACCGGAGTGCTGTACCTCTGGGGCCTGCGTTACGGCGGTACCGATTATCTGTATGTGACTGCAATTGTGGAAGCCGGAAAAAAACTGCTCGTAGCCGAGAGTGCTGCCGAAGCTCAGGTATTTCAAAAGTATCGTGAATCCATTGAAAAAAGTCTTTCTTCGATATCGATAAAATAAGTCTATATTACAATTGGGAGTAATTGGTGGCGAAACAGCAGATAAAAAGCTTTGTAATCGACACGAACGTTTTTATACATAAACCGGACGCGGTCCTTTCTTTCCGGGACAACGAAGTGATCGTCCCGCTCTGGGTCTTAGAAGAGCTGGACCGGTTAAAAAATTACAGTGATGAAAAGGGCAGAAACGCGCGGGCTGCAATCAGGCTGCTCGACGAATTGGGAAAACACGGGGACATCTCGAGCGGAGTAAAGATGGAAAACGGGTCCATCCTGAAGGTTGTGCTCACTCAGTCAAAAGAGCTGCCTCCGTTTCTCGATATGGACAAAAACGACAATAAGATCCTTTTTACCGCGTATTCACTCAAACAGGAGGGGAGAGAGGTATTCTTTGTTTCCAAAGATATTAATGCCCGGGTAAAAGCAACGGCTCTGGGCATCAAAGCGGTGGATTATGAAAAGCAGAAAGTAAACATAACCAATCTCTACCAGGGCTGCCGCGAATTGGACGTCTCTTCGGATGCCCTGCAAACCTTGATGACTACCGGTGTTTTGGACTGGAACGATAAGATGTATCCCAATGAGTTTGTTTTGATGCATGAAAAGGGCAATCCGGAAGTCACGATGGCCAGGAACAACTATGAAACCGGGATTCTCGAATACGTGGAGCCGCTGCGGGGGACGATCAGCGGCATAAAGCCGCTCAATGATCATCAGCGTATTGCCTTCGAACTGCTTCTCGATGATTCGGTGACCCTGGTGACCCTGGTCGGAAAAGCAGGAACGGGCAAGACCCTCCTGGCAATAGCTACCGGACTCAAAAAGGTACTCGAAGAGGGGAGGTACAGCAGGGTTCTGGTAAGCCGGCCGGTAATTCCGATGGGCAAAGATATCGGATATCTTCCCGGTGACAAGAACGAAAAACTCTCCCACTGGATGCAGCCGCTTTTCGATAATCTCGAATATATCATGGCCGTCTATAAGAGGCAGAATGTGAAGAGTATGGACCAGCTTCTGCAGAACAAGCTCATCGAGATCGAAGCGCTTACCTATATCCGCGGAAGGTCCCTGCCCGGGCAGTTTATCATTATCGATGAAGCCCAGAACCTCTCTCCCCATGAGATCAAAACCATTGTGAGCCGTGCCGGGGAAAACACAAAGATCGTTCTCACCGGCGATCCGTATCAGATCGACAGTCCGTATCTCGATTCCAGTTCAAACGGCCTCTCCTTTCTCGTCGAAGCGTTCAAACATCAGAAGGTCTTCGGTCATGTTACATTGACCAAATCCGAACGGAGCGAGCTCGCGGAACTTGCGGCGGAACTACTTTGAATAACTACTTTGAATAATTTTCATTGTTTTCTCACCAAAGTGGATTTATACTGTAACAAGAGAGAAGGAAAATGGAACAGTTTCGAATCTGCCCTTTCTGCGGCAGGCAATATCGCCAGAATTTGTATGTGTGCCCCGCGTGCGGGGCTTCGTGTCGGGACCGCTACACATTTCAACAGATCGTTGATGACTCATTTAGCCGGGTCAAAAAGGTAGCGATAACACACACGATCAAGAGATTAGATAAATTGGAGAAAACGTTAAACGAATTGGATGATGATCTAACCAAATTTCTCTCAGTTTGAGTGAATATCTTATACGTAGGTGCCGAAAATTACTACATATGAAACGCATTGTTCTTTTCTGTTTGCTGTTACTACCGGCTCTCTCTCTATCTGCAGAAACTTCATTTTCCGGTCTCGATTTAACCGATGACAACAGATTACTGTTTTCATCGGAAAGTGAGCCGCCGGTCTTAGGCCCGTATAGGACGCTGTTTTTAGCGCATTTAGAAGCGGGTGCCATGAGCCAGCTCAGTTTTTTTCCGGAGCGGGTAACCTATTTAGCGGAGACAAACCAGTTTCAGATCCAGAACAGGTATGGAGTGTTCCGGACAAGAGAGGACCTTTCCCGCATGGAGCCGGTAAGTCAATTTCCATCCTTTGTATATGGAGAGCAGGTGCAGACAGGGAAACTGCTCCCCGTAACCGCTTCTCCCGACGGAAAATACCTGCTGTACGTGGACCCTACTTCCTTCAGTTACGGAGAACTGAAACTGTACGAAGTGGAGAAAAACCGGGAAATCGTTATTACAAGCGATGTCGAAGTATCTTTTGACAAGCTGAACGCTCTCTGGTCCCCCAAATCGGATTTTTTTGTCTACTGCAAGGGCGGCGAGATCTATTACTATTCGATTGACCAGTTCGTAAACGGGCGGGTGCTCGCTGAAAAGTTTAGAAAGATCGGCAAAGGAAAAATCGACAGCGTCAAATGGAACAAACAGAACAATCTCTACTATATTACCGAATCGCTGGTGTATGAGATCGTAAGCGGGGAGTTTTTCACCAGGGCCATTTACTCGGACCTCCTGGAAATCGGCAAGATTATCGGAAAAATCCCTTTTGCATACGATCCCAACTTTGACAAATTCTGGATTTCCCCGGACGGTTCCCGGATCCTGCTCAATAAAGGCGGGCGTAACATCTTTCTCTACTACCTCGGTACAGAGGACTATATTCACACAGGTGATACGGAATCACTTCCCTACCTGTTTTTGCCTCGTAATACCCGGGTAAAAAAGGTGGTGTGGTCACGGGGCCAGATCATAAGCCTGCTTACAGGCAGTATCCGCAGCGGGATCAATAAAACATCCCTCTTCCGGTTCAATCCCGAACAGACCGACGGCAAAATGATCTTCTTCAAAACGGAAGATGAAGATGTACACGACATCGTACTTGCTCCGGATGAACGGAGAATCGCGCTGATCAAGGACCAGTCGGTAGAGATCAAACGGTACCGGTCGTGGAAGGATGATAAATCGTTCAGTCATGATCGTCCGCTTCACGTGGTCTGGAAAAGTGATATGGAATTGATCATCTCGGGCCGCTCCGTTACTGAACGGATCAGTTTTCAGGATGAACACCGTCAGACCATTTGTTTTTCTCAGGTCGAACGGTACGGATTTTCCAAGTCAAACAACAATGTTCAGGTTGAAGTGTTAGGGAACGGGTACGAACAGGTCGAGCCCGGGAAGTGGCTGGAGAAAACGGAAATGGAGCTTATGGTACGAAAGGTATATTCGCCGGAGTACCGGGTCTATCTCGAGCGCTCTCCCCGGGGAAGCTACCAAAATTTGGTTATGGTAAGAGATCAGAAAGGATATGAAGGGACCAAACATCTGTTCAATCCGCCGGCCCGCTCTTATGAGGAGTTTCCCAGAAAAGAAGAACCGGTCAGTTTTTTCAATTTTGCCCACGGATCGCGAATCAGGAGAAGAGAGGTCGCCCTGGTGTTCAACGCGGTTGACGGGGTCGAAGGACTTACTGAAATCTTCAATACCTTAGCCGATTTCGGGTTCCAATGCACCTTTTTTGTAAACGGTGAGTTTATCAGACGAAATCCGGGCGCGGTAAAAGAACTCGCCGGCTCAGGCCACGAAATCGGATCTCTGTTTTATACGTATTTCAATATGACCGATGCTCAATTTACAGTCAACAAAGAGTTTGTTAAGCAGGGATTGGCCAGAAACGAAGATGATTATTTTCGGGTATCGGGCAGTGAACTCTCTCTGCTCTGGCATGCACCGTATTATTTCGTCAACTCTGAAATAATCGAAGCAGCGGAGGAGATGAATTATCAATACATCGGAAGAGATATCGATACTCTCGATTGGGTGACCTTTGAGCAGGCAAGAAAGTCGGACGGGTTCTATATGTCTGCAGGCAAGCTCGTCGAGAGGATAATGGAGCTGAAAAAACCCGGATCAATTATTCCAATCAGGATCGGGACTACTGAAGGGACCCGGGAAGACTACCTGTTCCATAAATTGAACAGCTTAATCAACGGACTTATCTCCCAGGGGTACACGATTGTACCGGTTTCAACGTTGATGGAGCATGCGAGGTGATGACAATGAGTACATGTCTTGAATTATACCCTTTGAATTATTACAATTATCTATACATGACTGAACTCAAGGATTCCGGAAAACCTGTCGATACTGTAATCAAGGGAAGAATACAGGGAGGGGAGGTTTAGGTTGAACAATAAAAACAATCCGTTACATGCGTACAAAGAAACAAGCATTAAAACAGCAAGCGGCGGTAAGCTCATCCTCATGCTGTATGACGGTGCAATCAAACAGATCGATATCGCAATAGATCTTATCGATAAGGGTCCAAAGCATTACGATAAGACGAACAACGCGATAATCAAAGCACAGGATATCGTAACCGAATTGATGGTTTCTCTCGATTTCGAGAAGGGCGGTGATATAGCAAAGAACCTCTTTAGTCTGTATATGTTTTTCAATCAGCAAATGGTAAATGCCAACATTTCGAAAGACAAAGAGCTGCTCGAGCGTATTCGCAAACTTATCTCCGATTTAAGAGAAACGTGGGGTGAGGTAATAAATAAGGGAAAAAAGGACAACAGCGCGAACGGAAACGGCGGTGTGAACATAGCCGGTTAGGGAGGGGAATATGGCAACTACCGATGTATACGCGGACACACTTAGCGAAAAACTTACCGAAGAAGAACTCGAACAGCGTGTTGCAATTCTTAAAAGCTTAAAAAAACATCTCTTAATTCAGCGCGACAAATTCATGGGCTATTTATCACTGCTCGATCATGAACAGGCTGATATCGAATCAGAAGATCTCGAAAAATTGAAAAAACATACGGAGATGGAGAAAGAAATCGTCTCTGAAATATATACACTTCAGAAAGTAATCGATCCGCTCGAACGGATGTACAGAAACGCGTATCCTTCTAAACAGGATGAAATCTTAAAACTGCAGGATTCCCTCGAACATATAAAAGAGCAGGCAACTGTACGGAGTGAGAAAAACCAGCAGTTATTGAAAAACCGGATGGAAGGAATACGGAACAAGATACAATCTATCAAACTGCCCTTTAAACGATCGCTGTACGGAGGTGTCGAACCTCCTTCTCTTGTCGATATCACGACATGAACGATGAGCCTCTCTTTATTCTAGACGGCTACAGCCTCATCTACCGCTCATACTTTGCTTTTATCAAGAAACCGCTGACCAACAAACGGGGAGAAAATACGTCCGCCCTGTTCGGTTTTTTCAGGACTTTTTTCAGCCTATTCAACACATACAAACCGAGCTTTTTCGCGGTTGCCATGGATTCGCTGACTCCCACATTCCGGCACGAGCAGTACCCCGAATACAAGGCGACCCGAGACAAGACTCCGGAAGAGCTCCACAATCAGGTGCCCTTGATAGAAGAGATCTTAGAAGCACTCGGAGTACCGATCTTAAGGGTAAACGGATATGAGGCTGATGACATTATGGCTACTTTGGCACAGCAATGCAGGGAGATAAAACGGCCCTGCTTTATCATTTCCGGAGACAAAGACCTGCTTCAGCTGGTACAGGGTGATGTGAAGATGCTCCATACCGAGAAGGGGGAGTATTTCGAAGTCGACAGGGAGGCGGTACACGAGAAATGGGGCATATACCCGGAGCAGGTACTCGATTATCTTGCCCTAACGGGAGATTCAGCAGACAACATTCCGGGGGTAAAAGGGATCGGGCCTAAAACCGCGGTGAGCCTGCTCGAGAAGTACGAGACCCTGGATAATATATACACCCACCTCGATGAACTGCCCGCCGGACAGAAGAAAAAGCTGGAGGAGAACAGAGAAAACGCTTATATGAGCAAAAGGCTCGTTGTTCTCGACAGCAGCACACCTCTCTCCTCCTCTATGGAGGACCTGAAGCTCGGAGAGCTCCACGTCGAAGCTGCGGTACCGCTGCTGCTCAAACAGGACATTACCAGTATAGCGGAAGAGATTGCGGGGAAGAAGGCGGTCGACAGACAAAAACCGGTCCAGGCGAAACCAGGGGTCTATTCAGCAGTACTCTCCATCGAAGATCTGGACACCTGGGTAGAAAAAGTCCGTACAAACAAATGGTTTGCCTTTGATGTAGAAACCGATAATCTCGACTCACTTCAGGCCGCGCCTGTCGGTATTTGTCTTTCCGTTGAATCGGGTCAAGGGTGTTACATACCGCTTAAAGTCCCGGATGCTGACTGTATTCCCGAGGGAGAAGTAAAAAAACGGATAGAAACCATTCTCACAGACCCTGGCTTGTACTGTATCGGGCAGAACATCAAATACGACTATAAGGTGATGAAGCGGTGGGGTATCACCATTACCAATATCGCCTTCGATACGATGATTGCCGCCTGGATACTGGACAGCCAGGGAGGTTCGTTCGGTATGGATAATCTTGCTGCAAGGTACCTGCAGTACAGAACATTCCATTTCAATGAAGTGGTAGCAAAGGGAGATACGTTCGACTCGGTGCCCCTGCAGCGGGCGGTAACCTACGCAGCCGAGGATGCCGATATTACCTACCGGTTGTTCGAGCTGTTTCGCGGCCAGATAGAGGAACGAAGGCTCGAAAAACTGTTTTATGAAGTCGAAATGCCCCTCGTTACCGTTTTAGCGGACATGGAGCTCGAGGGAATTCTCTTGGATCTGAAAACTCTCGAATCTTATTCCCGCGAGCTTGCTTCAGAGCTGGCCGGAATCGAAGATTCCGTGTACCAGCTGTGCGGTGAGATTTTCAACATCAATTCGACCAAACAGCTCCAGACAATTCTCTTTGATAAACGGAACCTGCAGCCGATAAAAAAAACGAAATCAGGGTTTTCGACCGATAATTCGGTTTTGGAAGAGCTGGCAAAAGAAGACCCTGTTCCGGAACTGGTCCTGAAGTATCGGGCCCTTTCTAAATTAAAATCAACCTATGTCGATGCCCTGCCGAAAATGATCAATCCTGAAACGGGAAAGCTGCACACCCATTTTATGCAGACGGGTACTGCAACGGGAAGATTGTCCAGTAAGGACCCCAATCTGCAGAACATACCGATAAGGACCGAGGAAGGGAGGCGGATCAGGGCCTCGTTTGTTCCCGCTCGAGGCAATATATTCCTCAGTGCGGATTACTCCCAAATCGAACTGGTAATTCTCGCCCATCTTTCGGGCGATCCCGCGCTAAGCAGGGCTTTCAGAGAAGGATTGGATGTGCATAGTCAAACCGGGAGCCTCATTTTCGGTGTTCCGGTAGAAGAGGTTTCCGCGGAAAAACGGCGCATGGCCAAAGTGATCAACTTCGGTATTATGTATGGCATGTCCGGGTTCAGACTTTCCCGGGAATTGGCCATCCCCAGGGTCCAGGCCGATCGGTTCATCGAGGCGTATTTCCACAAATATGCCGGTGTAAAAGCGTTCATCGACAAGACGATCGCTGAGGTCGAACAAACCGGAACAGTAAAAACGATCCTCGGACGGGAGCGGAAAATCCCCGGTATAAACAGTCAGAACCGCAACGAAAAGATGGGGGCGGAACGGATTGCCGTGAATACACCCATCCAGGGATCGGCTGCGGACATCGTTAAACTGGCAATGCTTGCCATCGTACCCCGTTTACGCAGAGAAGGATGCAGGGCGGCATTGATCCTGCAGGTACATGACGAACTGATATTCGAACTGCCGGCGGAAGAGAAGGAAAAGATAACGGAGATTGTGCAGGAAGAGATGGAGAGTGCGGTCACCCTTTCCGTTCCCCTCAAAGTAAGTGTCGAAACCGGTTCGAGCTGGGGTGAGCTGCACTAATTATGGTTATCGGTGTCGCCGGCAAATACTGTGCGGGAAAAAACACGGTCGTCGATCTCTTGGAGCGGCACGGCTATTCATCCGTTGATGTAGACAGTCTCGGCCACAGGGCCCTGGATAAAGAAAAAAACGGTATTGTTCATACCTTCGGTACATCGGTACTGGATAACGAAGGGAATGTAGACCGGAAAAAACTGGGCAGAATGGTGTTTGGCAATGCGCGTGCCCTCGAAAAACTCGAACGGATCGTCCATCCCCGTATGGCAGAAATGGTCCGCACGATAATCAATGAGAAAAACCGCAGCAAAGTAGTAATAAATGCAGCACTCCTGTTCCATATGGGCTTGGACAGCGAGTGCGACCTTATTTTCTGGGTCAAAGCACCGCTGCCCGTTCGGATGAAACGGGCCATGAAGCGGGATTCACTCTCGCTCATTGAGGCTGTGAAAAGATTTTGGTCCCAGAGAAAACTAACCCCTCAATCTTCTGGAAAAGGTGCCGAAATTTATTATGTACAGAATTCTGGAAACAAGCGCAAGCTCAAAACCAGGGTCAATACGATTCTTGCGTTAAAAGGGGCATAAATATAGATATGGAACAGAAAAAACTGCTTTGGATAGTATTTTCGGTTGCTCTTTTTCTCCTCGTGGTGATCGGGGTCGGTATTATATGGTTTTATCCTGCTGCAGGGGCAAAAGGCCCGGTAGGGGAGCCCGGATTTGCCGGGGTGAGCTCTGAAGATGAGTTCGATCCCATCGAATGGGTAAGACAGGACGGGGAGTATCCCGGTCTGGAAGAGAAAGAAGATGGGGATGAGGCCGGTGAGGAGGAATCTGAAGATTTCATCGTCGTGTATGGTGAAACAGAAACAGAAGAAGAATCCAAAGCGGCAGATGAAGAAGAACCCGATAAAGGCGAGAAAACCGTAACACCGAGAACGGTGGGCGAAACCAAAGACAAAGAAGAACCGGCCGAAGAGAAGCCGGCAGCGGCAGTAAAACCTGCCCCTGAAAAACAGGCCGAACCGAAACAGGTGAGAGTCCCCGAATATTGGATCCAGACAGGCTCTTATACGAGCAAGACCAGAGCGGAACAGGTGAAGGCCGATCTCATGGAAAAAGGGGTTGCGAGTCTCATAACCTCGAAATCAATAGACAATACCACGTACTTCAGGGTACGTATTGGACCCTACTCCACAAAGGGGGAGGCGGAAAAGTTTCTCTCCTGGATCCACTCGATTAACGGGTTTTCCGGCAGTTATATTTCTCTCGTTTACACGGAGAAAAGCGGCAGTTGAATTGACACCTATTCATCAGTATACTGGTGCCTGGAGAGGGCAGCAGAGTGGAGAGGTGGAAACAGCAACTGTCGAAATGTTTTCATTCAAAAGAAAACTTACCCGCGGATTTCATACTCAAAGAAGAAGAAGAGCAGTATTTCGAAGACGCTTCTTCCGGGTCTGAAGGTCCTTTTTGTGTTACTCCCTATTATTTTAATTTATCTCGAGAACTGGACAGTTCGATGGCGGGCCATGACCGCAATCCGATACGCCGGCAATTTATGCCGACCATTTCGGAGACTGTGACCAGACCGTATGAAACGGCCGATCCCCTGTTCGAGCAGCAGTTTTCCCCTGTACCGATGATGGTCCACCGGTACAGGGACCGAGTATTGGTCCTCATTACCGGCATGTGTGCCGTTTTCTGCAGACACTGTTTCAGGCGGTATCACATCGGAAGACACACGGGACTGCTCGCCCCATCCGAGATCAGTCCAATGGTCGAGTATGTGGCCGACCATCCGGAAATCGAAGAGGTTATCCTCTCCGGCGGCGACCCTCTTATTGCCGAGGAGGAGTATTTGGAGGCAGTACTTACCATGTTCAGATCAATCGGGGACCGCCGTCTACGGTTCCGTATAGCCACCCGCCTCCCGGTTGTGCTTCCCTCCCGTATTACCACCGAATTGTGTGTGCTGCTGAGGCGGTTTGCACCCGTCTGGATGGTTACCCAGTTCAACCATCCAGCGGAATTGACCTATGAGAGTCGTGAGGCGGTCGAATCGATCGTGGATATGGGGATTCCCCTGCTCAATCAAACTGTGTTATTGAGGGGAGTAAACGATTCGGAAGAGACGCTTACAGAATTGTTCGAAGAGCTTGCCCGTATGCGGGTAAAACCGTATTACCTGTTTCAGGGAGATCTGGCAGCAGGTACGAGTCACTTTCGGGTACCCCTCGGGGAGGGATCCCAGCTGGTCGAAAAGCTTCGGGGAAACCTCAGCGGGCTTGCTCTCCCTGCGTTTGCAGTGGACCTGCCCCGGGGCGGAGGAAAGGTGGCGCTTAACCGTGATGTCATCCAGTCAAAAAGCACGGGATGGTATCATCTTCGAGATAAAGAGGGTAAGGTCTACGACTATCCGGACGAGTCTGTATGACCTGGATCGTACTCACCCTTACCAGTGCCTTCCTTGTGGCGGGAAGAAATGTACTCACCCGTAAGCTCTCTTTTTCAGTCGGTCAGGAAACCATCCTGTTCGCGACCTTTATGGTCACCGCCTGCCTAAGCGGGGTCCTGCTGATTATTACCGGCATACCGGAACTGCAGCCTGCATATTACTCTTCGATACTCATAGCCGGTTTTGTCGATGTATTCGCCTCCGGTTTGCTGATATGGGCAATATCAGCTGCCGAACTCGGTTCGACATTCCCTTTGGTCGCACTTACCCCGATTTTCTTGATCGGGACATCGTTTCTTATCTTAGGTGAGGTCCCCGATGTGGGCGGTGTATTCGGTATTATCGCTATTGTAATCGGGGCGTACCTTCTCCGGGTAGAAAGTTTGAAAACCGGCTTATTAAAGCCGTTTAAACTGTTGGTTAAGGAAAAAGGCCCGCGGTATATGCTTATGTCTGCTGTCCTGTTCGCATTCGTAGGGCCCTTCTTCAAGCGTGCGATCATAAACTCTACTGCTTATTTTACTCTGGCCACTTCACAGATCCTCTCATTTTTTTTTATTATGGTGATTCTTCTCATACGGCGGCGGTTTTTCGCAGTCCTTAAAGAAATAAGAGGGAAATTGCTGTTTATTGCCGTGAATGGGGTGGTTATTTTCGTTCACGGTCTGTTTCTCTTTCCTGCATTCAATATGACGTTGACCGCTTATGTAATAAGCATCAAAAGGATGAGTATCCTTTTTACCATCCTGCTCGGGTTTATCTTTTTAAAAGAAAAACAGCTTCTCAAAAGAATGATCGTAGGGATTATTATGGTAGCCGGTATTTTTTTGATTGCCGTATAGGGTGATGATTGCGGCTTTGGATCTACTCGGTCCTTCCGCCCGCAGAGTCGAGATAGTAGAGAATAATCCCGGTTTTCGGAAACAGTGCAAAATATTCTCTTTGTTCTCCACCGCGGGAGATTTCATAGAGCATGACTCCGCCCGGGAGTTCTTCCGTTACCCGAGGTGCGGAACGGACATACGCTTCGAGCTGCTGCGGGACGGACCAATCAGTATGATTTTGTATAATCTCTTTGCCCCAGGCAAGGTCCGGAAAGTTTTCCCGGACAGGATCACCTTTATAATGTATTAACCAGGTTTCGGTAAGCGTTGGGTTGAGCCGTATCACCAGCTGAAGCATGACCCGCTGACGCAGGGGAGTGGCGGAACCGCTCTGCGGATCCTTCTGTTTTTTCTCGAGTATAAAAGCAACGTCATCAACCGGAACGGGGAAACTGACGTAGTTTCGAATATACTGGACCCGTTTCTCTGGAGTAGGGAAGTCGGCGGTGACGATAATCTCTTCGCGTACTCCGGTGAGCGTTTCCCTGATCACAGGGAGGAGGATAACCCCCAGGAGAAGAAGAAGTACCGCACCTGCCACAGCCGATATTGCGCGTTTGTCGGGCGTTTTGATAAAAAATAGTATAGTAAGCAGTATGCCGATAGTAACAATACCGGCTGTAATTATGAGGAATATCACCGGAGAACAGTATAACAATTATGCCGGATTATGCAACATTAACTTGACAATTAAGATAAAATACTATGTAATATTCATGTGCAGGGAAAAGATCAAACAATTACAGAAGAGTTCAAGCATACGTGCAGAAGGCACAATCTCAAAATCACACCTCAACGGATAGCACTGTATAACATCGTAAAAAACAATAAGACCCATCCTTCAGCACAGGATATTTATCGGAAGGTAATCCAATCCTATCCCAATATTTCTTTCGACACGGTCAACCGCACGCTCAACACCTTCGCAGAGATAGGGATTATTGATGTGGTCGAGGGATATGGGGAGCCGCGTAAGTTCGACCCGGACCGGGAACCGCATCACCATCTCCACTGTATTCGGTGCGGTAAGATCGTAGATTTTCATGATAATACGTTGGATAATGTGGATATACCTTCACATGTGTTGGAAGAGTTCGATGTCGTCAGTACCCGTTTTGTCATAAACGGGATATGCAGAGAGTGCAGATACAAGGAAAGCGGCCTGAAAGGAAACGGCGGCGGGTAATATAAGGTAAGCACAGCCCATGACTCCCCGGACCGGGGTTTTTCGATTCGGGAAAAAACATATACAAAGCAAAGGAGAAAAGCTATGGGAAAAACTGAAGACAATTTGGCTGCGGCATTCGCAGGGGAATCTCAGGCGAGGAACAAGTACACCTACTTCGCCGGTGTGGCCCGAAAAGAAGGCTACCACTACATCGCTAAGATATTCGAAGAGACTGCCGACAATGAACGGCGTCACGCAAAAGACGAATACAAACTTCTCCACGGACTCGGCGATACGGCTGACTGTCTGAAAAAGGCGATCGAAGGCGAAGACTACGAGACAACCACCATGTACCCTGATTTTGCCAAGGATGCAGAAGCTGAGGGCAATAAAGAAGCAGCAACTTTATTCGACCAGATTGCAAAAGTAGAAGCACACCATCGAGACCGGTATAAAGCATTGTTAGAGATGGTCAAAAACGGGACGGTTTTCAAAAGAGATAAACCGATTGCATGGAAATGCGGGGTCTGCGGATACATCCACGAGGGGACCGAGCCGCCCGCACAGTGCCCATGCTGCAAGCATCCTCGTGAATACTACGAACCGGCAAATCTCGACCTATAAGGTGTACTGCCGCTACGGATTTCAGTGCACTGCTTATACATAAGCAAAAAAAGGCTGCAACCGTCACTGGTGCAGCCTTTTTTGCTTTCTTTTTAGTATCTACTATCAGTAGAGTGAGGCTCTTGCAAAAATAACCGATTTTTGCAAGAAGCACGAGTAACTAGAAATTGCGACGATTGTCGTTGCGTTTTTCCCGGGCTTCGTTTACTTTGAGAGTCCGGCCGCCTAATTCCTGTTGATTCATACCGTCTATGGCCTGTTGTGCTTCATCAGCATTACTCATTTCAATAAACCCAAACCCTTTGGACTGGCCTGAAAACCGGTCGGTGATAATGTTGACCGATTCAATAGTCCCGTACTGAGAAAACATGTTCCGAAGTTCATCTTCGGTTGTGCTGTAGTTTAGATTTCCTACATAAATTTTGTTGTTCATACATACTCCTTTAATAGAACAAAATCTTTTCGAAAGGCACTTACTTTTGCATTTAAAGGATTAAAAAAAGGTAGGACTTAAAAAAGCTGAACTCTCTTCTTTAACCGCAAACAAGAAGCAATACACATTCAAAAAACTGGGGAACAATATACAGGATAATTCAGAAAATGTCAAATACGTCTGCTTTTTTGTTGCATTTTTCTCCGAAAAAAATTTATTAGTGGTACAGCCGTGACGGTACTTACCATAGCCAAGCCCACGGTGTAATGACATCAAAAAAAAGAAGGCAGTTCCACGGTAAACTTCGCTCCGCCGAGCCGGCTGTCATCAATGGTTATCAACCCGTTGTGGGCCTCCACCACAGATTTGACGGAGGTGAGTCCAAGACCGAACCCTTTGGTATTTCTGCTTTTATCTCCGCGATAAAACGGATTGAACACATAGTGTCGTTCATTCCGGGAAATTCCTTCACCCGAATCCTCTATTGTCATGACTAGTCTCTCCTCTACCTGGAAGGCGGAAAAATGAACGGTTTTTTTCTCTCCCGAGTATCGTATTGCATTATCTATGAGATTTTCGATCGTACGGGTCAAAAGTCGCTTGTCTCCATGAACGGAGAGACCATCGGGGAGCTCTATATCGAATGAAAAATCGACTTCGTAAGCTTCCGCTTCAATGGTATGCCGGTTTGCACATTCGGTAAGAAACGGTTTTATCCGGAAATTGTCAAAGAGGTTCTGCCAGTTTACCGTATCCATCCGAGCAAAGTCGATGAGTTCCGATATCCTCCCTTCGAGAATTTCCGCTTTCTCGAGCAGTATTCGGTAATACCGTTCCCGCTTCTCAGGTGTATCAATCAGCCCTTCGTTTAGTGCTTCTAAAAACCCCTTGACTGTGGTAAGCGGTGTTTTCAAATCATGGGATATTGCCATTAAGAATCGTGTTTTCTGGTCCTTATTCTCTTTCAGCTGTTCCCTCATCTGTTCGAAAGCGGTAAATACCGGTTTTATCTCCCGGTCTTTTGGAATATCTACTGGTGTTTCCATATTGCCGGCCGATATCTGTTTTGCTCCTTCTTCTAAAGTATAGAGAGACTTTCGAAGAGAAATCAGGATACGAACGCTGAAAAAAGAGATAACGCCCAGCAAAATGAGAAAGAGTATCGAAAAGATAACCGCGGGATGCTTGAAGATGTAAATCAAAGGGTCTCTCGGATGGAAGCGATAGAGAGCAATGCCACCCTCGCCTTTATAGGTGAATAGGGACGTTCCCAGTATGGCCCCTTCTGATTGTCTAAAGAGCCCTGAAATGAGTTCCCATCGGTTCTTTGACACGGGCGTGTTATGGGTAAACGTGCCCGTCTTGTTTTCAAGAAATTCCCGCATTTCCCTGTTTACATATATCGGACCTTCATCCTCGATAATCACGACGAGTATCCGGGGGTCGGCATGGTTTGCGTATCCATCCCTTTCCGACATAATTTTTGGAATTTCCTGGAGCACAAAAGCCGGCGCCTGGTTTATATCATTGACCTCACTCGTCGATTCAGAAATACGGAAAAGAAGATAAGCCGTAACAGGGAGCAGAAACGGCACACAAAGTACGAAAAGGAGAATAAGGAGTACTCGCACTCGTAACGTCATAATTCCTCTTCCGATGAAAGCATATATCCGAATCCGTGTATTGTCGTAATATACCGCGGCGATGCGGGGTCTTCTTCTATTTTTTTTCTCAACCGCTGAATGTGAACGGCTACGGTGGTAAGTTCACCGTATTCATTCCCCCACACTTTTGTGTAGAGCTCATCGGAGCTCAGTGCTGAGCCTCGATTTTCCGCGAGCAGGATGAGGAGTTCCGTTTCTTTCGGGCTCAATGATATCCGATCTCCATTCCGCCACAGTACTTTGGGTTTGGGTTCCAGTGTGAAAGGCCCAAAATGAATTGATCTGCTCTCGGAATTATACACGTTTTTCCTGCGCAGGTGGGCCCGTACCCGTGCGGCAAGCACTTTCGGGGAAAACGGTTTCTGTACGAAATCATCAGCTCCGAATCCGAAACCTAATATCATATCTTCATCATCCGTACGGGCGGAAACGATGATAACCGGAATGTTGTATTCTTTTCTGAGGGTTTGAAGCACTTCGTACCCGTCGATTCCGGGCAGGTTGATGTCCAGAATGATAAGATCAATAGTTTTCCGGGAAACAGCGGTCAGTCCCGATTCTCCGTCGCGACATTCCACTGTTTCTATCCCCTCTTTGCTTAGATAGAGCGATATAAGCTCGCTTATTTCCGGTTCATCTTCGATGATTAAAATGTTTGCTTTCATTGTCTAGACCTCTTCCCTTTTATAATAAGAGGGAGGGGAATTCAATCCCCTCCCAAGGGTGTGTATGGGAAAACAGTCACAAGAGAATTTCCCGTGCCTGTTCCATGGCAAACGCAGTCAGTCCGTTCGCGGGATGTTCATTCCGTATCTGTTCGAGTATCGTTCTTATAATTTCGGCCTGGACTTCATCCGCGTAAATGAACAACAGCGAGTTTTCTTCCGGCCATACATGGGTGCCCATGCGGGGTCCGCTTTTCCCGAACCCCTTTGCTTCTGATACGAGTGTGTAGGGGCAATCGGAGATCTCTTTGTGCAGTCTCTCCAGAAATATGTCTTCGATCGTTCTGTCCATAATAATTTCCAATCTGGTCATGCCTGGACCTCCTTGTTTTGTTTTCTATAGACGATTGAGTAAAGTACCGGAACCAGCAACAAGCTGATCACCATGTTTACCGAAAGACCCCCGACTACAGTAACTGCCAAGGGCTGCATGAGTTCCGCGCCCTCATCTGAAAAGAAGGCAAGGGGCACCATTGAAAAAATGGTGGTCAAGGTTGTCATAAGAATCGGACGAAGCCTGCTTGCTCCTCCGTTTATACACGCCTCAGATAAGGAATGGCCTCGTGCCCGTAGTAAATTGATGTAGTCAACCAGGACGATACCGTTATTGACCACGATCCCGCTTAGCATCACAACCCCGATCAAAGAAATCATGCTGAAAGTAAGACCCATGATCATATATATTCCTATAACTCCCACTGCTACCATGGGAAGGGCGAGTATAATAATAAACGGTGCTTTGAGGGATTCAAACTGGCTCGCCATTACCCCAAACACCAGGACCACCGCGAATGCCAGTACCAGCAGCAGTCCGGTACCGGATTCACGGATGTCTTCCATTTCTCCTCCATAGCTCAGTGTTAGTTCCGGGTCAGGAGGCAGCTTATCTTGTATGAGCTGCTGCACTTTCTGCTCTACAAAGTTAACACTTGCCCCCGCAGCGAGGTCCCCGGTAATGGTAACTGTTCTTTGTTGATCGGTATGATTTATAGTCTCCGGACTGGTATTGGTTACAATTGTCGCAAAACTTGAAACTGGTATTTTCTGTCCTGCCGCGTTGAGTACGAACAACCGTTCCAATTCGGAAATCTTCTTCCTGTCTTGTTTCCGAAGCTGCACAAGAACATCGTATGTTTCGCCGGATTCATCGTTAAGTGTTGTCGCTGTAGTGCCTGCTAGCTGGTTCCGAATTTCTGAAGCTGCACTCTGCATATCAATGCCTAAATCGTACGCCTTTGTACGGTTTATTTCGATGTCCCATTGTGGACGGCCCGTCCCCGCGTCCAGGGTAACTTCAGCGAGCTCATCGATCTCCCCCCGGATGTGGTCCATTACCTTCAGCCCGTAATCGGTAACCTGTTGCAGGCTGCTTCCCTGAATCCCCAAGGAAAACTCGGCCCCGGACATGGGCCCGGTCCCTCTGTTCCCAAAAACAAATGTGATATCCGGGAAAAGATAAAAGTATTCCCGAAGAGTTTTTTTCATTTCTGCCTCACTCATTGAACGATCTGCCAAATCGGGCAGGGTTATGGTTAATGACCCGGTGTAGCTGTTGGAAGCTCCTGCTGTCTGGGAGATCTGTTCATATCCGGTCAGGTTATCCATGGCAATAGCTTCGAGTTGATTCATCACCTGTTTTGTGGCATGGAGAGAACTGCCTTCCGGCAATTCGACTGAAAGAGAAAGAGAATCGGAAGGAACAGGAGGCATGAAATTCAGACCCAATTTCGGAAACTGCAGAAGGCTGACAGCCAGAAGCGCGAGAGCCCCAACGATAACCGCGATACGTACCTGCAGTACGGCCTGTAGAATGGTGCGGTAAATCCAGGTTAGTCCATTTATAAAAGCGCCGATACCTTTGTCTATCATCCGAAGCAGAGGATTCTTAATCGGTTTTTCTTCTCGAGTGTGTATTTTTAAATAGTGGGCAGAGAGGACCGGAACGAGAAAAAGAGCAACGAGGAAAGAAGCGGCAAGTGCTACAATTACGGTAAAAGCGAGATCATTCATGATCGCCCCGATAGATCCGAGACGGTCACCAAAAAGAAGGATCGGGAGAAACACGCTGATCGTCGTCAGGGTCGATGCGAAAATGGGCGTGATCATCTCTTCCGTTCCGAACCGGCTCGCGGAAAGCAGTCGTACTTTTTGCTCTCGGTGACTGAAAATATTTTCCAGAATCACTATCGAATTATCAACGATCATTCCCACCCCGAGTGTGAGCCCGGTCAAGGCAACAACGTTGAAGGTTTTTCCTCCCAGGCTCATTCCAATGATGGTTATCAGAATCGATACAGGGATGGAGATGGCAACAATTACGGTAGTCCTTATCTGCCGCAGAAAGAAGAGGAGTACGAAAATACTGCAGATAATACCGGTATAGGCTGCCTGCAATACCGAACTCAGGGATTGCTTGATTATCGTTGAAGAATCACTCAACACATCGAGTGTAATTGCTTCCGGCAGTTCCTGGGCGATGCTAATTATGAGTTCCCGGATCCCCTCGGCGACTTCTACCGTGTTTGCTCCGGTTTTCTTAAATGCTTTAATCGTAACCGAAGGTTCTCCGTTTACCAAGACCCGGCTTGTCTCTTTTTCATAATCAAAGGAGACATCCGCTACATCGCGGACCAAAATTTTATGTCTTTCTCCGTCTGCCGAAATTGTCGTGACAATGGTGTTTGCAATATGGTCTATAGATGAATATTCTCCCGAGGTGCGCACGAGAAACTCGTTTCCTTTGTAATCAATAGACCCTGCCCCAAGAGAAAGGTTCTGCGTGCTCAAGGCGCGTGCAAGCCGGGTAACTGAGAGACCATAGGCGTCAAGCCGGTTCGCGTCGACTGCCACCCGCACGATTTTGTCTCTGCCGCCGGTGATTTCTACTTTTGATATGTCTTTTACCTGCTCGATTTCGTCTTTGAGTTCATCTTCGGCGAAGGTGTAGAGGCTTTGAACATCGTGCCCTCCACGAAGAGAAAGGGTCATAATCGGTTGAGAGTTGGGATCATACTCATAGATAACCGGGTCCGCGGCATCGTCAGGCAACCTGCCTGTGACTGTATCCAGTTTGTCCCGTATGTCTTGTTTGATTTTTGCCGGATCATCTCCCCATGTGAACTCCAGAAGTATCCCGGATGAACCCTCACTTGAGGTCGAGGTCATCGATTTTAATCCTTCCAGGGTGTAGAGCTGCTCTTCGAGTATATCGGTAACTTCACCTTCGACCTCTTCCGATCCTGCTGCTGGATACCGCGTACTGACGTAGATATAAGGAGGATTCATATCGGGGAGAAGGTCGATGGGTAAATCGGAGACCATGAATACTCCGATGAGGGAGAGCAATAAAAAAATGACAAGAATGGTGAGCGGACGGCTTAGTATTTTTTTTATCATTGCGGTCCTCCGAATACACCGGCCCCTTCAACATTACCCCTTTTCGGCAGGGGCGCTTTTTCGCTGATAATGGAGACCGCCATTCCGTCCGCGATGAGGGTTGTCCCGGAAACGACAACAGTATCACCCGCTTCGAGTCCTTCTGTCACTTCTACGATGCCGTCTACGGTAATTCCGGTGGTAATTTCGCGGAGCCGGGTCTTATTATCATCTACTACAAAAACAAAGGGGGAGCTGTCGGGATTCTGCACTGCCTCTTGAGGAATCTTGACTGTATCTGAATGTTCCTCGATTATCAGGATAATCTCAACGAGCATTCCCGCTTTGATACCTTGGGGTTGTTTTGAAAAGGAGATTGTCGTCTCCAGTGTCCGTGTTTTCGAGTTCAACACGGGTGCAATTTCAGAAATATAACCGTTGATTACTGTGCCGGGAAGGGCGGCTGTGGCGATAAGGGCACGCTGCCACAATTTTATTTTATTGACGTATTTCTCGGAGACGAAAGTGTTGATTTCAAGTTTGTCGAGCTGTCCGATTTGAACCACCGGCGCGCTGGTTGAAACATTCTCCCCGATGTCGGCCAACACGTCGGTGACTGTGCCGGTAATCGGCGCTTCAACGGGACTGAGCGCGTAGTTCGCGCCGGGACGGGAAGGATCGACTTTTGCTACCGGCTGCTCTTTTTTTATGTAGTCGCCGGTGGAAACCAACACCTCAGACAGTTTTCCCGTAGTGTCCGGAAACACATTGATACTCGAGGCTGCTGTTACGTCACCGCTTAAACGGATGTACTGTTGGACCGTTCCGGAAACAGCTGTTGTAACTTTTACCGGAAGCTTTCGGGATTGGTTTTTTTCGGACCCTTCTGCCCCGGCGGCGGGACCGATCCCAGCGACATTCTGGGTATCCATTCCCGGGGTCAGAAAAAAGAACGCCGCTCCCGCGCCAACGACTGCTACGATCACCACAATGGTTATGAGTTTTTTCATCTGCCTCTCTCCTTTCATAACGTCATTTCATAACGTCATATGAAGGGTAATACAGAGAGAACAGAATACGAATAAACGGAAGATAAAAAGAATTTAAACGATTTGTTTATCTTTTTAGAAAATCCTCAACTTTCCGCGTCATCCGCTGAATATCGTTTAAGTCCATGGGCAGAATGACTTTGGTAGAGTTTTTCGCTAAGGTCTTGAGCTGCTCAATGTACTGTTCAGTGATCTGAAGGGTCGCCGCGTCCTCTCCTCCGGAACGGTCGAGGGCCGCCGCTACATTTTTAATGCCTTGCGCCGTTGCTCGGGCCATTGCCAGGATCTCTTGGGCCTGTCCTTCGGCCTCATTGATGACCCGCTGCTTTTCCCCTTCGCTCTTGTTGATGGCTTCTTCTTTTGCCGCCTGGGAGTAGTTTATTTTGGATTCCATCTCGCCCAAGCTCTTGGCGATTTCGGCTCGTTTTTCCCGTTCCGAGCGCATCTGTACTTCCATCGCCTCGAGGATGTTCTCAGAGACATTGATGTTTTGAATCTCGTAGCGGGAGACCTTGATGCCCCACGGGTCCGAAGCTTCATCCACGGCTTTGACCACTTCCGCGTTGATCTGGCCCCGTTCCTCGAAGGAGCGGTCCAGTTCGAGCTGTCCGATTACCGAACGCATGGTGGTCTGGGCGAGCTGTATCGTGGCGTACCGCGCGTTGGTAATTCCGTAGCTCGCCTGTTTCGGCTCGACGATTTTCATATACAGCACCCCGTCTACCCTCACTTTCACATTGTCCCAGGTAAAGCACTCCTGGGCGGGAACGTCGATGGCCTGTTCTTTAAGATTGTGACGGTATTTTACCTTATCGATAAAGGGGACGAGGATATGAAATCCCGCTTCCAGTGTTTTTACATATTTCCCCAGCCGTTCAACGACCAGAGCGGACTGGGCGGGAACAATACGGATGCTGCGGGCCAGGGAGATGAGGATCACCAGGCCGAAAAGCCCGAGAATTATCAGTAAGGGAAGATAGGGATTCATTTTGCACCTCCTTTCGAGTCAGGCAGTACCGCCTCCACGAGTGATTTGAGCTGGGCAACCTCGACCGGCAGTACCGACGTGTCTACTTTCTCGAGAATAGACCCGAAACGGGCCACATACTGTTCGGCAAGCCGCAGGGCCATCGCGTTTTTCCCTTTGGGAAGATTGAGCGCTTCCGCTACCATCTCGAGTCCTTCCGCGGTTGCTTTGGATGTAATTTCGATGGCCTCGGCCCTCCCTTCGGCAACATTGATCCGCCGCTGCCGCTCGCCTTCACTCAAGTTTATCGCGTATTGCCGTTCCCCTTTGGATACATTGATCCGGGATTCCTTTACTCCTTCACTGGATAGAATCTCTGCGCGTTTTTCCCGCTCGGCCCGCATCTGCTGCTCCATCGCTTTTTCCACACCTTCGGTAGGAGTAATGTCTTTGATCTCATACCGGGTGACCTTTATGCCCCACGGGTCGCTGGCCTCATCGATCGCTTTTACGATAGCATCGTTTAAGCTGTCCCTCTCAGAGAAGGTCTTGTCCAGCTCGAGTTTGCCGATCTCGGAACGCATGGTGGTCTTTGCAAGCTGGGCCGTGGCGAACCGGTAATTGTCGATTCCGTAGCTCGTCTTGACCGGGTCGACTACCTTTAGATATAAAATACCGTCAACCGCAACTTGCACGTTGTCGCTGGTAATGCAGATTTGCGGTTCGACATCGATTACCTGCTCGCGGAGCTCCACCTTGTATGCTACTTTCTGTACTACAGGAATTACCAGATGGAACCCGGAACCGAGAGTCCGTTTGTATTTACCGAATTGCTCGATGATGTACGATTCGGCTTCGGAGACGATCCTAATCAGCTTGAAGAACAGAAATATGACCAGAGCAACGGCAACATAGACAAAGATAAAACTCATCGTTTATTCCTCCTTTTCTAAAAACGGGGCAGTGACGACCAGAGTGAGATTCTCTTCTTTAATAATTTCGACTTTATCTCCCGGGTCAAAGGATTCCGTGTAACTGACCGCATTCCAGGTTGTTCCCTGGTATCGCACCCGGCCGGGATTTTCCGGAGAGATCGCTTCTGTAACCACGGCGCTTTTCCCTACATCCTTATCCGAGATCGGATTGAACACGGTCCCGCGAAACGTTCTGGAGAATCTGCGGCGCAGTACGATGAGAGAGCCCACCGAAGCGATCCCCCAGATGAGCCCCTGCCAGCCGAAACTATCGCCCACGGCGGGGATGATACCGGAGAGGAGGGCAGTAACCAGCGCTCCCGCACCGAAAAAAAAGATGACAAAACCGGGAATGAGCAGTTCGGCTGCGATGAGTGCTACCCCCAGTACTCCCCAGAGAAATGCCGGATTGGTCAACATTCGCTCCGCTCCTCTTTATACAAACTTTTGCCGGATTTCGGAACTGACATAATCCAGAATGGCTACAGTGATCGCGATAAACCACACTGCAATTCCCGCCGCCTTGTAATCGAGAAGCCGGATGTATTGAATGAGGATGAACCCGACACCGCCGCCTCCTACTAATCCGATGACGGTCGACATCCTCACATTGATGTCCCACCGGTAGATGGAGAATGAGACAAATGGAGGAATCATCTGCGGTACCACTGCAAACATGATGGTCTGAAGCCTGGAGGCCCCGGTAGCCTGGATGGCCTCGATCGGTCCTTTATCGATATTTTCGATTGCTTCGGAGTACAGTTTGCCTAAGGCGGCTATGGAGTGGAAAGTCAGGGCGATGATACCTGCAAACGGCCCCAATCCAACCCACACGACCGCGATAAGGGCCCAGATAAGCGGTTCGATGGCCCGCACGATATTGAGTATGGTCCGGGTGATGTAGTAGATGGTCATGGAGAGCCAGGAACCCGCCATGAGGTTCCTCGCAGCTAAGAAACTGATCGGAATTGCAAAGATAATACCGAAGATGGTAGCCATCATCCCCATAACAATGGTTTCCACCATTCTGCTTATGGTCAAAAGGAGCGGCTCGCTGGGCAGGAGCGGTCCCACTTCCGAAAACTGGCGTGCTTCGATCCGGTGATACTGGGCCCCTTTTGCTGACGGAGGGATAAGCCGGTACGGCATAGCCAGTTTGAGCTCAAATGATCCGTTTTCGTCGGTGGTCGTCGTAACATATTTGCCTTCGTATCGGGGACGGAACTCGTTTCCGATCGGGTCCCGCCACCAGATCTGGGTTTCCGTATTGGGCGCGTACCCTTCACCTCGGACCGTGAGTATGGTCCCTTCGACGATGTTGTTGTCGTCATCCCGCGTGGAGAGGTCCCCGCAGAGCGGCTCCACGTAGAGATACGGCTCTCCCGGTTCTTTCTCAGCCCTTTCCGGGATTTCCCCCTCATCGCAGCCGATTAATAGGTCCTGTCCAGCACTGACTTCTGCCTCTTCCCGGGTTACGGCCGCTTCCCAGGGCCAGAGAACCTTTAAGAGAGGGGGAATAGCATCGGGGAGTTCGGTCACCGCTTTTACCATATTTATCTGGCTTATCTGCCATCCAAGCGAGAACAGGACGAAGGCAACCAGAATAAAAGCGCCGGTTTTCCCTTTTTCACCCTCCCTGGCCGCTTTATACGCCTCCCATATATTCCACAGCCATACGAGAGCAAAACCGCCGACGATAATGATAACGAAAAGAGGACGCCGGTCGAATGCTTTTGCCAGTTTCGCCCATGCATCCGGTTCCCGGTGGGCGAGAAGATGTACCCGCCAGGTAAACAGTGCCGCAATGGTACCCATCGAACCGAGCAGAAGCAGTCCGCGCTTGATTTGCCGGGTCAGAATCTGGCCTAAACCCGGAAGGATAAGGGACGCAACTGCCGCAGCGGGAGGAGAGATTCTGGATTGCCGTTTTTTTGTCAACGCATTCATTTCCCCTCTCCTGGATCACTATTAGGGCCGGTCCGGTCCGCTTCGGTCTTCTTTGATGAAGAATTGGCCGGGCCGGCGCTTACCCGTTCGGCCTCTTCTCCGTAAATCTCTTTGAACTGCTGATCGGTCATGTTATTGATATCGTCTCTGGTACCGCGGTAGACAACGTAACCGTCTTTCAATCCGATGACTCTTGTTGCATACCGTTGGACAAGGTCGAGATAGTGGAGACTGCAGAGGACGGTTATCTGCGATTCCGCGTTCATCGCTTCGAGATAACCCAGTATGGTGTGGGCCAGGACCGGATCGAGGCTCGCTACCGGTTCGTCCGCCAGGACGAGACTCGGGTTCTGCATCAGAGCGCGGGCAATACCGACCCGCTGCTGCTGACCTCCGGACAGCTCATCGGCCCTCTTATGGGCCTGGTCGGCGATACCAACCTTCTCCAATGCACGTCTCGCTGCCTTTTTGTCCGAATCAGAAAACCGGTGGATGATACTCGTCCACGGCTGAATGTAACCGAGTCGGCCCGCGAGCACATTGGTAATGACCGGGGACCGGTTTACCAGATTAAAGTGCTGGAAAATCATTCCGATCTTCCGTCGAATGTGACGAAGCTCTTTTGCGGTAGCTTTGGTGATGTTTATCCCGTCGAGTATGATCTCCCCTTCGGTGGGATCGATAAGACGGTTTATACAGCGGAGAAGAGTTGATTTTCCGGAACCGCTCAAGCCGATTACGACCAAGAACTCGCCGTCTTCGACAGTGAAGCTTACATCGGTGAGCGCCTCTGTCCCGTCGTCATAAATTTTTGTAAGGTTACGTACCTCGAGCATGGGTACCCCAAGTGTATAGGAAAAAACGGCCGGTAGACAAGCTGCCGGCCGTACTCATTGTTATTCCATCAATTCTTCGACTTTCATGCCGGAAGCTTGAAGAACTTGGCGGAACGGATCGTAAAAATCGTCTCCGTGCCGTTCCAAATCGGTCCAAGAGTAGGCGACCTCGAGTGCTTCCGTACCTTCTTCTGTTGCGGCAATCGTTAACAACGCTTCTACAATTTTTTCTCTCATATCTTGGGGGAAGTCCGGGTGGAATTGGACCCCGTCGTTGGGAATGTCGGCAGATACCGCGATTACGACCACTTTGTCCATAACATCAGGATGATCATCTTCGATACTGCTTCTCGCATCGACATAACAGGCCCCTGCATCGACGTCCTTGTTGTAGACAGCAGCTACGACCGAGTCGTGGCTTCCTGCATCCACAACTTCTTTGAGGTCAGATTCCGGATCAACGCCTGCAGCCTTCATGGTGAGCATGGGGATAATCCATCCGCTGGTGGAGAGGGGGTCGGGCCGGGCAAAGGTGTGACCGGCGAGTTCTTCGACCTCAGATATGCCCGTGTCGATATGCGCGATCAACTGTCCGTTGTAGGTAGGACTGCCGTATCGTACCGAGACCAGGGCGGACTCGGCAACACCGCGGTCCGCGGCCAGGACGTACGCAAAGGTTGCCAGAGATGCCATGTGGGCTTCGGGCGGATCACTCGAAAGCGCCTGGATAACACCAGCGTATTCCGTTGCTACGTTTGTGTCGAAATAGAGGCCGGTCTCATCGTGGAGAAGGTCGGCTACCTCCTGTGCTCCCGCGGCGACCGTTTCCATCTCTCCGGACGGCACAAACGACCACACGATTGGATTTTCTTCGCTTCCTAAAGCCGGGCCCTTTTCTTCTTTGACGGTTTCTTCTTTAGCCACAGCTTCTTTCTCTTCCGGTTCCGCTTCCTTTTTCCCTCCGGCGAATGCGATAAAGGGAACAAGAAGGACTACCAGAAAAATAACGAGAAATCTTTTTTTGTTCATACTGTTCCTCCCTGAAAATGGTAATGAAATGGTATTCCATATCAGCATGATCTGCAATAAAAAGTTTGTTTTTTTTGTTAGTTTTTTGTAAGAAACGGGATTTTGCAGTTACTTCGTTGTTCGAACAACGGGATCCTTGAAACTGATTCCTGTGCCGAGAGACCGGAGAGCGACCTCGATGCCATTGTCGATTTCGAACCAAGTTTTATAGGCCAATTTCGCCTCGCCGTTGATATAGATGGTAATGTACTGTTCGACCGGTTGATAGTAGATATCGAGCTGTTGATATCGGGACATCGGCTCGGTAACTACCGCGTCGAGGACCTGTTCCATGTCGATATTGTTATCGGAACGGTAGAGCTGTAACCTGGTATCGTTGGATTCGTAATATTCGGGGTCTCGAGTCATCCATACCAGTACAGATTTTCCGAATCCGTACCCTTTGAGCTTTTCTTTATTGGTAGCAAAGATGTGCATACCGACACCCACCCAGCCGTCGCCGAGGGCCCGTGCTTTGAATGAAAACAGGGTGGGCCGGGAATACTGTTCGACTTCGAAGACCAATTTCGCAAAATATTGGTCCCCGTCCAATTGAAATGCTTCATCATCTGTTATCTTCCAGTTTCCAAGCTGGGGTTCAAAACTGCTGAACCCTTCTAAGAGCACATTGTTAAGGTTCCGTTTGATCTCAGCGAGAGATTGTGAAACGGTGTATTCCCGGGGGTCCGGTATAACCCCTTTTTTTACCTGCTGTTCCAGCTCTTCATTGAGTTCCAGTAATTTTTCCCTGTCTTTGGAAAGCTCTTTTAATTGTTCTTCCCGGTCTCTGTTTTCTTCCCTGAGGGCTTTAATAAGGGCGTCTTTTTGGGCGTTTTCAAACCGAAGGATAGCAATTTCCCATTGTAGAGCTTCGTTTTTGTCCTCTATTTCTTCGATCGTTTTGTGAACATCCTCCTGGGCCTCTTCGATTTTCTCTATTTCAGTTTCATCGAAATCTTCCGTTTTTTGTTTTGATTCTTCGTATGCCTGCCTCAGCTGTTCGATTTCCGTTTCATACTCTTCGAGTTTTATTGCGAGCTCTTTTGCCACTTCTTCGAGCCCGGTTTTCTCCTCCCGAAGGGCATTGATGGTCTTCTCCAGGGCCGATATCGTCTCTTTATACGACTCGATTTGTGCTTCATCATCCTCTTCGGTTGTTTCGGGCCGCTCCTCGGCGGTGCGTTCCCCTTCTTCTTCCATCTCTGTTTTTAAAGCGGCCAGCTCTTCTTCGCAGGAAGAGAGCTTTTCTCTGAGTTCTGCTATGCGGTCCTGCTGCGCCTTGTTCTTGTTCTCGAGCGCATCGATTTCCTGTTCATATCTGTCCCGTTCCAGTTCGACAAGCATGCCTTTTAATTCGCCGATTTTCTCGGTAAACCCTGACGGCATTGGTGCCTGTTCCAGCGGATCGGTTACAGCCATGGTCGTCTCCCCGCTGAACTGGAATGTTGCAGCGTAGGATTGTCCTTCCAGGATAATCCCGCTTACGCGGAGTTTGTCACTCCCTACTGCTGAGATTTTTACAAAATCGAGAATAAGATTTTCAGGGGCCACGTTTTCTTCGTCATTGTACAGCGCCGCTGCTTTCCATACCGCTCCCTGCCGGTCCTGGGCCTCGAGAAGAAGTGAATATGCATTCCCGCCGTAACGGATACCACGGATGTAGATTTTGTCTGGGCCCGCGATGCTCATGGTTGCTTCCGTGAATCCGGCCTTATCGAGCGTAATTTCTTGTGCGATAAGCGTCTGAGTGAATAAAATTTGAGTGAATACCAAGATACTCAGGAATAAAACAGGCGAAAAGGCCGATAAACGGCGGTGGTTTGACATTAGTTTCACTTCTCCCATTTCGTTAATCGGCATAAGGGAGGGTAAACTTGAATTAGTGCCTCAAACCTTGTTGCACTTGTAAAAACCGTTCAAATCTTCATAATAACGGCAGGATGAAGTACGCAATCCTTGTTATACTTTTTTTCTCACTGGTTTTCCCGCTGACATTGCCGGCGGAGGATGCAGAAACCACGCCTCCGGACACAGAAAAACCGGATTCCTTACCCCGGGATGAAAAAGAAGAAGAACGAAGCGATTTTATTCTCGAGCCGGATGTTCACTGGATAGGGGCCACCCTTAATCTCGGATTTCGGGGGATCGAGATTATTCCGGGCAGAGATACGATCTTCTGGGCTTCGCTGGGGGGAGAAGTGGACCGCCGCGGATACTATTTTCTCCCCGACGGCACCCCGTATACCGGAGGGACCTCGGTCGAAGGTGAGACGGGAGAAGAGTATGAAGTGGACCCGGCCACTGACGTACTGTTTTGGCGGGGAATCGTTCGGTGGCGCATGGGCCTTGCCCAGGGGCTCGTCTGGAACCCGATGCAGGACCGTAATTGGCTGGAGGCTTATGCGTTCTACACCGGATATTATGAGGGCTATTTCCAAAACGAAGACGCTGACCAGTTGCTGTTCAGATCGGATCTTCCCGAGAAAGGGGGAATGTTTCAAAACAGTATTCTTTCAGGTCTTACCATCGACACGGTGCGCAGGGATGAAAAAGACAAAACGTACGAGGGATACTATTTCGGTGCATCGGTAGAGTGGGCCCCGGAGTGGTTCGGCAACGACATCATCGGAACGGCGGATTATGTTCGGATCAACAGTACGATAAAGAGTTTTGTGCCAATCTTCAGTACGGTAAGTGATACCGGGAAACACCTCTTCAGTTCTTATATCGGTCTTTTCACAGCTGTCGATTATTTGACCGGTCCTTCGATACCGCTGCACGCTCAGCAGACCATCGGCGGTCGTTATCCGCGTGTCGGTACGGGAGACGCGGTGCGGGGCGTGGATGTCGGACGGTACTCCACCCCTTTCAAATTGGTGGGAAATCTCGAAGTGCGGGGAAACCTCCCCGCCTTTATCTGGCCCGAGCTTATCCCCGGAGTACTGCTCTATTTCGATTCGGGGTTTTATCACGATATCATCGGTGAAACGTACGGAGTCCTTCTTACCACCGGCATCGGTGTTTTTATGGATTTGTTCGGATTCGGGGAACTGGTAGTGTACTCTCAATACTATATCAATGGGACAAATGTCGACGGGAACAGTATTACTCCTCTCAATTTTGAACTGGGGCTCCATTTTTGATGCTGTTTAACGGCCC
>CAZKZZ010000012.1:11361-19537 GCA_964557375.1 uncultured Spirochaetales bacterium | reverse complement strand
CCCGATAACGGAGGTGGAAGACCGGATGGGCGAAGAGCCGTATATCAATGCAGTCATCATGGCTGCTTTGGCGTGGTATCATAAACTCAAACAGTAATCAATTCGATGTTTTTCTCTTTCAAGAGCTCACGATAATCACCGGAAATACCGGTGTCCGTGATCACAACGTCAAAGCCTGACAAATCGGCGTAATGATTCGGGCTTACCTGGTCGAACTTGGATGCATCTGCTAAGAGTATCTTTTGGAGACTCGACTGCATGACCGCGCGTTTCGCTTCTATCTCATAGTAATTGGATGAGGTAATTCCTAAATCCCTATGTATGCCCCCTGCAGAGAGGAACGCCCGTTTACACCTGAACCGTCTGATCGTTTCTATCCCCTCCTGGCTTTCGAACATCAGCGTGTTGCGGTGGAGGGTCCCTCCGGCAAAGGTGATGCCGCAATTCTCATGGCGGTGCAGTTCGATGAGAATATTGAGTGCGTAACAGAGGACCCGAAGGGGGGCCTCATTCGGCAGATTCCTTGCAAGCCATTCGGTCGTCGAGCCGGAATCGATTATCACGATGTCTTCCGGTTCGATGAGTTTTGCCGCCGCAGCACCGATCCGTTTTTTCTCTTCCCGGTTTCTGCTCCCTTCGGTCGAAAGCAGATACCGGTTCTCATATGAGGTAAAGTAATTTTCCTGGTTGAGTACCGCCCCGCCGTGGAGCAGGGTAACGATTCCCTGTTCGGCTAAAGTTTCGAGGTAGCGTCGTACGGTCATCTCCGAAACGCCTAATTCCGTTCCCATATCATGTATGCTTACAGCATTTTTCCGTTTTAGCAGATCGATTAACTGTTCAATACGTTTCTCTTTTATGCTCATTAATGATAGTATAATAACATAAATACAAAAATTTAGCAATAAAAATAACAATTATATTGACAGAAGTGTTGTAAATGTTGCATAATGTAAGTGAAATCTATTGCATGAGGAGTCAATTATGGCGGTGGAACTGCGTACCTATGCCTATTTGGATGCAATGCAGCCCCAATTTACTGCGTTTACATCTACGGTGGCTAAAGGATATCTTCCTCTCTCCGGCCAGGCGAGTCTCTGGATCGAGATCTCACCGGGGATGGATATCAACAGAGTTACCGATATTGCCCTGAAAACGACCGATGTGCAGCCCGGAATGCTCATCGTGGAGCGGGCGTTCGGTCTCCTCGAGTTCCACAGCTTTGATCAAGGGGCAGTACAGGAGGCGGGGCAGGCAGTTCTGCGGGCCTTAGACCTCAAAGAGAATGAGCGTCTTAAACCGGTAATCGTCAGTTCGGAGACGATCAAGAACATCACCGATTACCAGTGTCAGCTCATCAACAGGGTCCGCCACGGTAACATGATTATTCCGGGTGACACCCTGCTAACGATCGAAACACTTCCTGCAGGCTACAGTGCTCTTGCTGCAAACGAGGCTGAGAAGGCCTCCCAGATCAATATTCTGGAGGTGCGGGCGGTAGGTGCATTCGGGAGGGTATACATCGGCGGAGATGAAGCCGAGGTGCTCGAAGGCAAACAAGCCGCTGAGGCGGCTTTACAGAAGATAGACGGTAGAATTCAGGATTTTAAGAAGGAGTAGGAAACAATGATAGATGCATTGGGGATGATCGAAGCCCAGGGGTTCGCAGCTATGGTGGATGCCGCGGATGCCATGGTAAAGGCGGCAAAAGTGGAGCTCGTCGGATATGAAAAAACCGGCGGCGGCTACGTTACTGCAATCGTTAGAGGTGATGTCGCAGCAGTTAAGGCCGCGACCGATGCCGGTGCAAAATCGGCGGAACGGATCGGAAAGCTTATCAGTGTACATGTAATTCCGCGGCCGCATGAAAATGTCGACAGCACCCTTCCTTTAGGCCGGCAGGGGAAACAAGCTGCGAAGAGTGCAAAGTAAGCGACGATGATACTTGCGAAAGTAGTCGGAACAGTTGTGGCAAGCCAGAAAGAACCCAGCATCGAGGGGACCAAGATGCTGCTTCTCGAGCGGCTCGATGAAAAGGTACGGGGGAAAAACGATTACGTAGTTGCCGTCGACGCCGTCGGGGCGGGAGAGGGCGAAGTGGTCTTGTATGCCAGCGGGTCTTCCGCCCGGCAGACCGTGCTTACCAAAGAGCGCCCGGTGGATGCTGTGGTCATGGCCATTGTGGATAATTTTGCTATCGCGGGCAAGACTGTGTATAGAAAAGACCGGGATGTCTGAAAAAGGTTTAGTGCTGCAGCCCGAGGTAAAGGTACGATATGCTTTTATACGAAAGACAAATTGAGGAGATTATAGAGGGGGCGGTCGCACGGATCGCTTCAGAGCTGCGTGGTCCGGGGGGCGATACGGCCGCCAATACGGGTGCCACTACGGCGGCCGGCCGGATAGCCGGTCCGGCGGGTGTTTCAACAGATATCCCGACGGCGGGCCAAACAGCTGCTTCGGCCGGTACAGGCGACGCGGGGCTTTTCGATTCTGTCGAAGAAGCACTCTCCGCATCGGCCGAGGCGGCCCGCGCGTGCGCCGAGCTCTCCATAGCCGACCGGCGGCGGATCATAGGCTCCCTTCGCAACGCCGTGCTGAACAATCTCGAAGAGATCTCCCGCCTCGCAGTCGAAGAGACCGGCATGGGCAGGGTTGAAGACAAAATCCTGAAGAACCGGCTCGCGGCGTTGAAGACCCCGGGAGTCGAAGATCTCAAACCGGATGCTGTTTCGGGAGATGACGGATTGACTCTCGAGGAGCTTGCTCCTTACGGGGTTATCTGTTCGATTATCCCCTCCACCAATCCGACCGAGACCATCATCAGTAACGGTATCGGGATGTTCGCCGCGGGAAACTCGGTTATCTTCAATCCCCATCCGGGAGCGAAACGGACTTCTCTTAGAATGATAGAACTCTTTGCCGCGGCTGTTGAAGAAAACGGGGGGCCGCCGAATGTCTTTGTCAGTGTTCGAGAACCTAGCATCGAGACCGCAACTGAACTGATGTACCACCCCAAAGTGGACCTGCTCGTAGTGACCGGTGCGGAGGGCGTGGTGCAGGCGGCGATGAAGACCGGTAAGAAAGTGATCGGGGCCGGACCGGGGAACCCCCCTGCAGTGGTGGATGAAACGGCCGACCTTCCCAAGGCGGCCCGGGACATTGTAAGTGGTGCCTCTATGGACAACAACATTATTTGTGTCGATGAAAAGGTGACCGTAGTCGTTGAAAAAGTCGCCTCCGAACTGGTCCGGGAGATGGAGAAGGCGGGCGGATACGTTGCTTCTGCAAACCAGGTGCGGCTCCTCGAAAACACCCTCTACGACAGCCCGCCCCCTGCGAACACCCACACTCAGCCGCTCAGGCGGTTTATCGGAAAAGATGCGGCTGTTATCCTCCGGGAAATAGGTGTACGGGACCCGGGTGACCCCCGTCTTATTCTCTGCGAAGTGGAACCGGACCACCCCTTTGCCTGGTCTGAGATGCTCATGCCGGTGATGCCGGTCGTCCGTGTCCCGGACGTGGATGCGGCGATCAGGTACGCCAAAGAGGTGGAGGCGGGCAGACGGCATTCCGCATCGATGCATTCGAAGAACATCGAAAAACTATCTGTGATGGCCTATGAGATGAACTGTTCGATTTTCATAAAGAACGGTCCGAACTATGCCGGCCTCGGATACGGCGGGGAGGGGTACACCTCCTTTACGATTGCCTCTCCGACCGGTGAGGGTGTTACCAGTGCCCGTGATTTCTGCAGAAAGCGGCGGTGCACCTTGGTCGGGGCTTTCAGGATCGTATAGCATGAAGAGTTTTTCAGTATCGTCCTATACTGTAAGCGAACCTCAGGGGCTGGTGACATTGGGTTCGGTGGAATTAACAAGTATTGCAACAGGGTTTGCGGCAGTAGACAGGATGGTGAAAAAAGCGCCAGTTTCCATCATCGATGCCCGGGCAGTGTGTCCCGGAAAATTTTTCATTCTCGTAACAGGCGATGTGGCGAGTGTGGAAGATTCGGTGGAGGCAGGGAGAGAGCAGGCAGGCGGAAGCCTTACCGGCAGTTTCGTGATACCCAATCTCAGCACTTCGGTTTTGCCTGCGATAAACCGGGCAGCCGAAATCAGTGCGGAAGAAGCGTTGGGAGTGGTCGAGACGTTCAGTGCTGCTTCTGCTGTCTACGCGGCGGACGCATCGGTCAAAGCAGCTGAAGTACGGCTCGGGAGCCTCAACCTGGTAAACGGACTCGGCGGAAAAGCGTACTATCTCATCGTCGGGAAGGTGACCGATGTCGAGACCGGGGTTGCTGCCGGGTGCAAAGCAGTGGAGCCGAGGGATGTGGCGGATTCCGTAGTAATCGCCAATTTTCATCCCGATCTCATCAGTTTCCTTCCGGGCCGTTTTATCCAAAGCAGCTCGATATCGGTAGAAGGGTAACTAAAATGGATTTGGCACGGGTTATCGGAAATCTCGAAGCCACGTATAAATATCCTGGTCTCGAAGGGATAAAGTTGATGTGGGTCCAGCCTTTGGATGAATACGGCAACGATACCGGCAGTGCCCTGGTTGCCTGTGATGCTACCCAGTCCGGAGTGGGAGAAACTGTTTTTCTCTGCGGAGGACGGGAGGCGTCCCTTGCCTTCGAGAACACTTTTATCCCTGTCGATGCCACGATTGTCGGTATCGTAGACAGTGTGGACCTCGCCGAACCCGGCATGGGGAGACAGAAGGCATGAACATCGGAAAGGTAATCGGTACGGTAACATCCACAATGAAGCACCCAAAATATGAAGGTAAGAAACTGCTTCTGGTCTCGTATCTCAATCCTGACTATTCACCCAATGGAAAAACGGTTATCGCAGTGGACATGGTCCGTGCGGGAGTGGGTGATTATGTACTGGTAAACAGAGAGGGAAACTCGACCAGGCAGGTCTTAGGCCAGGATGCCGGGCCGGTGCTGGAGCTCGTACTGGCCGTAATCGATACAGTAGCTATTAACTGAGAGGTGTAATATGGAATGTATCTGGGAAGCACTGTGGCAAGCACGAAAAGAAATCGTTTATTGGAGCCGCAAAGTCCAAGAGTACGGATACGTAACTGCAACGGACGGAAATCTTTCTCTCCGGCTCGATGAAGAACGAATACTGATAACACCGTCGGGAGTGCCGAAGGGGGAGGTCGAACTCGATTCACCCATCATCATCGATATGGACGGCAACAAGGTTGAAGGGGCGGGAAAACCGTCTTCCGAAGGAAAGCTGCATCTGGAAGTGTACAAGCTGAGGCCGGATGTCCAGGCCGTGATCCACGCCCATCCTCCCAAGTGCATCGCGTTCACTGTGGCCGGGATCCCCATCGATACCTGTCTGCTCCCGGAAGTAGTAGTCACTCTCGGTGCAATCCCCACGAGTAAATATGCAACCCCGACCACGGACGAAGTGCCCGAATCGATTAAACCCCACATAAAAAAAAGCAACGCGGTCATGCTTGCCCGCCACGGCTCCCTTACCATCGGTAATAACTTGAAGAGTGCCTTTCGGATTCTCGAAAAAATGGAGCATTGCGCAACGATCGCCCTCTATGCGAAGATGCTGGGAGGGCCGGTCCCTTTCACCGAACAGGAGCTCAACAAACTGTACGATTTACGGCCTAACTGGGGGGTAAAAACCGAACCTCCTGCATGTGATGAGGCCGGCAGCTGCAGTATCAAACCCCGGGAGCCGTTATCGGCAGCGGCGGAGATCGATGTAGAACAGATGGTAGATATCATCGTAGACCGCGTCAGATCGAAGCTGAGTGTCCGCTGATCCGGGGTGCCCGAGATGCGGAATACGGTACGGCAACCGTGCCGGCCGGTCCTAAAAGGAGAGGTAAGCGATGCATGGAGAGGAAATAATTACAGAAAAACAGGCGGGCACCGGGTTTGTTACCTTAAACCGTCCTGAAGCGAAGAACACGTTCACCGTTCCTCTCGCCGAGAAGCTGGATTCTGCACTCAAGTCTTTCGATGATGATCCTGAAGTTCGGGTGATCGTCATCCGGGGGGCGGGAAAGCATTTTTCCACCGGCATCGCACTCGACGAGTTTACAGACAAGACGCATCTCGAATATACCCGGTTTCTCAGTCGGATGAACCGCTGTTATCACACCATCCCTAACATGAAAAAACTGGTTATCGGGTCCGTTCAAGGGTATGCTGTAGCAAACGGTGCGGGTCTTGCCTTTGCCTGTGATCTCACCATTGCCGCTGAAGAGGCGAAGTTCGGTACCACAGCCGTTACCGTCGGTTTGATATGCCTAGGGCCCGCTGTTCCTATGATGCGTATCATCGGACGGAAGAAAACTCTCGAGATGGTCCTCACCGGAGAGATCATTACCGCTGAAGAGGCGGCAAGACTGGGGCTTATTAACCGGGTCGTGCCCGGGGAGAAGCTCGAAGAAGAGACAGCGGCGTTGGCTGGACGGATAGCTCAAAAATCCCCCCTCGCCCTCGAGATCGGAAAACGGGGGATTTATGCTTTTCACGATATGGAGTATCATAAGAGTGTGGATTACTCTACCGAACTATTTGCCTCTCTTGCCGCTACTGAAGATGCGGAAGAGGGGGTTGATGCTTTCCTGAACAAACGATCTCCAAAATGGAAGGAAAAGTAACTGAATATGCCCGAACTGTTGGCTCCTGCGGGAAACCTCGATACCGCGGTAGCCGCTCTGGAAAACGGAGCGGATGCTGTCTACTGCGGCTTGAAGAAGTTCAACGCACGGGAGCGGAGCGAGAATTTTACCCGGGAAGACCTTTCCCGTCTTATTCGTTTTGCACGTAATAATTCCAAAAAAATATATGTAACATTTAACACGCTCATAAAAGACACCGAAATCGAACAGGTGTTTGATGAGCTCTCTTTTCTCGATGACGTAAAACCGGACGGGGTAATTATCCAGGACCTCGGTGTGTACTATCTCCTCAAAAACTACTTTCCCCGTCTCGATATCCACGGCTCTACCCAGATGGCGGTCCACAACAGCGAAGGGGTAAAGCTGCTCGAACAGATGGGATTCAGCCGGGTCATTCTGGAACGTCAGGTCACCCTCCACGAAATCAGGGAGATACGGGGGCGTACTTCGCTCGAACTGGAAGTATTTATCCACGGTGCTCTCTGCTGCAGCCTCTCCGGTATCTGTCTGTTTTCCTCCTGGATGGGGGGATGGAGCGGGAACAGGGGCAGGTGTAAACAGCCCTGCAGAAGACGGTACTTTTCCAAGCAGGGAAACGGCTTTTTCTTCTCTACCAATGATCTTGCCAGCCTCGAGGATATGGCTGAACTCAAATCAATGGGACTGACCTCCTTCAAGATCGAGGGGAGACTCAAAAAGAGTGATTACGCGGTGCCCGTGGTCCGGGCGTACCGGCTCCTGCTTGATGCCGAACCCGGCAGGGAAGAGGAAGTGCTCCCTGTCGCCCGCGATACTCTGTCCCGCTCCGGAGGGCGGTACTGGAGTTCGGGGTTCAGGCAGCTGAAGGATTTCGATCAGGTCATTGATCACCGCAAACTCGGTGTCTCCGGGACACTGGTCGGAAAGGTCTCGGGGGTAAAGGAAAACGGATTTTTCATCACCCCGAAATCTACCATACATGTAGGGGATGAGCTGCGTGTACAGCCTCCTACCGGAGATGAAGGACCGTCGTTTACTGTTACGAAGATCTCGACGGGGGGAAGCCCGAAAGCCGGACAAATCCGCTCGATTTCCGCGAAGCAGAAAGGGTTTATCCATTGTGACAAAAGTATCAATTCAGGTGATCTGGTCTACCGGATCGGGTACAGCACAAAAGATTATACCAGACGCATAAACGATATTCTCCCCTTCAGGAAGAGTGTCGACCTCGATATCGGCGTGTCATCGGATGGTGTTACCGTCGGTGTGTTGACAGGAGCTGAACCGAGAGACACGGCGGCGGGGGCAGCCGGCCCTGCTCCATCCTCCCGGCTCGTGTGGCAGTATGAGACAGCAATCCCCCGGGCGGAGAAACGGCCCTTGGCCGAAGAGGATGTGGAACTGGAGTTTCGAAAAATGCAGCTTGACGATATAAACTGTGCGGCAGTGTTCGTTACGATTCATGGCGACCTCTTCATTCAGAATAAAGCCCTTCGGAACATCCGGCAGGCTTTTACCGAGTGGCTGG
>CAZKZZ010000012.1:0-11261 GCA_964557375.1 uncultured Spirochaetales bacterium | reverse complement strand
GGCCCTCTCGGGCCGCGGGCAAAGGTCTGAGACGACCATTGCAGTCAAGACCCCCTCTAATATTTCTGCAGCAATTAAAGATGCCGAAAAAAAAGATGCTGGAGCAGAAGACGCGATTGTTGCACTGCCGCTCAAAGCGTTGGCCGAACAGGATCACCCCATCAGAACCAATACAGAGGTAATACTCCCCTCATTCTGTCCGGAAGGTACGATCGATACGGTCAGAAAGCGTATTGAAGAATGTCACACTCGGGGGGCCCGCCGATTTCGGGTAACCTCCCTCTACGGGTTTTCTCTGTTGGACGGATACACGGATATCATCATTGTTACGGGGTTCCCTCTTCCCGCTGCAAACAGATTCGCCTGTTTTGTGCTCTTCTCACAGGGCGCCTCCAGGGTACAGGCGTGGGTCGAGCTGGAACGGGAGGCAGTCCTGCCGCTTAAAACGCTTTTCAGCGGCGGTCCCGGTGTAATCGGGCCCGGTGTAATCGGTCCGGGGGTAATCGAGCTCTACACCTACGGACGGGTCCCGCTTCTGCAGACCAGGGCAACCGTCCCGGTCACCGGGGCCGTACAGGACAGCAGAGGGGGGCGTTTCATCATAAAGCGGGAAGGGAAAATCACTACTCTCTATTCGGAAAAAGTACTGGACATAGACCCGGGGCCCGGATTTTCCCGGTATATCGATCTGCTCAATGCCGAACCGGGGGAGACGAACAGCACGACATTCAACTTCGACCGGGAACTGGTCTAAGCAGTCTTTACACCCCTTGCCAATCGAGCTACCATAGATATCGTGGTACAGGAAATTCAGCAATGGGCACATACGGTTATCGAATCGGTCGAGACTGTTTTTCTCGGGAAACGGAGTGTAATAGAGAAACTGCTCGTAGCACTCCTCTGCCGGGGACACGCTCTGCTGGAGGATGTTCCGGGGTTGGGAAAAACGATCTTGGCCCGGGCACTTGCCGGTGCGATTAGCGGAGATTTTTCACGAATCCAATGCACGCCGGACCTCCTCCCTGCCGACATCCTCGGGGTATCGGTGTATAACCAGAGAGAAGGCACCTTTACCTTTCGGGAGGGTCCGATAATGGCAAATGTCGTCCTCGTCGATGAGATAAACAGGGCCACCCCGCGGACACAGGCCGCCCTGCTCGAGGCGATGGCTGAAAATCAGATTAGTGTCGAGGGCAAGCAGAAGCCGCTTCCCGAACCGTTTTTTCTCCTTGCCACTGAAAACCCGATCGAATTCGAGGGAACGTTCCCGCTTCCCGAAGCTCAGAAAGACAGGTTCTTCCTCTCTATAGGGATCGGTTATCCGGAGCGGGCTGTAGAGGCCCGAATAGTGGAAAACCAGCGAAGAATCACCCATCCGGTAGAGGATATCACTCCGGTCACCGACCTGGATGCGGTGTTGTCACTCCAGCAGCAGGTCGTGGAGGTGTTCGTTCATCAGGATGTGTTAGGCTACATACAGGACATCATTCAGGCGGGACGTGAACATCAATCGGTGCGGATCGGCGGCTCTCCCCGGGCTACCCTTGCACTTTACAAGAGCGCTCAAGCCTTGGCCCGCATTCGGGGCAGAGATTATGTGGTTCCTGAGGATGTCAAAGAAATGGCGCCCGCGGTCCTCTCCCAGCGGGTCCTCTTAAAGGCGGAGTACGAAGTAAAGGGGATCAAGCCGCGTATGGTTATCGAAGATATCCTCTCCCACATACAAGTACCCATGTTAAAGGACGTAAAGTGAAAAAAGGGATTCCGGTAGTCTCTATCGGCTTACTGATTCTTTTTCTCTTTATCCCTTTTTTAGCGGTTCAGCTGATCTGCCTTTTTATACTTGCGGTTTTTCTCCTGTCATATGTTTACGCCTATCACACCCGATACAATCTCGTAATAACGAGAAAACAGGACTGGATCGCTCTCTACAGATACCAGAAGGCCGATATCGAGTTTGAAATCGAAAACAAAGGATTTCTCCCTCTGTTTTCATTGGCCGTTATCGATTCCGCAGGGGGGCTGTATGCGGGGGGAAAGGATCGGTTTCTCATTACCCTGCGGGCGAAAGAGCGGAAACTAGTACATTATGAAGCCCGCGGATATCGACGGGGGAAATATCTTTTGGGACCGGTCAAAGTATCAGGTATGGACCCGTTAGGATTGTTTTCCTGGGAAGACCTGCACAAGATCATGTGTCAGGTGGTTATCTACCCAGCTATTCACACCGTTACCCTCTCGCATCTGTCCGGACTACCCGGAGGCAGTATCGTGGCAGGGAACAAGGTGTATGAAGATGTCACCCGGTTCAAGTCTCTTCGGGAGTACACTCCCGGAGATGAACCTCGGCGTATCCACTGGAAAGCCTCGGCCCGGTTGGGTTCACTGTTCTCGAAGGATTTTCTCCCAACACTCTACTATCCTATTCTGCTCGTACTCAACCTCAATACGGGAGAATACGCTTTCCGCCACCGCTACAGGTCCGCGGAACGTGCAATCGAAGTTGCCGGCTCGCTTGCCGTTGCCGGAATTGGCGCGGGGCAGAGTGTGGGGCTTCTCTCTAATGGAGTAATTGATGAGAATGACCAATACACCGCATCTCCCTTCGGGAGAACGGGGAGCCACGGCATGGTGCTCCTCGAAAAACTTGCCTGCATAAACCCGGTAAGCAGCAGAGAAGGAACGGTTTTTGAACTGGTCCGGATGAATGCTATACCCTTCGGGACCCGGCTTATCTATATCGGTCCTCCTTTGGACACGGAACGTATCACTTTTCTGCTTACCCTTAAACGGGGTAACACAACTGTGGAGTTGTACTATCTCGCTTGGGGGCAGCGCAAAACCGATACGTTGATCTATCATAATATACCGGTGCACCTCGTCCCTGAGTACGGAGAGATCAGTGGAGAAAAAATCATCAACTCTGCTGCTGTATAAATCGGTTATCCACCCGTTACTCAGCATAACGGTCCCCTTCCTGTTTTTGCTTTTTACAGCACCTCTGCTCGAAGGAATGACACCTCTGCCTGCTGCCGGCCGATGGATGTATCTGCTGCTGTTACTCGTCGGGGTGAGCGAGACCGCCTTAGGAAATATTCTAGAGGAAGAGCGGGCCTCTTGGGGCGCGCGGCTTAGAGAGCTTATCATCACCCTAGCTGTTTTCTTCGTGATTTTTTCACTGGTTCGAAAGCCCCCCCAGGGACCGTTTTACTTCCGCTTCGTGCCGAATCTCGTTATTGGGTATCGATTGACGCTTATCGCGGTCATGTGGCTATTGACCTTCGCAATTCATAACAATTACAGGAGCTGGGAACAGTTTGTTTATCTCCGGGGTGATAAAGAGGGACCGAAGCTGCAGCAATGTCTTCGAGAATCGATTGTGTTTATTACCGACATCAAAACGAGGATGTGGAATGTAAAGAAAATCTGTATCCTCCTGCTTTTCCTCTCATTGATCATACTTCTCTTTGCCTATGGAACGGGAAACCCTCCATCTTCCTTTCATATCGGCGTACTCGTCCTCCTCTTACTTGCAGTTTATGTCCATATTGCTGTTGTAAATCAGGCATTAGAGGAGTTTCGTCTTACGATTGACGGACTTCGAATTCCGTATCTGCAGAAGCTGAGACAGCTCGTCTTCGCTGCAGTCATGCTCGGTGTTGTAGCATTTGGAAGCGTCTTCGTTGCCGGGAACAGGGCCCTACTTCCCGTAAGTCTCATCGAGAGGTTTTTGGAGTTTTTGTCTTCGCTGTTCAGTGAGCGGGAAGTGAACATAAGACTCCCCCGGTCGATGCCGGCCCAGCAGCAGTATGACCGCATCGTCGACTATTACAATCAATTCGATATCAATAATGTGGAGATGTTTCTGTTCCTCGAGAATCTGTTTCGAATGATCAAACAGGCGCTTTTTGCCGCGGGTATCGTGCTGGGTGCAATTCTCGTATTCGGTCCTCTGTTCTCGCAGGAGTTCAGGGATTATCTGCGGCGGCTTGCACTCACCGAAGCACTCTCATCAGTCGGTCAGCGGGTAGGACACTTTTTCAAAACCATTATAGCTGTGTTCAGTTCCATTATCCGAAACGGGTTCAAACTGCTCGACGGGTTGAGCGGAGCGAAAAAAGAAGCTCAATTCAAAACCGGGCGGAAAGCGGATTCGGGCCGGCATTTTTGGCTCAAACGGAGGGAGCTCGATCGGCTCTCCAAGCAGATGGAAAAAATCTTTTCTGCTGCGAGAAGAAAAGGAGTGCCCTACTACAACCACCAGACTCTGGAAGAATATGCGGTAAGGCTCACCCGAGATCTCCCTGTCTCGGAGGAACCGCTTGCAGATATAACCCGCATATACGAGATGGCCCGGTTCTCGGAGATGATCGTCGGGTTTTCCCGCCGGAAAGAGTTCTCAGCCCGGGTAAAATATGTACTGCAGGAGTTGGCCTCTGTGTAGAGACGACCTACTGGATAATCAGAGAATATAACAAATAGCCTTTAATAATTAAAAGGTTTCAAGCAGCCACGCTTTAATCTCATCCCGGGTTCGCCGGAACGCTTCCAGCTTTTCTTCTTCGCTGCCGTCGGCGTTGCTCGGGTCGCTGAAGCTCTTGTGGACCACCTTTTTTCCCGGGAAAAAGGGGCAGGTCTCCTTTGCGTTGTCACACACGGTGACAACGACGTCGAATTGAATGCCCCGAAACTCATCGATAGTTTTTGACCGATGGTGTGTAATGTCGATCTCGATATCCGAGAGTGCCTGAATCGCCTGGGGCTTGACCCGGGTCTGTTCGGTCCCCGCGCTCGAGGCTTCATACCGGTCTCCTAGAAGAGCGTTCATCAATCCTTCGGCCATTTGGGAGCGGGCCGAATTATGGGTACAGATAAAGAGGACTCGTTGTTTCACACTAATTTCCTTTATGTATATGGTAATGAATTCCTGCCGGTGTGGAAATATAAAATGATATTCTCATACTCGTTTAACAAAAATTTAACACAATCAAGGATATATATATATTATCTAAAAAAGGATTAATTCGATTTTTTTATGTGGAGATGATGTATGAGTTCGGAACATGGGAAGACTAAAGTACTATTTATTTGTGTACACAACAGTGCGCGGAGCCAGATTGCAGAGGAGTATTTACGTACGTTTGGCGGGGACCTCTTTGAAGTCGAAAGTGCCGGACTCGAGCCGGGAGAACTGAACCCGCTTGTAGTAAAAGCTCTGCAGGAGGACGGCATTGATATAGCCGGTAAAAAGACCCGCAGTGTGTGGGACGTTTATCAGGCAGGTAATACTTATCATTATGTGATCGCTGTCTGCAGCAGAGAAGCTGAGCAAAAATGTCCTATTTTTCCGGGTAATGCAGAGAAGCGGCATTGGCCCTATCCTGATCCTGAGAAGTTTGAAGGCTCGGAGGACGAGATTCTGCAGAAGATCAGAGAACTGAGAAACGTCCTCCGGGAGCAGATCAAGCAGTTTGTGGATGCCTTCAAGAACAAAGAATTAGTGTAACCGCTGATCCGAAGATACTCATGTACGCTCTTTAAAAAAATCTTTGAGGAACTCGAGAGTATACGATCCTTTGGGGCTTTTACTGAGTTGCCGCGGCGGTCCTTCCGCTACCACAAAGCCCCCATCATCACCCCCTTCAGGACCAAGATCGATTATCCAGTCCGCTTCGGCGATGACATCGAGATTGTGTTCGATAATTACGATGGTATTACCCGACTCTACCAGCCGGTACAGGACCCGAAGCAGCCGTTCCACATCGGCCGTATGGAGCCCCACAGTCGGTTCGTCCAGAATGTAGAGGGTGTGGTTTTTATTTGATGTTCCTCTGCGGGTCCGGCCGCCGGCGGTATCCGGTTTCGCCTTGGCCAGTTCGGTCACCAGCTTTATCCGCTGGGCCTCTCCGCCGCTTAGGGTAGGGCTCTGCTGTCCCAGGGTGAGGTAGCCCAATCCCACGGCATTGACCAGCTGTACCGCGTGGTGGATGGAGGTATGTGCTTCGAAAAATTGTTCCGCCTCTTCGAAACTCATGGCCAAAACATCGGCGATCGACTTACCCCGGTAGGTAATGTCAAGCGTTTCCCTGTTAAACCGCTTTCCCCCGCACACCTCGCAAAGTACTTTCACATCGGGGAGAAAACTCATCTCTATTTTTTTTACCCCCTGGCCGCCGCACGCCTCGCATCTGCCGCCCGTTACGTTAAAAGAGAACCGGCTCGGCGTGTATCCCCGCATCCTCGCTTCCGGCAGACCCGCGAACAGTTTTCGAACGTCGTCCCAGAAGCCGACATAGGTCGCCGGGCAGGAACGGGGGGTCTTCCCGATGGGGGTCTGGTCTACCTCCAGTACACGGGATATTGTCTCCCATCCTTCGATACTGCTGCAGCCGTGAAAGTCATTTTTCCGGGGAGGCTTCTGACGTTTGCCCGCCGATTGTTTGAGTACTTGTTTCAGATTTCGGTAGAGAATATCACGGGCGAGTGTCGATTTACCGGAGCCGCTTACGCCGGTAATTGTGATGAGTGAACCGAGTGGAATGGTCACATCGACTTCTTTGAGGTTGTGTTCCCGGGCCCCTTTGACGGTGATTACTTCCGGCTCTTCTTTCTGCGCCTTTTCTTTCCGTGAGATGAGCGGGTGGGAGAGCGGGGATCTGAGAAAACGGGCCGTCTCTGACGAGCGGTTTTCTAAAAGTTCTCCGGCCGGGCCTGCAAATATGAGTTCTCCCCCTCGAACACCGCCGCCGGGACCTAAGTCGATGATGTGGTCTGCGTTTTTTATTGTTGTCTCATCATGTTCGACCACCACCACCGAGTTCCCCTTTCGTTTGAGATGATGCAGGGTATCGAGGAGCATCCGGTTGTCCCGGGGATGGAGCCCAATGGTCGGTTCGTCGAGAATGTAGCACACGCCCCGGAGATTGGACCCCAATTGAGAAGCGAGTCGAATCCGCTGTGCTTCCCCGCCGCTCAATGTGGGGGCCGCCCGGTCGAGGGTGAGATATCCCAATCCCACCTGCTCGATAAAAGTGAGACGGGAGGTAAGCTCAGCGGTGATATCCCGGGCAATCTCTGCCTCCCTTCCTTTAAGCTTAATGTTCTCAAAATAGTGGTGGAGTCCGGCTGCAGTCATCCGGTTAAAATCTTCGATCGGCTTGTCCCGGTACCGTACGGACCGTGCCACACTGTTGAGCCGCGCCCCATTGCACACCGGGCACACCTCGCGGTCAGCTCCCCCAGGTACGTTCCCGTTTCCGTTTTCACCTGACGTTCGGCGGCCGCCCGCCGCATCATCCTCCTCGGCGGTAAGCCCTGCCACTCCTGTGCCGGTACAGGCGGGACACCACCCGTGCTTGCTGTTAAACGAAAACAACCGGGGGTCGAGTTCTGGAAAACTCCTCCCGCAGGAAGGACAGGCCCGTTTTGTCGAATACACAGTTACCGACCCGTCCTCGAGTACGTGGATTATCCCGCTCCCTGCAGAAAGGCCTGCGTCAATGAGCGCCTGGAGCTGTTCCGATTTTCGGGGAGATACTTTGATATCCCCTATGGGAAGTTCGATGGTGTGTTCCCGGTAGCGGTCGAGCCTGGGCCATGAATCCGTGCGTATGTAGCGTCCGTCGACCCGGAGTGTTTCGTGTCCTTTTTTTGCCGCCCACTTTGCCAGGTCGGTGTAGTACCCTTTCCTTGCCACCACGAGGGGGGAGAGGATGGTAATCGATTTGTTCTTTGACCCGGAGAGGACCTTTGTCCGGATTGCTTCCGGGGTCTGCGGTTCGATGGGGACATCACACTCGGGACAGTACTGAGTCCCGAGACGCAGAAAGAGCAGCCGGAGAAAGTGAAACAGTTCGGTCACGGTGGCAACGGTGCTTTTCCATCCCCCCCTGCTTGTCCGCTGTTCGATGGCGACTGTGGGAGGAACGCCTGTCACTCCGTCGACTTCGGGCCTGGAAACGGGCTGGACGAATTGACGGGCATAAGCGTTGAGTGATTCGAGATACCTCCGCTGTCCTTCTGAAAACAGAATGTCAAAGGCAACGGTGGATTTCCCGCTCCCGCTCACACCGGTAATAACGGTAAACGTTTCTCTGGGGATGGTAATGTCCACATCCTTGAGATTGTGCTCCTTTGCCCCCCGGATCATGATAGAATGGTTCCCGTTTGTTGGCGGAAGCATCGGCTTCGGGGCCAAAGGATTTTCTTTGAGAAAGTAACTTCCGGAGAACTCCCCCTGTTTGATGGTTCGAAGCGCCGCACCGGTATAGCTTTCTTTCGAAGACCGGATATCTTCAGGGGTCCCTTCCGCTGTCACTTCTCCGCCGGCCTCTCCCCCTTCCGGGCCGAGGTCGATGATCCAGTCCGCGGCTCCGATGACATCGAGATTGTGTTCAATGACGACCAATGAGTGACCCGCGGCAGTCAAGCTTCGAAAAGCGCCGAGGAGAACGTCGATATCGCTGAAATGGAGCCCTGTCGTCGGTTCATCAAAGAGAAACAGGATATGCTGGTTTTTCTTTCCCCGGGCCTGCTTTCCGGAGGGACCTCTCCCGTAAGAAGCGGTCGATGCGAGATGCCCTGCCAGCTTGAGCCGCTGCGCCTCCCCGCCGCTCAAGGTGGGGACCGGCTGTCCGAGCCTGATATATCCGAGGCCTACATCCAGAAGAGGCCGGAGGAGGGCTGCGATTTTCGGTTCTTCTTTGAAAAATCGTACCGCATCGTCTACCGTCATATCGAGAACGTCAGCAATCGATTTGGGACCGCCGGGCAACTCGATGGTAATTTCCAATACATCCGGTCTGTACCGTTTTCCCCCGCATTCGGGACAGCGGATGTACACATCACTTAAAAACTGCATCTCCACATGTTCGTACCCGCTCCCGCTGCAGACAGGACACCGCCCCTTCACAGAGTTGAAGCTGAACGCTCCGGCAGTGTACCCGCGGGCAATCGCCTCCGGCGTTTTACTGAACAGCTTGCGGATGGGGTCTAGAGCGCCGACAAAGCTTACCGGATTCGACCTTGTCGTCTTTCCAATGGGGGACTGGTCCACGAGTACCACGTCGTCAACCGCTTCGTGTCCTCTGATGTCGCGATACGTGCCGGGCTGTTCGAGAGGCTTGTGTTTGATCATTCGCAACGCTTTGTAGAGGATATCGTCGATGAGAGTCGATTTTCCCGACCCGCTCACACCGGTGATACAGACAAGACGGCCTAAAGGAATGGAGACATCGATCTCCTTGAGATTGTGCTCCGCCGCACCGAGTACCGTAAGTGACGGAGAAAAACTCCCGGTTCCCGCTTCTTCGGCTGCGATTACGGCATCTCCCCGATCGGTACCGCCCGCTGTAGCTGCAGCTTCTCCGGTCCGCTTTCTCCCTGAAAGGTAGGCCCCGGTAAGCGAGGTCTGGTGATGCAGCAGGTCTTCAGCAGGACCGAAGAACACGATCTCTCCGCCCTGTTCTCCGGCTGCGGGCCCCAAATCGAGTACCATATCGGCGGCCCGGATTACCTCCGGATCATGTTCGACCACCAGGAGCGTGTTACCGGTGTCACGAAGCTTGTGCAGAATCGAAATCAACCGTTTGATGTCACGGGAGTGCAGCCCGATACTCGGTTCATCCAAAACGAAGAGGGTGTTCACCAGAGAAGTGCCCAATGCGGTGGTAAGGTTGATCCGCTGTACCTCTCCGCCGCTCAAGGTCCGGGACTGCCGGTCCAAGGTAAGGTAGCCCAGTCCTACCTCGACGAGAAAGTCGAGCCTGCTGTTTATCTCTCGCAGTACGATCTCGGTCGCCTCATCCAGCGGAGCGGGTAATTTGAGCTCGGCGAAGAACTGTTTCGTGGCGCTGAGAGGGAGCTGCATGATATCGTGGATGGAAAGGCCCTGCCGGCCCTGGCTGTCCCCCCGCCGGCCCGCTCGGACTTCCCGTCCCTCTCGGCCTGAGCCGCCCCCGATCCGCCAGAGGAGCGATTCCGGTTTGAGCCTCGCCCCCTTACAGTCAGGGCAGAGATGATAGGTTCGGTATTTGGAGAGCAGCACCCGGATGTGCATTTTGTAGCTTTTTGTCTCGAGCCATTCGAAAAAGCGCTTCGCACCATACCACACCTCTTCGTCCCACTCTCCCTCACCTTCGATAACCCAGCGCTTTTCTTCCGGAGAAAGGTCTTCCCAGGGAACATTGGTCCTTATTCCGCTTTTGCGGGCAAAGTGCATCATCTCCTGCCGGCAGATTTCGTAGCTTTCAGTCTGCCACGGCTTGACCGCCCCTTCGGCTAATGATTTTGTCTTGTCGGGGATGACGAGATCGTAGTCGATACCGATCGTTCGGCCGAACCCGCGGCATGTCTCGCATGCGCCGACAGGTGAATTGAACGAAAACATGTTGGGTATCGGGTCCCGGTAGTGAATATCACAATCGGCGCAGTGGAGGTCACGGGAGAATCTGAGAGGGGTGGGCTTCTCCTTTTCCTTGGCCCCCTGCCTGTTCTGCTCTGCAACCGGATATACGGCACACTTCCCGCCCCCGTAGTGAAAGGCCGCTTCGATATCTTCGATTATCCTCGTCCGGTTTTCCGCACTGAACCGGGTCCGGTCCTGGATGACTTCGAGCGCTCTTCCCACTTTTTTGTAGATGTGGTGATATCCCTGTTTTCCGAGCAGATCGACGACCTCTTCTTCGGAGAAATTGTGAGGGATGGTGACGGGGAAGGTGATGATGATCTTCCCGTTCTCTTTTATGCGGCTGCTCTGCTCGAGCCCGGTAAACACCGTATCGGGGCTGTCCCGGCGCACCTCCTTGCCGCATCCGCTGCAGTACAGGTTCGCTGCACGCGCGAACAGCAGCTTGAGATGATCGTTTAATTCGGTCATCGTCCCCACGGTGGAACGGGAGGTACGGACCGGGTTGGTCTGGTCGATGGCGATCGCGGGCGGAATCCCTTCGATGCTTTCTACTCGGGGTTTGTCCATTCGGTCCAAGAATTGCCGCGTGTAGGGGGAGAACGTCTCGAAGTAGCGGCGCTGTCCTTCCGAATAAACCGTATCGAAGGCAAAGGACGATTTGCCCGACCCGCTTACCCCGGTGACGACGATCAGCTTTCCTAAGGGGAGGTCGATGTCGAGATTCTTGAGGTTGTTTTGAGAAGCCCCTTTGATGGAGATATACTCCTGGTGCCTCGAAGATTGTTGCGCCATTGGTATAGGTAAAGATAGCTATATTTGTGGAGAGCAGCAAATTCCTTTTTGCATTCTATTG
>CAZKZZ010000011.1:15957-51014 GCA_964557375.1 uncultured Spirochaetales bacterium | reverse complement strand
TCAATATTGATAGTCTTAAGAAACGGGACACTGCTTAACTGCTTCGTCAATCCCTGTAAGAGCGATTCCATTGAATCTACATTGGCGATGATGTTCTCCGCTAATGCAATCGCTTTCCGGACCGTAAAAAACCCGACAACACCAAGCGGCAGCAGAATGATAAGAGTGACCAGCACAAGAGAAAGAGTAGCCGATATCACCGGTTTTCCGAGAGCTGCTCGGATCTTATCGTTTACCGGCCAGAATATACCCGCACTGATAGCTGCCAGAAGCACCGGCAACAGATACTGCCTGGCCAGAAAAAATACGAGGAGGGTGATACCTGCAACAAGGATGATGTACAGGGCTTTTGAGGTCACTTTGAATTGGGGTGTGGGGTTTTTCTCGGGCACACTCATACAGATACACTCATTACCCAAAAGTATAGGCGAATAGAGAAACGGCTTCAACCGAGAGACAAAAAAACCACCACGACACCGGCACGGCTCGTTGACTGTAATCCTGAGATTCGTTATAAAAGAACGACACAACGAGAAGGAGCACAAAATGGGTAAAACATATAAAATAGCAGTACTGCCGGGCGACGGGACCGGACCGGAAGTAGTCCGGGAGGGTCTCAAAGTTCTCAATGCCGCCGCTTCGGTCTATAATTTTTCTCTCGATACGACTGAATTCGATTTCGGGGGAGACCGGTATCTAAAAACCGGAGAAGTCCTCCCGGAATCCGCCCCCGAAGAGCTCAAGCAGTTCGACGCTATTTACTTAGGCGCAATCGGCCATCCCGATGTCAAACCGGGAGTTCTCGAGAAGGGGATTCTTCTCAAACTGCGGTTCGAACTGGACCAGTACATCAATCTCCGCCCTGTTCGTCTCTATCCCGGAATCGAAACCCCGCTCAAAGACAAGGGACCCGATGAGATCGACTATGTAGTGGTGCGCGAGAACACCGGTGGTATCTACACCGGTACGGGCGGTATCTCCATGAAAGACACCCCCCAGGAAGTCGCGGTACAGAGCATGGTGTACAACAGATTTCAGGTAGAGCGGTGCCTCCGCTACGCGTTCGAATATGCCAAGGCCAGAGGTAAGAAAGCGCTCGGTAAGGGTAAAGAGAACACGTTAGGCCTCGTGGGAAAGACCAACGTGCTAACCTATGTATTTGACTTGTGGGAGCGCGCCTTTCATCAGATCGGCGAATCCGACTACCCCGATATCCGCAGAGATTATTATCATGTGGATGCAACCTGCATGTGGATGGTCAAAAATCCGGAGTGGTTCGATGTTCTTGTTACGAGCAATATGTTCGGAGACATCATTACCGATTTGGGGGCCATGACCCAGGGCGGTATGGGAATTGCCGCGGGAGGGAACATCAACCCTGAAGGTGTGAGCATGTTCGAACCGATCGGCGGCTCTGCTCCCAAATATACCGGAAAAAACCTGATCAACCCTCTGGCGGCCATTGCCGCAGGGTCCATGCTGCTCGACACATTGGGAGAGACGAAAGCTTCCTTTGCCGTCGAAGAGGCGATCAAGCATGTAACTGGCACAAAGATCAAGAGCCTTCAGGCCGGAAAGATGGGCTACTCCACGAGTGAAGTGGGGGACCTCGTCGCGGAAGCGGTCGAATAGCCTGTATCATTTTCATCCGTATCACCTGTAACAAGGTTTGAGGCACTATATAAAACTTGATACTAGGCCGAATTATCCTTACTATTAATGGTGGTGCTCAACTGCACCGTACCAACACGTAAGGAGAATCAAATGAAATACAGAACACTTGGAAAGACCGGCATGGAAATCTCGGAGGTCGGCTTCGGCTCCTGGGCAATTGGGGCGAGCTGGGGTGATGTCAAGGATGAAGAATCCATAGCAGCACTCAACAAGGCAATTGACTTAGGCATTACCTTTTTCGATACGGCCGATGTCTACGGTATGGGCCGGAGCGAACAGCTCATTGCCAAGGTGCGTGACAGTCGCGATGAAAAGATCTATGTCGCCTCCAAGGCGGGCCGAAAACTCTCCCCCCATGTAGCTGAAAAGTATACACCGGAAAACATTCGGGGGTTTATCCAGGAAAGCCTCAAGAACCTCAAAACCGATTCAGTAGACCTCGTCCAGCTCCACTGCCCTCCCACGGAAGTGTACTACAACCCTGTCTTGTTTGGGGCACTCGATGAAATGGTGGAAGAGGGAATCATCAAGAATTACGGCGTGAGTGTGGAAAAGGTAGAAGAAGCACTCAAGGCAATCGAATACCCCAACGTAAAGACGGTCCAGATCATTTTCAACATGTTCAGGCAGCGGCCGAAAGAGCTCTTCTTTAAAGAGGCAAAGCGGAAGAACATCGGGATCATCGTGCGGGTGCCGTTAGCCAGCGGTCTTCTCACAGGAAAGATGACCAAAGAATCAACTTTCCCCGAAGACGACCATCGAAACTTCAACCGGGAAGGGAAAGCCTTCGATGTTGGGGAGACATTCGCGGGTGTCGAATTCGAAAAAGGACTTGCGGCAGTAGAAGAGATCAAGGGGGTCCTCCCCAAAGGTATGACCTTAGCACAAATGGCGTTAAAGTGGATTCTCATGCATGAAGAGGTTTCGGTCGTCATACCTGGGGCAAAACGTCCTTCTCAGGTGGAAGACAATGCTCAGGCGTCCGATCTTCCTCCATTGAGCGATTCGGTCATGAACAAAGTCGAAGATATTTACAATCAATATATAAAACAGGACGTCCACCAGCGGTGGTAACGGGACGGAACCAATTCAAAGGTTCGCTCGTCGTCCTTATTGCAGTTATAAAAACGAAATCCTTAAGCAGTCCTCAGGAGCTCCGGTTCTGGAGCTCTTCGAGGACCGCTCGTAACGGTACTCCCGCAGCTTCGAGCAGAACGAGCAGGTGATAGATAAGGTCGGCCGATTCGTGGGCGATTTCTTCCCGGCCTTCGGCGAGGATCAGTTCTACCGCCTCTTCTCCGGTTTTTTTTCTGATTTTATCGAGGCCGGATTCGAACAGGTGCGTGGTGTATGAGCCTTCCGGCATTGCTTCTCGGCGTTCTTTGATGATCGCTTCGAGCAGGGTCAAGATCTCGGGTCCGGGCATACCGCTGTTCACTCTTTCATCCCCGGTACCGGTGAAGTGAGAAAAATCGTATCCTTCCAGTTCATCGAGGTCATTTTTCCATTGGGACACATTGTCCCAATCAGGTTCTCCCGCTCCGGTGTCGGGCTTCTCGGTCCGATCTTCCGGCACTTCAGCATGGTACCAGCGGATACCTTTGGAGAGGCGGTCAAATCCTGCAGAGGCCCGTCCAGGGGTCCGGCCTGATTTCGGTTCGTAAGGGAGCAGCCTCCCCCGTTTGGGATGGATCGTCCAGAGCTTTCCCGTTTCGATGCTTTTTCTGTAGCCCTTCTCGTTCATCAGGACCACATCAGCTATCCGATTACCGCTCGTTATGACCAGGGGCAGGATCGTATCGAGTTCCTGATTTACCATTTCTGATCTACCATTCCTCCGCATCCTCATCATCCGATTGAAACGTTTTTATTGCTTCTTCGAGATTCAACGTTTGTTCGTAGATTGCTTTTCCAACAATGATGCCTTTGATCTTCGTCTCTCCCGAATCGGTGAGCAGTTTCAGATCTTCCACAGTTCTCACTCCCCCGGAATGAATGACCGGCAGGTTCGATGAATCTGCAACTCTTTTGGTAGATTCGATATCGGGACCCTGCATCGTCCCGTCATGTGCAATATTGGTAAAAATGATGCTGCACATCCCGATCGTTTTGGCCCGTTCCGCCAATTCGAGATAATCGAGTTCGGTTTCCTTCTGCCAGCCGCTCACCTTTACTTTTCCATCACGCGCGTCAATGCCCGCGATGAACAGTTTTCCGTAATGCTGGACCCATCCTTCGACTATGTGAGGGTTTTTTGCAAAAGTGGTACCAACCACAAACCGGTCTATTCCGATATCGAGCAGTTCCTCGATATCGTCTTCGTTTCGAATGCCGCCGCCGAGCTCTATAATACCGCCGAACAGCTTGCGTATTTTTCTCAATTTTTTCCGGTTCTGTTTTCCTCCGCCGCTTGCCGCATCGAGATCCACTATATGGAGCCGGGTTGCTCCCGCTTTTTGAAAATCTCTTGCTACGGAGGTTGGATCACTCTTATACACAGTTGCGGTGGTATAATCTCCCTGCTGGAGCCTGACTACTTCGCCGTTCAATATATCTATTGCGGGAATGATATGCATAAGCGCTCCTCGTGTATTCCGTTGTTGGCCTTTCCTGATATTAATGAGTCTACTGAAAAAATACCTTTTTTCAGGAAAGTCATTAATGAAAAAAAAGTATATCAGAGAGAGACGGAACGCTCAATCCTTTTTTAGCAGAATGATATCCCCAACCGAACTCCCGAGGTCCCTCGCCACAATGGCGCATTTCGCCCTGAGCAAAAAGAAAACCTCCCGGTCAATATCGGAGAGCGATTCATAATTGCCCTGTCCTTTACTGATTACCGTATCCGCGGAGTAAAAAATATCTCTGAACTTCGGCGAGCACTGCTCGATTATCACGCCGGCTGTTCCTGATCCGCTGGTAATCACCTCCGCCGTGTTGTCGAGACCGACCTGATAAAAATCATCGGTGAGAATGTCGTTTATAATCGGTTCGTCCCGCACCATAAAGTATATTTTTTTAACTGACGGTTTTTTTGCAATTTCTTCTACGAGGATCCTGTCGAAAACAATCTCCCCGGCATTATCGCCGAGGTAGAGCACCGTTTCCGTTCTATCGAGTGATTTCCGCAAGCCCTCGATGTTGAACAGTCGGTCCGACTCGTGCTCAATCTCCTTCCCCTCCTGTTCGAGGATGGATGTGATCTCCTTGTCGAGATCAACGTCGGTAAAAGCCCCATAGTCGATGATATTACCGGCAATGGCAAGTTCTACTGCGGTAAGAAGCGGATCAAGAGCCTCTTCCGCCGCCTTTTTCATTACCGGATAAATCTCCAGCGCTTTCCGGTTGCTCTCTTCCTTTATTTTTTTATAGGGATCTTTGTCTCCTAAAATCTCGGTGACCATCCGGAAAATAAGGGTCGAAATTTCAGGAGGTGTCGACTCGAGTGAGAATGAAGGGACGAGAGAGCAGGCCCGGTCTATAATGTGCTTCTGGGTTTTCCGGTCTGCACCGCACAATTTGGCGCTGTTGAGGGACTGAGATATAAAACAGGGTATACATTCGAGGTATGATTTCATGTCTCTACTTTTATGGTTCTACGATACCGGTTCTACGACACCAACGAGCTGTTCCACCATCTTCTTGAAGATTTCCCTGCTCACGGATTCATCTTCACCTGTTACAAACGGTTTACCGTGGTCGGCCCCGCTGACAATAGACGGTTCAATGGGGACCGCACCGAGAAACGGGACGTCCATTTCCCCGGCCGCTTTTTCTCCGCCCCCTTTTCCAAACAGATCTACTTCACCGCCGCAGTGGGGGCAGATCAGACCGCTCATATTTTCGATAACACCGAGTACGGGAAGTTTCAGCTGTTTCGAAAAGTTGATGCACTTCCTCGAATCGAGGATTGCTACTTCCTGAGGGGTGGTAACGATAACACTGCCTCTGAGATCAGGAATGAGCTGGGCAACACTCAGCGGCTCATCACCTGTACCCGGAGGGCTGTCAATGATCAAATAGTCGAGGTCCTCCCACTCTACATCTGCTAAAAACTGCTTGATTACCCCCATTTTCAGCGGCCCGCGCCAGATAAAGGGAGCATCCGGTTCATACCCGACCAAGGCTATGCTGATCGCCTTCAGATTGGGAGTAACCGAAATGGGAATGATCCCCCCCTCCGTTGCCTCTACCCGTTCCGCATCGATCCCGAGCATTTTAGCAACATTCGGTCCATGTATATCGACATCCAAGATCCCGACTTTCTTTCCGGCCTCTGCAAGGGCCCATGCCAAATTGACTGCAACGGTGGTCTTTCCGACACCGCCCTTACCGCTCATGACCAGGATCTTGTTTTTGACTTTACTCATACGTTCTTTAAGACGTCTGTCCTGCTTCTCCTGTTCTTCTTTTCTGTTCACGTCTTGCATATATTCCTCCAGCTATCTTTGAGAGCGTTGCTTACTTCATCATCAGCATACTCCACATAAGGTACACACTCCGACACTGCTTCGACAACTCGTTTCGAATACGGGATCTCGCCGAAGAGGGGGATATTCCGTTCTCTGCAGAATTTTCGTATCTCTTCGGTGTTTTCCCCGTTTACCGTGGCCTTATTAATGACGACTCCCGTCTTGATCGAAAAGTGGTCTGCCAATTCCAGTACACGTTTCATGTCATGAATCCCGGAAAAACTTGGTTCCGTAACGATAACGGCCATATCGACACCGGAAAGCGACGAAATGACCGCGCATCCGGTACCCGGGGGGCCGTCGATGAGAACATACTCTTTGTTCTCCTCTTCTGCAACCGCTTTCGCTTTCTTTCTTACTTGCGCTACCAGTTTACCGGAATTCTCTTCACCCGCTTTCAATGCAGCGTGGACCATCGTACCCGCCTTTGTCTCGGATACGTACCAGCTCCCAGCGTCCCTCGGTTCCATCCTGATCGCTTTCTCCGGACAGATCTCAGCACACACCCCGCATCCTTCACACATTATGGGATCGATACGGGCCTTCCTTCCTTCCGGAATCTCTCTCCCTTTCGGGGGAGGAGGAAACTGAATTTCTACCGCTTGGAACCTGCACACTTCCTTGCACTGCATGCACCCGGTACACTGGTCGGGATCGACCACCGCTTCTTCTCCTCCGCTGAAAGCATGTTCTTCATGTACTTTGGGATGGAGAAGAAAATGGAGATTGGACGCATCAACATCACAATCCGCTATCACCGCACTTTCGGCGAGCGCAGCAATGGAGCCTGCAAATACTGTTTTTCCTGTCCCGCCCTTACCGCTTATTATAACTATCTGTTTCATGGTTTCGTTGTATCCTTTGGTGTTTCTACTATGTTGCTTCTGCCATTTTCTCGATTTCCGCGAACATGTTCCGAAACGTCTGTTTATATTCGGGAAGAACTTCCACAAATGGTCTGCCTGATGAGTAAGCTCGGGCAATTTCTTCACTAAACGGAATGCGAAGGAGAACGGGAATCTGCTGCTCTTGGCAAAAAACCTCGACATCGCTCGTGCCGATATCCGCCCGATTGATAACCACACCCATCGGAATCTTGAGGGTCTGCAGGACTTCCACTGAAAGTTCCAGATCGTGAAGTCCGAACGGTGTGTTTTCGGTTACCAGAATGCAGAAATCCGCTCCCTGTACAGAGACAACCATAGGACAGGTCGTACCGGGCGGACTGTCAATGAGTACCGTTTTGTTCCGGTCCTTTTCTTTTTTTACGGTCCGTATAAGGGGAGGCGACATCGGTTCTCCGATATTGAGCCTGCCGTGTACCAGATGGATCCCGTTGCGGCGAAACGATTCCATCTCTCCGATTTCTCTCGGCTGCTCCGTTACCGCGTCTACCGGACAAACCAGGGTGCATCCTCCGCAGCTGTGACAAAGCTGATCGAAGACGAGCACTTCATCTCCTATGAGGGCAAGTGCGTTGAAGCGGCACACCTTTACACATTTACCGCATGCCGTACAGGTTTCCTGATCGATACGCGGTACGGTAACCGTAACTTTATTTTCCCGCTCTTTGTCCATGTGCAAAAAAAAATGAGAGTTCGGCTCTTCTACATCACAATCGAGGAGCTGGACCTGATTACCTTCCCTTTCAGCATTTCCTTCGGCGAGTGAGAGTGCAAGCCCGGTAGCAACGGTGGTTTTACCGGTCCCCCCTTTACCGCTGGCAATAGCAACAGTCATGATCTGCTCGTTCGCGGACCGCCCATGCCGCCGCGGCCTTGACCTCCGCCCCGGCCCATACCGCCTGCACGGCCTCCACTACTGAATCCTGTCTTACCGGCATCCTTGGCCACGGTAGGACCGCTCGTAGGAGCGAGCTCACCGTTTTTATACTTCTCTACTGCTTCTCCGACCGTTCCGGACACTCCGGTCACGATCGAAATATTGGCAGCATTAAGGGTTGCAAACGCATTCGGTCCCACATTTCCTGTAAGGACCACTCCTACCTGCTTTTCAGACATGAGTTGACCGGATTGAACACCGACCCCTCCGGCAGCGGCAAGATTGGGGTTTTCTATACTTTCCGCGGAATCATCATCGAGATTGTAAAATACAAAATAACTGCATCTTCCAAATCGAGGATCAATTTCTGCTTCTAAACCTGGTCCTGTAGCTGTAACACAAACTTTCATAAATTCCTCCATATATCAGTGATGATCACAGTCTCCGTGATGTTCCCCTGACGAAGAACAGAGACTTTCTCCTTCACACAAGGTACCGTCGAGTATCCGGTCGATAACCCGGTCAACGGGACCGGTCACCCCTAATACCCATTCAATATCAAACTGTTCGAACAACATCTGAGCACGACGCCCCATACCGCCGGCAATGATCTGGTGTATTCCATTTTCATTGAGAAAACGGGGTATGACACCGGGTTCATGGCCCGGATTCTTCAACGTTGTTTTATGTATTACCTTCCCGTCTTCGACATCTATTACCGTATATTCCTGACACCTGCCGAAATGGGGAGAGACGGTATCTCCGTCGGTCGCTATAGCAATCTTCTCTGCCATCGTATATCCTCCATCAATGATTTCAATTTAATGATTTTAATTCTTATTCTCAATAACTTTCAAAATAAAAAAACCTTCACGTCAATATCAGCCCCTGTTTGCGTTCGCGGAAGAACTGTTTTCCTTTTTTCCGTTGGTACTTTTCTGGCACTTAGGGCACATCCCGTAAAACTGGACGACATGCCGGTCGATCTTATAGCCGTATTTTTTCTCGAGAGCACCTTCGATCTTTTTCATCAGCTCCAGCTCTTCATTCGAAAAATCGGAATATTTGACCACTTCAAAACAGTTGGTGCAAACCAGCTGATGAAAGTGCTCTTCTTCACCTGTTTCCCTCTCTTCACTCGTCAACTCGTATCTCGCCTTACCCTCGCCGAACTCATACTTGGTAACGATTCCCATATCTGCGAGAAGGTTCAGCGTACGATACACTGTGGCCAGACCGATTCCCGGATATCGGTTGTGCACGATCATGAACACTTCTTCAGCGCTCAGATAGTTGCTGTTTTCGCTCAATACCTCGATAATTATTTTTCTCGGCAGAGTCATCCGCAAGCCCTGCTGTTTTAAGCAGTGCCTTACTTTTTTACATTCAGGATATTCTTCTCTCATCACCTTCGCAAACTTCAAACATTATGAGAATCATTATCAATAATATACGTTACCTTCACAAAAATGTCAATTGTGCTGCCTACAAAAATTCCCGCAACATAGGTTATTATTGCAAGAGCCTTAATCACCCGATATGTTACGTGCCCTGCTATGTATACTCGGTTTTAATTTTCCGCAGCAGTTCTTCGAGTTCCGGATACAGCTTTCGGACCGTCTCTTCCTCTCCCGCCCGCGCGGCGAGCTCGATTTGTTTTGACAGCTCATGGACACGAAGCGCGCCCACGGTAAGTGAGACCCCTTTCAATGAATGGGAGAGAGAAATGAGGGTATCCAAATCATTTTTTGTTAGGTGCTCCCGGAAAGATTCGATACGTTCCGGTATCTCTTCTATGTAGATTTCGAGTATTTCGTTAAAAAACTCCTCATCCCCATCGACATTACGCAAGCCCTGCTCGCGGTCGATCAAAATCTCACTATTATTCACGAACCATTGCTCCTTCTGCCTGTTACTACATCATCGGTCTAAAAGTCCGAGGCCCTTCATCTCGTCGAGCAGTTTCTGTTTTGCTATCGGTTTCGTAATATACGACTCACATTGGGATTTGAAAGCTTCCAAGATGTTCTTGGAATCATCTAGAGCAGTAGTCATAATCACTTTTACCCCATCGAGACCGTGGATACCGTTCTCTTTTTCCATCTTACGGACCTCTTTGAGCACTTCTTGTCCATCCATTTTGGGGAGCATGATATCGAGGCAGATGAGGTCGTACGGTTCTTTCTCTCTGAGAGCGAGAGAAAATGCTTCGACAGCTTCAGCACCGTCTACAGCCATATCGCAGACCCCATACGGCGATAGGAATTTTTGGAGGAGTTTTCTGCTTCCGAATTCATCTTCAACAATCAGGATCTTCACAATAGTGACCCCTTTATTGGATTTTTCCCCACTATATCATTATAGAACCAAAAAATGCAATTGACCCCCTCCGGTACACACGAACAGTGACGCTTCGTTCACCGAGGAGGACAAATGCAAGAGAATAGGCTCAGACCAATTTTTGCAAAGTAATCTCAGTGCAAAGCTGTATTAAAGCTGTAAATCCTTAGAAATTATCGAAATCATCATCATCGAGATTGATGACCTCTGCCGGATCGACCGGAGCAATACCCGTATTATCGGAGCTCCATCCATCCTCGGAGGCGTTACTTCGTGCCTGCTGCGATGCACTCGGTGCCGCAGTGAGTACAGGGGATTTTTTACCGGCGTTTAGAGAAACCTCTGCCTGACCTCCGCCGCCGTTTCCGCCGTTACCACTGTTACCACCGGCTCCGCGGTTATCGGTTAAGAGCCTCTTTCTGCTTTTTCCCGAATCGACCCCTTCGATTTTGAACTGGGCAATCATGGCCTGGAGCTGCTGCGACTGGCTTGCAAGTTCTTCCGATGCGGAAGCACTCTCCTCCGCACTGGCAGTGTTCGACTGCGTTACCTGATCGATTTGATCGATGCCGTTTGTAATCTGTTCGATCGCATCAGCCTGTTCTTTGCTGGCCATGGCAATCTCCCCTAAGAACTCCGCAACCTTACCAACTCCGTCGACGATCTCTGCTAAAGCTTCCGCGGTAGAGGTTGCCGCTTCCGTTCCCTCGGTGATGTTCCTTACCGAATCCTCTACCATGGCTGTAGTCTCTTTTACCGCGTCAGCACTGCGTACAGCCAGGTTACGGACCTCTTCGGCTACCACAGCAAAACCCTTACCGTATTTACCTGCCCGCGCAGCTTCAACATTTGCATTGAGGGCCAAGAGATTTATCTGAAAAGCGATATCGTCTATCACCTTCACGACTTTGTTGATCTCTTCGGAAGAGTTGTTGATGTTCTCCATGGACCTGTTGAGCCGCTCCATCTGCTCGTTGCCGTTTCTGGCATCTTCAGCAGCTTTCTTGGCCAGGGCATTCGCCTCGGTAGCGTTTTCTGCATTCTGTTTGGACTGGCTGTTTACTTCCGTCATGGATGAGGAAATCTCTTCCAAACTGCTCGCCTGTTCGGTTGCCCCCTGTGAGAGGTTCTGACTTGCCTGGGAGACCTGGTCCGCGCCGGAACTGACCTGGTCCACCGCTTCGTTTACCTGGGCCAACAGTTCGTTCAGCGAGTTCTTCATGATGATAAGTGATTCTCCGAGCTGGTCTTTTTCTGAAGCTTTCCGTATATCGATAGTAAGGTCTTTATTCGCGACCTGTTCGATCCGGTCCGCCTTGTACTTCAGGGCATCCACCATCTCTTTTACGGAGAGATACACCCCGCGGACATTTTCCCCATCGATATTTATGTCGAGATCACCTAATGCAATCCTGCCCGCGATGTCCTGTATAACTGACGGGTCTTCTCCGAGCTGCCTGAGGATGCTGCGGACGATAAAAACAGTCAGTACGATGCCTAAGAGAATGGCTGCGGCGGCTACAATGATAACGATAGTTCTCGCCATCTGGTTGGACCGCTGCAGTTGAGGCCCTAATCGGTCCTGATCGGCCTGGATTGACTGCATAACTTCCATTCCCTGTTCGGCAATCTCCGGGCCAACAACATCTAAGTAGTTATTGATATTGTCGTTCCGTTCATAAATGATACCCACAACCTGTTTGAATGCATCGACATATTCATTCTGATATTCCATTATTTGCTCGAGGAGTGCCCGCCGCTCGGCATTCTGCAGTTCCCGGTCGAGAGTAGCGAGGTTCTCCTCCATCGCAGCAACTTCGGAGAGGGTCCGCTGTTCATCTTCCTCTGTATTGGAATCGAGAAATTTGAAGGCGTATAACCGGGCGAGCATGAGATTGCGGAGAGCCAGACTTGCGTTGTAGGCTGCGGCCATATCTCCGTCGTTCCGGGCGGAGCGGAGGATCTTGGTAAGGTCCTGCTCGAGGCGGGGCCCTATTACATCCATTGTACCGGTTACCAGTTCGTCACGTTGGCCCTGCAGGTCAACCACCTGATCGAACCGTGTACCGTACCCAGCGAGCGCCTCATCTATTTGGTCGACAATCGGGGCCCGATCAGCGGCCTGGATCTCTTCCTGGGCCTCATCCATTATTTCAGCCGTACGGTTATAGTACTGATCAAACTCTTCTTTCTCTTTTTGATCACCCCGTATAACGAAATCCTTCACATTCATCCGGACCATGAGCATGTTTTCCTGCAGATTCGCCATCAGGTTCGAATCCCTGGCCCATTCCCGATACTGCACGAAACCGTTATAGGTGGTGCTCAAAAAGAGTATTGCCACCCCTCCCACCACGAGAAGCAGTACAATCATCAGAACAAACCCGACACTGATTTTCGCACTCATTTTCATTTGCGCCATATACGCTCTCCTTGTTATGGATATAATTGCGGACTATATGTTTTCTTTGATGGATTCCAATTCACTGCGGCCTAGAATTCGCTTCACATCGAGGAGAATTTTCACCTCTTCACCGATCTTGCCCAGTCCCGAGATGTACTGCTCCTTCCCGGAATCGGATTTAAAATTGGGAGCGGGTGAAATATCTTTCTCGTAAATATCGTGGACTTCCGCTACCGTATCGACGATAAACCCTATGGCCTGGTTGTCGATATTTACAACAATGATACAAGTCCGGTCATCGTATTCCCGTTCCGGAATACCGAAGCGGAGGCGAAGGTCCATAACCGGAATTACTTTACCCCGGAGGTTGATAACACCTTTGATAAAATTGGGCATATCCGGTACTTCAGTGATTTTCTGCATCTCGATGATATCGGTTACATGGAGTATCTCGATTCCGTATACCTCATCACCCAAATTGAAAAGCAGATATTTATTCTCCTGACTATTTTCATCATCCTCATCCGTTACCAGCAACAGATCGTCTTCTGCTTCCTTAGCGGTCTTTCCCCGATTTACCTCATCAGACATACTACTCCCCCATTCATTCATATCGATGTTTTCATGTGTCATAAACAATACTCTATTTTTAAGAAAAAGTCCATCCTAATAGTAAAAAAAACTCTAATTTGTGAGAGGTTCTTCTTTGATTTGCCCTGTTTCCTGATCGAAAACCAGTTTTATCGATTTTTTTTCATCTTTCGCTTCGTAGTACCGGCCGTGACTCTCTACGATAACACCCGGGTAGAGCGTTCCCCGGATTTTGATTTCAGAGGGGAAATGTTCTTCAAATCGTTCCCGAAAAGTAAACAGCCTGTAACTGCGTTTTTCCATAATTTTGAGCAGTTTGAGTTTTTCTTTTCTCACCTTCTCGAGCTTTCCTCTTTCGCCGTTTTTCTCCAACCGGTTCATGAGATTGTCATATTCGAGAGTTTTCTTTTTCAGTTTTTCTATCTCTTTTTCTTCTACCTGAATTTGGTCCGCAACGAGATAATCCTGCCCAAAGAAGACCTCGGTCTTCATTCCGTTTTTCGCGCCGAGATTCATCACCTCGAGACCTTTTTTTGCCTGGATATATCCGCCGATAAGACTTCCCTTTTCGGTTTCGAGGACCATTTTCCCGTTGCATTTGACCGTGGATTGCAGGCAGAAGTTTTTTATGTTGATGTCCCCCACCGAGAGGAGAGTCGCCCGTTCGATAAAAGCCGCCTTGATACTGCTTTTCGTGCGGAGCACTGCTTTTCCGGCACCCTTTACTCCCTGCCCGATAATCAGTTCCTTATCGCAGGAGACAAACGCCGCCTCGACCCCTTCTTTGATCGATACAGCATCACCTGAGACCACATAAAAACCGGTCTCCACACTTCCCTTTATCTGCACGGCCCCCTTGAACTTGATGTTACCGCTTTTCATGTCTACATTGCCGTCGACAATGTGGGTACTCTGTATTTCAATGTTTTTCTTATCGTAGATGAGTTTTCCGTCACTTTCAGCAATAAGATGTATCGACCCGTCATCCTGCGGTTCTTCCTTGATGTTTTTACCTACCTGAAGATCAAATCCCTTAGTAGTTTTGGCCTGGATCGTTTTTCCGGTCACATCCCAACCGTCCTCCGGATTTACCTCCGGGGGCAGTATTTTCGCTATGAGCTCACCTTCTTTTACCGAAACCATATCGGTGTGGGTCTTGTAATCAGCCCTCCCGTCTTTTTTTATCGTTACCTTCTTGTTGGTGGGGAGGGTAACGTACAATTCGAGCTTCTTTTCGCCGGCATGCTGTGGAGGGTTCCCCTTGGCCACGAGCAGATTGGTAACCGATTCACCGCCCAAGCAGGCCTCCACCGCTTTGGCCACGGTATCTTCGTCAATGCCTTCCTTTACGCCGGCTTCAGCAAGCTTCTTGTTCACCAGTTCCCTGTCCGGAGCAGAACCCATTCCTTCGGCCGGGGAGAGAGAGAGATAGGCGCGCATCTTATCTTCGGTTACAGTCACCTCGGCCTCTCCGTCCCGATAGGGCAGTATCCGCAGGAGGACAGTACCGGCGTGGTTCCCCTTTTCCAATAAACCGGAAATTTCAGCCTGTATAACCCCCTGCTCATTCTTGAGATTTTCAAAGAGCTTTACCTCCGCCTCTTTCGGGGGCCTGCTTTCCACCGTGTTTCCGAAAATATCTCTTCCGTCTTTTCCCTTCTTGCCCGGTACTATTTTCGCAACGGTTTGATGACGAACAACGTTGGCCATCTCCTCCACTTCGAGTGTATGAAAATCATGAAACGAAGAGATACCGGGGAACTGTCCGCTCTCAGCAGAACCGATCATCTCCTTGAGCCGTTCCCTCTCCTCTTCGGGGAGAAATGTAGCGTTGAATTGGATCTCCCCGTCTTCCGGTTCTTCGGGTAGTGTGCCTTCGAGGAGCACGTACTCTTCGAGACTTTCCTGTTTGGACCGATAGAACTCGAGAACATCCTTTTTGAACGTATCAAGCTTTATCCCCTTCAGGCCGCTTTTCCGTAAAGCTTCTCCCACCTCTTTTAAGACCAGCGGTTTTCCCGAACCGCGGCCTTTACGAAGGGTAAGTGCGGCCTTCATCTTGTCTTCCGAAATGGAGATGTCGATTAATGCATCGCTGTCCTTGCTGATAACGGACTGCTCGAGCGGTTTTCCCTGATCGATCGCTTCGTGGATCTGCCGCTCGATTTCTTCGAGCGGTTTGAGCTTGTCTTCCGGATATTCCAGCTTTCTTATCTCTTCGAGCACCTCATTCGGGGTAGGGGGAGTGGAATATCTGCTTCCCGGTCTAAAGGTAAAAAAACAAGTGGCATGGTCCTTTGAAAGTGAGACGCTCCATTCATGCCTGCTGAACGGCAGCACTTCCACCCAATTTTTACCCCGGCGCAACACCCCGGATTCGGTGGCAATGACATCGCTTTTCTCCTTTACCGTACCTTTTCCCGGATACAGCCCCGGTTCAGTTTCGGTCAGCGGCATGATGGGTGTACCGTGAACATCTTTACCCGGTTTTCCGGGCTTTGCGGGAACAACCGCGGCGATTTTCTGCCCCTCTTCTACCCACCCGTATTCTTCTACCGTCGGGTCCACATCAACCGGTACCTGTTTTTTCCGCTTCTCCACCACCTCTTCGATTTCTTCTTTCGGCTGCATGAAAGGAAGTTTCTGCTTTTTGAGGACTTTCTTCTTTACTTTGACCTTTTCTATCACTTCTTTTGTGATGATCGGGGCATCAACATCCTGAAGAAACCGTTCGATATCATCCTTCATCTCTTCCGGCAGCGTAATGTCCTGCCACTGCACTTCCTCGGGGAGAGGGTCCACTGCGGGGGTGCCCTGGGCAATGGTGACGGTCTGAATATTCGATGAGCCGTCCCCGCGGGTCTCCGGCTGTTTGGCCATATCGGCAATTACCGAATCCCGGACTTTCGTATCAATACCTTCAGTAATGTTTTGTTCTGTGAGGAATTTTTTTAATGTTTCAGTATCCCATTCTTCGTCGGAAGCACCCGGCGTAAAAACAAGGCGTGCCTCCAATCCTGACTCATCGACTTCGAGCCGGATACTGCCTGTGTAAATCGGTTCACTCATCTATTTGACCGTCTTTATTCTAAAAACCCGGCATTGATTGCCTTTACCAACTTTGCTTTAATAAAATTATTCTCTTTTTTCAACTGGTTTATCTCGTATTGTTGCGATTTTATGGTTTCGATCAAGTCTCCGCTCGTCAATGCTCCGCAGTTGAGAAGGTCCTCTAGGTATTTCATTTTGGTATCAAAATCTACTTCCGCCTCCATCTCTGCTTCCTGATACGATTCATCGATTTCTTCGATTTCCATCGGACCCGGTGCTTCTATGTACTCTTGGGTTAGTTTATCCGCTATTCGATAGATCGCCTGCGAGAGGACCGATTGCGGTTTATAGGAGATGATGGGAAGCCGAGACTGCAGAGCCACATCCTGGAGAGAATCCCTGTAGATGATGCCTAAATGCTCCATATCGATGTCGAGATACTCTTTGCAGGAGCGTCTCAGCTTTCCCGCCTTATTCCCGTCTTTGGGGTCCTCGAGCATATTGAGCACCAGCTTGGGATGGAAACTGGCCGCCCGTTCCCGGAAACGGGAGTAGCTGTCCGGGTCGTTTTCCTTTATATTCTGAATAAGCCTGGGCACGTAGATCCGCTGGAACACTGTACCCTGCTGTCTGAGACTTTCGATGTACTCGTGCGCTTTGGTATTCTTTTTGAATGTAGAACTCATTATTCGAAAAATAACGTTCTTCAAAAAGAGATAGGCGTTCAGATTCGCCGTCGGGGTGGGATCGGTTACCACGATCCCCTGTCCCGATATAAGAAAAAAATCAACGGTATTAAAGCTGCTTCCCGCGCCTAAATCCATTATGAGGTAATCAGCCTCGAGGGACCGAAGTCTTCGGATGAGCTTCTGTTTCTGACTGCTTTTCAGATTCGCAGTACCGGGAATCTCGGCATCTCCGGGAATAAATGATAGATTTTTATAATCCGTGGTAACGATGATATCTTCGAAGGCCACATCACTGTTTGTAAGGAACGTACCGATTCCCTGCGAAAGCCCCATACGTCCGAGCATAAGATGGATATTAGAGCCGCCGAGATCTAAATCTGCAAGGACTACCCTCTTCCCCGTCTGTGCAAGCGCTACCGCGAGATTTGTCGCTAAAAGTGATTTTCCAACCCCCCCCTTTCCGCTTGCAATGGGCAGGATCTGCATTTATTCCTCCTCGACCGTGACTTCTTCCATATCGGGAAGAGAATCGTCCCCTTCTTCCTCTTGTTCCTCTTGTTTTTTACTCTCCGAACCGTACGAACCGTACGAAGCGTATGATAGCAAAAAGATCAAGAAAAGCAAATCCAGAAGGGCTATTACGGCAACGAGGAAAAACAGCCCCTGAAATCCGGAACGGCCCGCTTCGATCGGAGCAACACTGTTTTCGCTGGATACGAGGAGGATGTTTGAAAAGAGCTCTGCACTCCTGCGGAGAAGACCGGTTTCGAACACAAGGACAAGAACGGCAGGAAAGATGTTGAGCACTTTCCCCAGCGCCATCAACTTGGCGTACTGACGGTATTTTTCTCCATAGATTGCCATAAAGACAAATCCGGCAACCATAATGAGCTGGATACCTGCCAGCCACATGTACATGAGAATACGGGACGAACTCAAGAAATCGCCTGCAAAGGAGAGTAAAAGAGAAAAAAGAAGGACGAATCTAAGAGCTTCCCAGACCGATCCTACGAAGAGAAGAGCTTTTTTTATCTTCATAACCTGTAGGGGCAGTGTACGTTTTTCATCTTTTACCAGTCAAGAGGAATGAGTCTCTCCTTGACAAACCATTACCAGACCATAGAATGGATGTATGAGAATAAAAGAGCGATACATTTGGATAGTGATAACCGCATTTTGCCTTGCCGTAGTATCTCTGCTTGTCATCCCCCAGGTGGCGGAGGCGGATTCAGAAACAAACGAAACACAAAAATATGTTACATTATTCGAACAGGTGTTCCGTTTTGTTCAAAATAATTATGTTGACGAAGTGTCTGCTGAAACGCTTTTCGAAGGAGCGCTCACAGGACTGTTTGAAAGCCTCGACGATCCATATTCGACCTACCTCACGAAAAGCGATATGGAAGATCTTACCGACACGACATCGGGAAAATTCGGCGGTGTCGGGTTGTATATTACGAAATCTCCGAAACAAGAGAACATCGAGGATGAGGAGAACGATTACATCCGCGAGAATTACTCCCCCTACGTGCGGGTTGTTGCCCCGATAGAGGGAACTCCGGCCAGTAAGGCGGGCATTTCAGCCGGTGATTACATCATCCGGATCGAGAACGAAACCACTGAGAACATGACCATCGACGATGTCGTGGACACTCTTCGGGGGGCCCCGGGCACTGAAGTGACCGTTACCATTAGACGGGGAGAAGATATCACTTTTCCGGTAACACTTACCAGGGCGATTATCGAAGTCCCCACCGTACGGTATGACATGATAGAATCGACCGGCATCGGGTATCTGCGTATCATCCAGTTTACTCCGCTCACCGATGACAAAACAAAAGAGGCAATCCAATTCTTCGAAGACAACAACTATAAAGGGATGGTCATAGATGTGCGGAGCAATCCGGGCGGACTGCTCACTTCGGTGGTCGATACCGTCGATCTCTTTATCTCAGGCGGTACCATCGTCAGTACACGGTCCCGAATTCCCTCCGAAAACCGCGTGTACAGTGCAAACCTCGAGACAGAGGTAAGCGATGATCTTCCTATTATCGTACTCATAGACCAGGGTTCCGCGTCTGCTTCCGAAATTTTAGCCGGGGCTTTCAAGGACCATGGTAGGGGAGAGCTGATCGGAGAAACCACGTTCGGGAAAGGGTCAGTACAGCAGGTCAAATCATTCGGCGCAGGCGGATTCAAACTGACCATGTCCAGATATTACACGCCTTCAGGGACGAACATCGACCACATCGGAATAAAACCGGACATCGAAGTGGCCGAGAAAGAACTTTCGGACAAAGAGCAGGAATCGTACAAACAGATACTCGAAAATAATCTAGTCGGCCATTTCGTCTCGGATAATCCGGACCCGAGTGAGCAGGAAATACGGCGTTTTATCGAGGAACTACGGGCAGACGGTATTGTCATGGAAGAGAGGATTATCAGACGGCTGATCAGAAACGAAATAAACAAGACGAAAAATACACCGCCCGTATACGATCTCGAGTATGACATGGTCCTTCAAAAAGCAGTGGAGGTGCTCAAAGAAAAATGGGATTAACAACTATCCGGGTCAAAACTCATGAACGGACCGAGTTTGTAAACATAACCCAGCAGGTAAAGAAGAATGTACATTCCGAAAAAGTGGAGCGGGGGCTGTGTACCGTGTACTGCCCCCACACAACCGCAGCCATTACCATCAATGAAGCGGCAGACCCATCGGTCCAGCAGGACATCCTTATGGAGCTCAATAAGGTCGTTCCTCTAAACGACGGCTACGCTCATATGGAGGGAAACTCTGCTGCCCATATAAAAGCATCGGTAATCGGAGAAAGCGTTACCGTACCCATAGAAAACGGTTCACTCGTCCTTGGTACCTGGCAGGGTATTTTTTTCTGCGAATTCGACGGTGGACGAAACCGGTCCGTACACATCCATATAATCCGTGATCAGGTATGAGTATCTCATGATTACCCGGTAATAGATGCGTCAATTTGTTCTTCCTTCACAGTATGACGGCAGCGGTATCTTATCTGTAACCGGCGATGAGTATCACTATTTGAGCCGGGTCCTTCGATTACAGGAGGGCGACTCCTTTCCGGCAATCGATCATAACGGAGAGAGGTATACCCTTACCATCATCGAAAAGGAGAACGGGAAATGCACCGTCTCGGTAAACCCGGAAGGTCCGCGGAATGCAGTTCGAGAAGAAACCGGACACCGATCACCGAACCCCCGTATTACTCTGTTTCAATGTATCCCTAAGGGAAAAAAAATGGACCTGATTATCCGGCAAGCAGTAGAGGCGGGTGTTAGAAGCCTCTATCCGGTAGTAAGTGAGCATACAGTCCCCAAAATACAGGCGGAAAACCGTTCATCAAAACAGGAGCGTTGGGACCGGATCGTCGAAGAGGCAGTACAGCAGTCCGGTTCTTCAACTATTACCGGTATCCACGGTCCGATACCGCTCGGGGATATCCCCCGGGTGTGGAATTGTGCGGAACAGCGCCTCGGCCTTATTTTTCATGAAAAACTGCTTGAAAAGAAATCTCTTCATGACTATCTTTCTGATAGCCCGGATGAGATCGGAATAGTGATCGGACCTGAAGGGGGACTTTCCTCGAAAGAGGTTGACCTGTTGACCGGTTCCGGTTTTAATCTTGTATACTTAGGAAACAACGTGCTGAGGACCGAGACCGCTTCTCTCTACGCGGTTGCAGCCGTCACCATAACCTATAGGGAGCGATCGTCGTGGAAACTACGCCGATAAACCAAAAAAAGAGAATTTACGTACTCAATGTTCCTGTTGATGTGGTCTCTGCGGAACACTTAGAGGGTGTAGTAAAGGGTCTGCTTTCAAACAATGAAACCAATCAGATCGTAATGATAACTCTGCGCGATCTTCTTCGTGCCCGAAGAAATAAAGAGTATTTCTCCTGTCTGAACACGGCCGCTCTGGTGCTTCCCATTTCTCCGTCGATCCTACGCGGGGCCAAGTTTTTACTCCGGGATATGCCGATACGATATATGCCTTTCGAGTTTGCCATCAAACTTTTAGGAATTCTCGAACAAAACAACGGATCACTCTATCTCATAGGACAGAGACAGGCCGACCTCCAGGTAATCGAGAGCAATCTCCGAGACTCGTTTCCCGGACTCAGAATCGTGGGAAGGTGCAACGGGTATTTCAAAAAAGAGCGGGAAGAAGACATTATTCTGGCTATACGAAAGGCGGCCCCCTCACTCCTCCTTGCAGGCCGCGGTATACCCCAAAACGATCTCTGGATAACCCAGAACAAAAAAAAGTTCAGTCCCGGACTGTTTTTCTACTGCGGCGAATGTTTCGATATTATTTCCGGAAGGAAACAGCGTCCTCCCAAAGCGCTGTGGAACAGCCGTTTCTATTATTTTCCCGATTTGATCAAGCGGCCTTGGCTGCTGTTCGGTATTTTCATTCGGATTTATTACGGTATCCTGTTACTCTTCCACCGTATCCGGAAACTGTAATTGATGTGTCGTAAGTCATTAATCATACAGCTTTAGATATTCATACAGCTCTTTTAGCCGGTCGGGAATTCGTTTTGTAACGGCCCGTCCGGCTGCATTTCTCAATGCGGGAAAGAGAAACAGAAGACCAACCGCATCGGTAATGAACCCCGGAGAGAGCAGACACAATCCGCTTACACAGATTCCCGCAAAATCGGCAAATTCCCGCTGCGGATAATAGCCGTCTTTTACTTTTACTTTGACTTGATCGATCGTTTTCCCCGCCTCAGAAAAGATGATAAACAATCCCAAAAACCCGGTCGCTGCAGCGCAGGCAAGAATAAGATACATGCCCCAGGAAGAACCGAGGCGAAAGAGAAGCACGATCTCTGCAAGGGGTACGAGAGAGATTAGCAGCATGATAAAAAGAGATTTGAGTACAAATCCCTTATCAAAAAACTGAATGATAAAGCGGATTGTAAGCATACGAGGATACTAACACAATTCTCTCATATCTCACAACCGCCCTTTACCTAGATAGATACTATTGCTGAATCAGCAGCCGATGGAACCCGGTATTATGGAGTGGAGGGAGCACCGAAAAAAAAAACTTGAAAACGGTCCATCCATAAATTAGGCTAATTCAATATGGTAAGAATACTATTTATTGATGATGACATTCACACCCACCGTATTCTAAAAATGGTCATGCCGCCCGATTTCTACATTATCACGGCTACAAGGGGAAAACGGGGTCTCGAATTGCTCCAAAAAGAAACACCCGATGTTGTACTTCTCGATATCGACCTTCCCGATATCAACGGCCTGGAGGTGCTGAAGTATATTGCTAAAGCGCCGTTTTCGCCCCCTGTGGTAATGCTCACCGGATTCTCAGAGAGGAAACTGATCGTACAGGCCATGAAATCCGGGGCCTGTGATTACATTACAAAACCGTACGATGCCGGTGAATTGAAACACTCCATCCAAAAAGCTATAAGCGTACAGGAAACTGTCCCGAATTACGTCACCGAACCGGATGTTCTATTCTCCGATTTTCTCGGTATGAGCCCGGAGATACGGCAGATAAAAAAACTGATTACCATGTATGCAAAGAATGACAAGACGGTCCTCCTCACCGGGGAGAGCGGGACCGGAAAAGATATTACTGCCGGAATGATCCACGGTCTCTCCGGCCGGAGCAGCAGCCCGTTAATCGCGATCAACTGTGCCGCCATACCGCCTCAACTCTTCGAAACGGAACTGTTCGGGAGCGAGCAGGGAGCGTACACCGACGCGGTAACCCGCGCCGGCAGTTTCGAGCTGGCAAATAGAGGGACACTCTTTCTCGATGAAATCGGCGAGACGGCCCTCGAATCACAAGCAAAACTGCTGCGGGTAATTGAACATCAGAAAATAAAACGGGTGGGGAGTAATCGATGCATCCCGGTAGATGTCCGTCTTATTGCAGCGACCAATCAGAATCTCGAGAAAGCCATCGCGGAGAACCGTTTCAGGCAGGACCTCTATTATCGGCTCAATATATTGACAATCAATCTTCCGCCCCTGCGGGAGCGAAAAGAAGATATTCCCATTATTGCGGCTTATTTTCTAAAAAAGGCGGAAGAAGACGAGCATGCCCGGTGCCGTTCTCGGCCCCCTTCCCATTTCGGGTATGAACGAACCGGAAAACCGGCCCGGCTGCAGAATGAATCAATAAAAAAGCTTTTGGGCCACTCCTGGCCGGGTAATATCCGGGAGTTGAAAAATGTCATAGACAGGGCATTGGTGTTTTCCGACGGCGGGGACATCCATCCCGCTCACATTCAGTTCTAAAGAGAATCAGCCAATCGTCCTCAGATAGAGTGCCTCGAGAAGCGGAACAACCCTCCCGTCGTAGAGAGTACGGGTCCCGATGACTTTTGCCACAATCATCACTTTTGAGTTTACGGTAATTTCGTTCGCGATCGGGTTTCTCGACCGTCGTACCGGTATTCGGGCCTGAAATCCTTCCCCCCGAAGCTGGACGATACTGGAATACATCTCCACCTGACTCATATCTACCCATTCACCGTCCATTAACTCCAATTCTGCAAGAAATTCACCCTCGTTACCGTCATTCTGTATTTGCATAGAAGAAATTGCACCGGTTATAACGAAAATTTTGTCCTGAGGAAGGGCCTGCGGGCCTCTTCTATCGAGCAGCTCGCTCAAACGGTCGAGAGTGATGGAAAAATCGACAATTCCATCAAATTCTGCTTTATCTATTGAGAATAAAAAGAGAGGGACCGATAAAATAAGTACGAACAAGACCAGAATTTTTTTCATAGGTTAATTCCTTGTTTGGTCTGATGCTCTCATATTAGAGGCAAAATAATCTCTGGTCAAGCAAAAGTAGTGATTATGTGTTATATTACAAGATAACCATTTGACAAAGAATGGTCTTGACTTATAATATAAAATTATTAAAGTTTTATTATTATGGCTGTCTTTTGACGGTCGCGTTAAAAAGGGTTATAGTAGCCCCGAAGCAGACGCTCAAAAACTCTTTTATAAAGAGGCACCATGGCAAACAATGATATTGTACCGGGATTTGATGAGGAGAAAGACGACAGTCTAAAAATAAGACTGCAGAAAGTCGATCAGGTGGAAGGATGTTTAATTCTCTATCTTACCGGTTATATCGACACGTACAACTCGAACTTTTTCCAGAAACGAGTCACGAAAGCGATCGAAGCAAACTACATACGCCTCATATTTAACTGCGGTGGCTTGAATTACGTTTCGAGTACCGGTATAGGCTCTTTTACGGCGTTTTTGAAAGCCGTAAAACCGAGAGGGGGAGATCTCGTACTTCTCGAAATTCAGCCGAAAGTATACGAAGTATTTCAACTTTTAGGTTTTTCCCAATTCTTCAACATCAAAGACAATTTAGAAGAAGCGGTCGATTACTTTGTCAAAGGCGGCCAAACCGGCAGCACAAACGTCTTTCCGAAGATTTTTAAATGTCCGATCTGCTCTAAGAAACTCAAAGCTACAAGAGCGGGGAGGTTTCGGTGCTCTGAATGTAAAACCATTCTTGCGATCGACAATTCGGGGCAGGTCTTCCTCGGCTGATCCGGATGCTTTTCAGCCGGTCGGATCTCTAGTATAATTACGAAATGATGGACAGCAATAAACTCGAATCTTATCTGATAAACCTCGATTTGACCTATGAGAAACTGGACTCTTACACATGGCTCATTACCGACACGGAAAAGGGCCTCGAGAACGTTTTTATTATCTTCGAAGATCCGCTGGTCATCCTGCGTGTAGACGTAATGCAGGTACCGAAAAAAAACCGTGAAGCCCTTTTCGAAAAACTGCTCACACTAAACGGTTCAGATTTAATTCACGGAGCGTACGCTCTTGATAATGAAAAAATAATTATTACTGAGACCTTTGTTCATGATACAATCGATTTCGAAGAATTCCAGGCGTCTCTCGATGCTATCAGCCTGGCACTGGCACAGCACTATCCGATTCTCACCAAGTTTCGGTAACCATGATCATGAGCAGGGAGGAGATTGATGGGACTATTTGACCGTTTTAAACGGGTTATGAAATCCAATATAAACGATATGATAAGCAAAGCGGAAAATCCTGAGAAAATGCTCAACCAGCTTATCATCGATATGAACGAGCAGCTGTTCGAATCCAAGAAAAATGTTGCAACAGCAATCGCCGATGAAAAGAAACTCGAACGGCAGATGAATCAGCAGCTCTCTCAGGCCCAGGAATGGGAAAACAAAGCCCGCCTCGCCCTCAAGGCGGGCAAAGAAGACCTGGCCAAAGAGGCGCTGGTAAAAAAACAGGAGTACGATAACATTGCCGCCCAATACAGGGAGCAGTGGGAAGCCCAGCATGAATCGGTAGAAAAGCTCAAAACAGCATTACGGCAGCTCCAGCAGAAAATAGAAGAAGCCCAGAGAAAGAAAAATCTTCTCATAGCCAGGGCCAAAAGGGTCGATGCCCAGAAACGCATTCAAGAGACGATCGGCAACATGTCTAACACCTCTGCTTTCGAAGCTTTCGACCGAATGAGCTCCAAGGTAGAACGTTTGGAAGCCGAGGCCGAAGCGATGCAGGAACTCGATGATATGAGCAGCCAAGCGTCTCTCGAAGACAAGTTCAAAGCGCTCGAGTCTTCACCTGCTAATGCCGACCTTCTGTTAGAAGAGTTCAAGAAGAAAGAAGGGTTGGCCAAACCGGAAGAGCTTGACGAAAAGTAGTATTGTCAATTTCGTTTCGTACGATCCCGTATTACGAGAAAAGATCCGATTTCACTCCCGGCGGCAGCACAGCATCTCTTTCACTATAACGGAAGAACCGCTCGCGCCTCCGGAACCGGTAGATCTATACATAATCCCCTCGGATTTCTCTCGACATTCACCAGTGATAGATGTTTTGGTCCGAAGACGGCTCCCGTTTATTGCCTACGGACCGCCTGAAGATCTCAAATCGGCATTTCTCTTCGGCAGCGCGGATTATCTCAAAGACCCCTGGTCGCCGACCGAGTTGGAAATACGGGTCAAAAAACAGCTCGGAGAAAATAAAATCACCTTTCCCTGGGGTTCTCTCTTCTACAGACCGACTGTTGTTCAAAGTGAATTTGGTAAGGCGGAACTCACATTCCACGAATATCAGATTTTTACGCTGTTGGCACGAGAACAGGGAAATATCGTTCCCCGGGAAGCCCTCTTTTACGCACTCTTTGGAAAACCGATACCCGGCTCCAGGGCGGTCGACATGCACATCACTAAGATACGAAGAAAAATAAGACCTGTTCTCCCCTCTCGTGAAGCCCAGATTATCAGATCGGCCCGCAATTTGGGTTATTACATCCCGGGATAAGAAGACAGGTATTTTGTTCTGTCTGCAGTATTTATATTCCCCAGGTACTGTTAATAAATTGTGGATAACTCACGATTGTATCCGTTTCTTTAATAACTCCAAAAAGAGAGTACTGATGAGGAGAGCAAATGTGACTTACGTTTGTTAAGCAAAATTATATAATTCTATATAATAAAGTGATTTAAAACGAAACATTATATTTCGATTGTATGTGATTACTGTTAATTTACGATTAAAAAATACATAATTAGCTCAGTAATGTATTATAAAAGGTGTACTCCTTGTGGATAAGTTGTGTTTTGATTGAGCATTAACCCGGTTATTTTTTTTATTTCCTTTTGTTGAAATAGTTCATACCGTGTGGTAGAGTTTGCAGAAAGTGAGACAGCTCCTCTCTATTTCGGTCCGATTTCTACTTACCATTATCGTTGTTCTTTGTATCGCGGTATTCATTTCTTTCATCTTCAGTTGGTCTGTCCGCTATACGCCGGGAAGCTCGTTTGATCTCTCCCGCATTGACTCTTCTTTGTATGGAGCGGCATACAGGCTCTTTCCCGTTTGCTTTATTTTTACTCTGTTCTTTACATTTTTCTTCGTAAAGGACATCTCAAAGACCTTTCTGCTTACATTCATCGTAGTAACCGCACTCGCGTTTGTTCTGTTTCTTTTCGGATACAACGTTTTGCAGAACCGAGCATCCCTCCATACGCGGCCTGTTCAACGTGATTCCCAACCGGTCCTCGAGAAACAGATAAACCCGCTGAGCAGAAATCTTCAGAACCAGCACAATATGACTGCACTCTACGTGGAAGAAATATCGGGAGAAAAGGCCAAGACCGTTCTCTTGAGAACAGATAAGGAGATGACGTACACCCCGGAAGCTCTTTTGTCACAGGAACAGACCGAACCTGTACTCGTTTACGACCAGGAGCAGATCACGCTGCCGGAACGTAATTACTGGTATGCCCACATGTTTGGGCTCCCATCCCTCCTAGACCGGTTTATCGAAGATATAGAAATAGCGAACAGCCAACTACATACGTACTATACTGAGAACCGTAAACTGTTTTATCTCTTCTCCTTCTCGCTGCTTTTCTTTGCCGTCAGTGCCGTTTTCTTTTCAATTCATTCCAGATGGCAGGTTTTCAACATCTTTCTCTGCTTCTTACTGTTTCGAGTTCTCTTTCTTTTAAATGCTTTTTCCAATTCCGAGCTCATGAAAGAGATCGGTACCGTCTTCCCAGGCTTCTTCGCCGCTCACACGCATGTGATCATCCTGCTTCTCGTCGGCGGCTTCTTTTTTATCTTTCATCTGCTCTCTCTGCTGCGGACAAAACGATGAACAATTCCGGTAGGGCCGTTACAAAAAAACTGATCGGTTTTCTCATAGCGGGATATCTCTGCGGCATACTGGTTTTTACCGTCATATCTATCATTACTTTTCCTGAAGACACTGTTCACCGAACGTTCATGGTCCCGTGGATTCTGGACAACAGCATCAATACATTCATCAATTACTGTATAAGCATTCACGCTACTGTTGTCCTCTTTGTCTTCTCTATGGTTCTGCCGGCCGGAAAGTTTCATCAAATCGACACCGGTACGGACTCGTTCTTTTCCGTACTCAGTTCAGCCCTGCTGATATTCGTCATATTCACCTTGGTTTTTGCCCTCCTTACTGAAATGGTACAGCCTGGAATCAACAAGAGAAAACAGGCAATGGTCCAAAAAACGGAAATGATGCGCAGTTTCACGGCACAGGCCCGGTATAATTTTAGAGAGGGGGATTTCGAGAAAGCGGAGCGGTATATAGAATACTACATGCGATTTGACAAAAACAACAGAGACATGGGGCGGATGCTTCAAAATATTCATGAACGAAACCGGTATGTTGAAGAAGAAGGAGAAACTGCCGGGACCGAACAATCGATCTCCCGCAGTATGGACCGTTCTCCCGCAGAGCTGATAGAAACCGCCCGGATCTACTTTGATCAAGAAGATTATTTGTCCGCGCATTACTATGCGATGTTGGCATATGAAATCGACGGCACACAAACGGAAGCGAAAGAGCTTGCCGACCGTGCCTGGTCCGAGCTCAAAAAGGCGGGAATAGACGCCCGGACAAGAGCGGAGGCGCTCCTCTTCTCGAAAAAACAGGAAGCGTTTACCGCTCTCAAGCAGGGAGACCCGGTACGGGCCTATTATCTGTTTCTCTCATTAAAAAACCGGTACCCTCATGATGCTGATATCAAAAAGTACTTTCAGGAAAGCCTGCAGAAGGTAGAAAAGGCCGCATTCTTTAAACGGGAAGTCGAGATAGTCGAGGCGATTCCCGGTTTTACCGCCATTTTCTTTGTCAACAAACGGGAAAAAGAGATGATAGAGTTCGTCTCCATACCTCATCTCGTGCCGAAAGACGGGACCCTCTATGTCGAGGACATTGAAGTGCTCGGGGTCAATCCCGGGTCCGGAGAACTTCTGTATCACTACCGAGCGCCCTACGGCAAACTGCAGGAAGGAGAGGTTCTTCTCCGCTGTATAGAAAAGGAGCGAGAGAAGGTATATCTCCCCGTATCTCTGATGAGAGGGGAGGACGGGAAGAAGAATCAAAACAATGAGATTATTCCGTTCTCAATAACCCTCGAACCGCCGGTAGAGATGCTCCGCTATCTCAACCCGGAGAATACCGGAAAAGAGATGAATATTGCAGTATTGTGGGATAGTACCGAGCTTTTTTCGCAGTACGGATATCCGCAAGCACCCCTTCAACAGGAGTTTTTCTACCGTCTAGTAAGGATATTTACCTTTTTTACAGCTTCCCTTTTTGCCTGCTTCTTAGGATGGAACCTCCGCGTGGTGGGAAAAGGGGTACCGCTCATCCCTGTACTGTTTATTCCGCTCTTTCCGCTGGCCCTCAACAGATTGTTTTCTCTCTATTTCTGGTTCGTTTCTACTATAGTCGGATTCGTGCTCGTATTAAGTGACTTTATTCTCGCTCTTCTCTTTCTGCTCGGGACCCAGGCTGTGATCATGCTCATTATTATTCTGCTTTTCGCCCGCCAGTATAAAAAACGTATGTAAAATCGAAGCGAAAATAATCGCTATTTTTCGCGGGAGATCCGGGCCCCGATCTTCTCGAGACGACCGACGAGGTCCTCATAGCCCCGTTCGATCTGATACACATTATGGATCGTACTGCTGCCCTCCGCACAGAGTGCGGCAATTACCAGGGACATCCCGGCACGAACATCGGGAGAGACCAGATCTGAACCTGTCAAGCGGGCAGGGCCGCTGACCACCGCCCGATGGGGATCACAGAGAATGATTCGCGCCCCCATGCCGATCAGCTTGTCGACAAAGAACATGCGGGACTCGAACATTTTCTCGTGGATAAGTACAGTGCCGTCCACCTGGGTGGCGACCACCATGATGATGCTTATCAGATCAGGAGGAAATCCGGGCCAGGGAGCATCATCGATTTTCGGAATCATCCCCCCCAAATCCGGCTGCACCCTCATTTCCTGCCCGCCGTGAATCTTAATTGTTTTTTTGTCTGTCTCCCAGTGAATTCCGAGTTTATTAAAGGCGATGCGTATCATCCTCAAATGCTCGGGTTCGGCATTTTCGATCTCGATCTCTCCCCGCGTAACCGCAGCCAAACCGATAAACGAACCGACTTCCATAAAATCGGTACCGATTTTATACTCGCACCCCTTTAACTTTTTTACCCCTTTTATCTTGAGAATATTAGAACCGACACCTGTAATTTCCGCTCCCATACATCCGAGCATGTTACACAGGTCCTGTACATGCGGTTCGGAGGCCGCATTGAGAATGACCGTTTTACCCTCTGCGAGTACTGCCGCCATAATTGCGTTTTCGGTACCGGTCACCGATGCTTCATCCATGAATACATCGGTCCCCACCAGTTTATTAGCGGAGAGTTTAAAAAATCCGTCCACTTCGACGCGGGCCCCCAGCTCGGAGAGGGCGAGAAAATGAGTATCCAGTCTGCGCCGGCCGATGACATCCCCGCCCGGCGGGGGCAGAATCACCTTTCCCGTTCTTGCCAGCAGCGGTCCCGCAAAAAGAATCGAAGCCCTGATGTCTCTAGCGTGTTCGGTCGGAACCTCGCTCGTTTTGATATTGGTGACTTTAATTTTGTACTTACCGCGCCCCTCTTTTTTGACTTCCGCTCCCATCGATTCCATTATCTCGAGCATAACGAACACATCCTCGATTTCCGGAACGTTTTTCAATATCACCGGCTCATCGGTAAGCAGAGCGGCCGCTATACAGGGCAGGGCCGCGTTTTTATTGCCCCGAGCACTTATTTTACCCCGTATGGGGAAGCCGCCTTCGATTACGTACCTGTTCATGAGTATTTCCTCTCAAACCATTGTTTTCGTGGAGTTTTGGCTAAGTATTTACTGTGTATTAATTATATACTGCCATTTAGCCAAAACTCCTTACCTTACCTGAAAAAAGGTTTTTTCAGGTAAGTCATTGAAGAATAAAATAAAACTGCTGCCCGGAAAAGGGGTTTACCGGCATGGCCAGCTTCGCTCGATAGAGATAACTCCCCTCCATTGTGACGACCCGCATCTGCAACAGAAACAGCTCCTCCCGAACTCCTTCGACCATAAACGGATTTTCCATAATTTCGGGATAAATAATATCCAGAATCTCTTTCTCTTCGGTAAGAAAAGGGTTTATCGCTTCGCGTTCAGAAGGTGAATCCATCTGTTCCTCCTCCTGCTCTCCATCCTGCTGCTCATCCCCCTTTTCAACAGGTACAAAAACACGGGAACACAGCTCCCTGTAACTCACCGCATCCTGTTTTACCCGCTTAACATCCTCGGGCCGCAGTGCCGTCTCGATAAACTCCCGGCACTGCTCCTCGATGATAATCGTTTTTATCTGTGAAAGAAACTCCCTCAGATTTCTTACAATGTTTATCGTTTTATGCTCGACAAAATCTCTCCCGTTCCATCTATACCAGGTAATGAACGTCTCATAGCCGGTCCCTTCCTCGAACACTTTATTAAAAAAAACGATGTCTTCTGTACCGTCTCCGTCTACATCCGTTACGATGGAATGATTCGAGAACGTCTCCTTCATATGAAAACGGGTTACGTGCTCCTCTGTAAAAATCAGCCACTTCTCTTCCAGCCCTTCTACCGACTGGAATCGAAGAATAACGGCAAATGGGAAGGCACTGTTCTTTTTGATTCGGAGTTCCCGAATGTCTTCGAGCACTTTGTGCTTTCCGAACGAGTAGCGGTTTTCAGGGACCAGCCCTTTATCCGTTACAGAAAAATGAATGATATGACATTGGAATGAGGTATCTTCATCCTCATAGAGACGGGAAATGTTTGAATACCGGGAAAAATCAGCCTCTCCAGCTTCTCTATCCTCTCCGTTACTCAGATACACCACGAGAATATCATCACGTTTATCGGTAAAAAGGTCTTTACGGATAAAGTACGGTCTACCATTCCGGTAGAGCAGGCTGTAATCCGGAGAGCCGTACGATTTTGCCTGCGATACGATTTTCCAGTAAGGAAGTCCACTCTCGGTTTCCCTTTTTGCAATTGCCGTGTCGATATCACCATCTGTCCCACCTTCCGGTCTCTTTTCCTCACTCTTGTCTCTCGCAGCCGTTTCTCGACCGTCATCCTCTCCATATTTTTCTTCATCTTCCGATACAGCAGCCTGTTCCGACTCGGTCCGCTCTTCTTTAGACAGCCCCTGATCCTCACGGGAGGGAGTACGCAACTCAGAATGAGCACAGCCGAAGAGTAGAAGAAATATGATGATAACGGTTATACTTTTCATACAGGCTACGGTTTTCGCCCTATAGTAACAGGTATGACTGATTGAGACAAATAGAAAAATCTGATTATATTACACCAAATATATTATTCTATCGTTAGTGAGAGTGCACCATGAAAGTAATGAAATTCGGGGGAAGTTCCCTTGCCAATGCCGCATTGATAAAAAAAGTCGGCTCAATCGCAGCTGAAGAGCACAAAAAAGAACCGGTCGTCGTGGTCCTGTCAGCCATGAAAGGGGTGACGGACCAGCTTCTTTCCATGGCGAACCTGGCGGAGCAGAGTGATGACCAATACAAGCAGCTCTATAGTGAGTTGAAAGAGCGTATTCTTTCTACTACTTCCACGCTTATCGATCGTAAGAGCTGGATAGACACCGAGATGAAAATGACCGGACTGCTGAAGGAGCTCGAAGAGGTCCTTCACGGTATCGAGCTGGTCCGGGAATGCTCACCGCGCAGTCTCGATCTGGTAGCCAGTTTCGGTGAGCGGTTAAACGCCATCCTATTTTCGGATTACCTTACCGCACAGGGAACGGAATCAGTAATGGTCGATGCGAGAGAACTGATCATCACCAATGAAAACTACGGCAGTGCCCAAGTGCTCTTTTCCCAAACATATGGCAACATCAAAAACAGGCTGAAGGGGAGCAAAGCATTGGTCGTGGTCCCCGGATTTATCGCTTCTACCGAAAGCGGGATTACCACTACTTTAGGCAGAAACGGTTCTGATTATACAGCATCGATTCTGGCTGCAGGACTCGGGTGCGGAATGATCGAAATATGGACTGATGTCGACGGCGTGTTGAGCTCCGACCCGAATATCGTAAAGAACGCTTTTGTCCAGCCGGAAATCAACTATCAGGAAGCGATGGAGCTCTCTTATTTCGGGGCTAAAGTAATCCATCCCCAGACCATGGTACCGGCCCTGGAATTAAACATTCCGATCGTAATAAAAAACACCCTGAATCCCGACGTCCCGGGTACGGTAATATCATCAAAAATACGAAAGCATACCACTACCATAACCGGGATTGCTTCTATCGAAGACGTAGCATTGATAAATATCGAAGGAAGCGGCATGATTGGTGTACCCGGTACCGCGTCCCGAGTATTTACAGCGTTAGCCGCCTCCAGAGTAAACGTAATGATGATTTCTCAAGCCTCCTCGGAGCACAGCATCTGTCTCGTCTGCCGCCAGAAAGAAGCCCCCCGGGCCCTGGAGGCGTTACGGGCCGAACTCAAAGAGGAACTGGAGACGAAAAAAATACAGAAATTCGAATTGATCGAAGAACTCGAGATAATTGCGGTAATCGGAGAGAACATGCGGGGTACGCCGGGAATCTCCGGAAAACTATTTTCATCTCTCGGGAGAGAGAAGATCAATATTCTTGCTATCGCTCAAGGTTCATCGGAGAGGAACATCTCCTTTGTAATCGAAAAAAAAGACACCCCGCAGGCACTAACAGTAATCCATAAAGAATTTTTAGAGGAGGGGTAAAGAAGAATGAAATTTTCGAGTACGCGAAACGACAAACGGGAAGTCTCTTTCAAGGAGACAATATTTACCGGACTCGCCCCTGACGGCGGTCTGTACAACCCGACCACAACCCCGGACCTCTCAGGACTATTTGCTTCGTTTCGGGAAGATACCCCCTTTCCCGAGCTCGCTGCCGAGATGACTGCGGCCCTCTTTCCGGAAGAGATATCCCCGCCGACCGCCCATGAGATATGCAAGAAAGCCTTTCCATTCGTTCCCCACCTGCGCAGGATAGAGAATGATATTGACATCTTAGAACTCTTCCACGGCCCTTCCTGCGCGTTCAAAGATTTCGGCGCCTCGTATCTGGCAACCGTCATGGAGGAATTCCTCAAGACCGAAGACCGCAGAGCGCTCATTCTCACTGCAACCTCGGGAGATACGGGAAGTGCTGTTGCCAGGGCTTTTTACGGAAAAGATATGATCGATGTGGTCATCCTCTATCCGTCGCATCGGGTCTCTCCCCTTCAGGAAAAGCAGCTTACCACCGTAGGCGGCAACGTCAAAACCCTGGAAGTAGAAGGTTCCTTCGACGACTGCCAGAAAATGGTAAAAACGGCATTTGTCGACACCGAGCTGCGTGAAAAACTGCCCCTTACTTCAGCCAACTCGATCAATTTGGGCAGGCTCCTGCCCCAGTCGTTTTACTACGTGTATGCTTACAACAGATTGAAAGGGCAGTATCCGAGTCTCCGGATTACCGTACCGAGCGGGAATTTCGGCAACCTCACTTCAGGTGTACTGGCATGGACATGGGGGATGAAGGTAGACGGGTTTATCGCTGCAACCAACATCAATGATGTAGTCCCTGAATATCTTCAAACCAGCGAGTATAATCCGCGGCCCTCTATTCAGACCTATTCCAACGCGATGGATGTGGGTGATCCGAGCAATTTCGAACGGCTTATCGATATTTTCGGGAATGACTGGGAAAAAATGCGTTCGGTCCTCTCACACGACGTGGTCACTGATGAACAAACCTTCGAAGTAATAAAGGAAACCTATACAGACAAAGGGGTGTTTCTGGACCCCCACACCGCAGTCGGGTATCTTGCTTCGAAACGGTACCTCGACCGGTTTATAAAAAACCGATCCGGTGAAAGCAATCCCCATCTGATAACACTCTCTACCGCCCATCCGGGTAAATTTCTCGAAATCGTAGAAGAGGCGACCGGCAAAAAGGTCGATCTCCCCGAGCAGCTCGCGTCGGTGCTCTCTCTGGAAAAACGGTCCATTCCTGTCGGGAATACACCGGATGCTCTAAAAGAGTATCTGCTCGATACATACGCGGGTTGAAACGATCATT
>CAZKZZ010000011.1:0-15857 GCA_964557375.1 uncultured Spirochaetales bacterium | reverse complement strand
CGCACCAGTTTTTTTCCGTCCGCCGAACGGAACGGGTTCCGTTTGTTCTTTAAGAATTTGCGGTACGCTTTGCACGCCTTGTAGTACATGGTCGGGCCCCGAAAGGTGGAAGCAATATCACAACGGAATATCTCCAGTACGAGGGGGAAGTGGGGAGAACTCATCACTTCATCGATTCGCCGGGCAGAGAGAGCAGTGATATAGCTCGGCAGCATATGGTTCTGCACGAGAAACCGTACCCGGCCGATCAGCTCATCTTCGAATCCGAGCTTCCGGAGAAATTTCTCGGCGATTGATGCCCCGATCTGGGCGTGCTGGTGAAACTGTCTGGACCCGCTCTTCTCGGCATACGCTTTTCCGATATCATGGAGGAGGAGGGCGAGGGAGAGTGTGAGATCGGGAATTTTCCGATACCTGAACGTCTCCATAGTATGCTGCCACACGTCCCCCTCCGGATGGTACTCCTTACTGTGATGTATGGTCCGCATGGTGAGCAGCTCAGGCCAGTGTTTCTCGATAAAGCCCTCAGACGCCAGTAGTTCCAACCCCTTCTCCGGGTTTGCCCCGGTAAGAATCGCGGAGAGGATATACCGCTGCTCCTGTTTATCCAGAGTACTGTGAGGAAGGCCGGCGGCCAGTTCTTCCGGGATATGACCCCCTTCAAGGCTTGCCCTAATGCTGCCGCCGGGGACCTCATAGTGAAACCGGGACATCAGGATCGCAGCCTCCGTAACGAGGTCCCATTGATTACTCGGGTATTCTTCCTTCCGGAAGGTAACCAGCCCGTTTTTTCGAATATCCTCGTACACCCCGAATGGATCGTAGTACTTGTCCTCCCCTACATCGTAGAGAAGGTTCTGTACCGCGTAGGGAAGGGGCGGAAAAGAAAGCGGTTCATCAACACATTTGAGAAGCAGGACCGCATTTTTTGCTGTCCCGTCATCGCTCCCCTCGAGGGGTACGGCGGCATCAGCATCTTCCAACCCGGGATACTCGACAGTAGAGAACGCTTTCGCTATATCCACCAGCTGCGCATTGGTCACCGCTTTGAGGTGGTGGTTTTCATTACGGGTCCGAAAAAACCGGTCGAGGGCAGAGTACGAATAGAGGTACAATTGGACCGGTGCCGCTTTGAGCTGGGAGAGGAGCTTTTTCATGGATCACACCTACACGTAAGGTACTGCTTACGTTCTAACTGAGTCTACAGAAAAAATCTTTTTTTAAACGTGTTTCTGCAATTCCTCGGCTTTATCGATCTGTTCCCACGTAAACTGGTCTCTTCCGAAATGACCATACACGGAGGTATCGAGGTATATCGGCTTCTTGAGGTCGAGAGATTCGATAATTCCGGCAGGTGAGAGGTCGAAGACCTTTTCTACGGCATCTTCTATTTTTCCTTCCGGGACCTTTCCCGTGCCGAACGTTTCAACCATTACTGAGACCGGAAAGGGAACACCGATTGCATAGGCAAACTCGACTTCGCACCGCTCACAGAGATCTGCTGCAACAATATTCTTGGCCACATACCTTGCCATATACGCCGCCGAGCGGTCCACCTTACTGGGGTCTTTTCCGGAGAAGGCACCTCCGCCGTGCCGGCCCATTCCTCCGTAGGTATCTACAATAATTTTTCTCCCGGTCAATCCGGAATCTCCATGAGGCCCGCCGATAACAAAACGCCCGGTCGGATTGATAAAGTATTTGGTATTGTCGTCGAGCATTCCCGTCGGTTCGAGGATCGGTTTGACGATGTTTTTGATAATCGAGTTCTTGAGATCTTCATACCCGACGGTTTCGTCGTGCTGATGAGAGACTACTACCGTATCGACCCGCTTCGGGGTGTTTCCCTCGTACTCGATGGTTACCTGACTCTTCGAATCGGGACGGAGCCAGCTGATGGTCCCCTTTTTTCTCAGTTCCGCCGCGTACATGAGAATCTTATGCGCGTACATGATAGGTGCCGGCATTAGTTCCGGAGTTTCCTTGCAGGCAAATCCGAACATCATTCCCTGGTCTCCGGCCCCCTGCTGGTCCTTGTACAGACCCTGACCGGAAACACCCTGAGAGATGTCTGCCGACTGGGAGTGGATGGTACTCATAACGGACATCGATTCATAATCGAGCCCGTATTCCGGTCTGTCATATCCGATTTTCTTTGCCACACCTCTGACCACTTCCTGGATATCAACATACGTATCTGTGGTGATTTCTCCGCCGACCAACACCATTCCGGTGGTCGTAAACGTCTCACAGGCTACCCGTGAATTGGGATCATCCCTAATACATGCATCCAATACTGCGTCCGATACCTGATCGCACAGCTTATCGGGGTGGCCTTCGCTGACTGATTCTGAGGTAAAGAGGTAGGTTCTGCTGCTCATTATTCTCTCCTAAATTAATATCGATAGTGTTCTGTTTTAAACGGTCCCTCGAGGGGTACACCTATATACTCTGCCTGCTTAGGCGTAAGTTTTGTCAATTTAACACCGATTTTATCCAGATGTAAGGCCGCGACCTCCTCATCGAGTTTTTTAGAAAGGGTGTACACATCCGGTTTATAGGTATCGCGGTTGGCCCAGAGGTCTATCTGAGCAAGAACTTGATTTGCAAATGAATTGGACATTACAAATGAGGGATGTCCGGTAGCGCACCCTAAGTTTACCAGCCTCCCTTCGGCAAGCACGAAAATCTCATGGCCGTCGGGGAACCGGTACTTATCGACCTGCGGTTTGATCTCGGTCCGCTCGATCCCCGGAAACTCCTCGAGATTTTCAATCTGAATTTCGTGGTCGAAATGTCCGATGTTGCACACAATAGCCTGGTCCTTCATATTTTTCATATGGTCGATGGTAATAACATCTCTGTTTCCGGTAGCCGTCACATAGATGTCTGCTTTCCCCAGTGTATCTTCGAGCGTTGTAACCTCATATCCGGCCATTGCGGCCTGGAGAGCACAGATAGGGTCGATTTCAGTAACGATCACTCGTGCTCCCATGGCTTTGAGTGATTGCGCGGAGCCTTTCCCCACATCTCCGAAACCGCAGACGACAGCTACTTTACCTGCAACCATAACATCTGTTGCCCGTTTTATGCCGTCGATAAGTGATTCTCTGCATCCGTAGAGGTTGTCGAACTTAGATTTGGTCACACTGTCATTTACATTGATTGCAGGGACCAGAAGGGTACCCTCTTTTCCCATTTTGTAGAGGCGGTGAACTCCGGTAGTGGTCTCTTCAGATACGCCGCACCACTGCTCGGCAACAGCGTGCCATCTGTTTTTCTGCTCATTGTAGATAGTGCTGAGCCGCTTCAAGAGCTCGGCTTCGTCCCTGCTTTCCGCCTTTTGATCGAGCATCGAGGGATCATCTTCGATCCAGCATCCGTAATGGATCATCAGTGTTGCATCTCCCCCGTCATCAACGACCAACTGCGGACCCTTTCCGCCGGGAAACGAAAGCGCCCGGTCCAATGCCCACCAGTATTCTTCGAGGGATTCTCCCTTCCATGCAAAAACAGGCACCCCACGGGGGTCTTGTTCCGTACCGTCTCTGCCCACGACAACTGCTGCAGCGGCGTGGTCCTGGGTCGAAAAAATGTTGCAGCTCGACCACCGTACATCCGCTCCTAAAGCGGTCAATGTTTCGATGAGTACTGCAGTTTGAATAGTCATGTGCAGTGACCCGCTTATTCTTGCTCCCTGAAGCGGCTTGCTCGATCCGTATTTCTCGCGGATCGATATGAGTCCGGGCATCTCTTTTTCAGCAATTTCTATCTCTCTGCGCCCGAGAGCGGACAAGGTTATATCTTTTACTTTATACTCCATGTGAGCACCTCGTTTTTTCTGATTTTATTTACAGAGAGACACTTTATACAGTTTTCCCATTTTATTAAAGAGTCCAACCGGAAAAGCTCATACAATTGACAGTATTACCTTCTTTAATTATGCTTTGGCTTAATTACAATTTTTACATAATGTGATATTATTACAATACTGATGAAAATATCTTACGTGCTCGTACTAGCTACTGGTGTATCATTTATAATCAATATTCTGATTATTCCGCTTTTACTCCATCTCTCTCACCGTTTTAAATGGTATGATGACGTAGACCACCGGAAAATCCACACCGGAGAAATTCCGAGAATCGGTGGCGTCGGTATTTTTCTCTCTTTTCTTTTGGGCATCGTCCTTTTTTATTCCATTAGAGGGGGAGAAGTCCCTTTTTCTCTCCGTCTCATACCGCTCCTCATCGGCTTTATCTCGATCACAACACTCGGCCTGATCGATGACTTTATCAGTATTCGGCCCCTTTTTAAAATTTTAGTCCAGATCGGTGCTGCACTGGTAGTAGCGGTAGCCGGATTCAACTTTCGAACATTCGCCATACCGCTGCTGCATACCAATCTCGAGCTGGGGTATGTATCATACATCGTTACCTGTTTCTGGATTGTGGGGATGAGTAATGCTGTGAATCTCGTTGACGGAATAGACGGACTTGCCGGAGGTATCTCTGCAATAGCGGCCTTTTTTATCGGTATCATCTCACTTTTGCAGCACGATTATACTACGGCCCTCTTCGCACTCGTGCTCTTCGGCGGAATTCTCGGTTTCTTAGTCTACAATTTCCCCCCGGCCAAGCTTTTTATGGGTGATTCCGGAAGCCTGTTTTTAGGATTTTCGATTGCGGTACTGCCCCTTATCAGCAAACCGGGACCTGTACACACCACCGCCTCTTTTATTCTTGTTCTCACCCTGATGATCATCCCGTTTCTCGACACTCTCGCCGCCATTCTCAGACGAATACGGCGAAAAAAGCCGATCCATTCACCCGACCGGGACCATCTTCATCATAAACTGCTCACCTTTGGGCTGGGCACCAAGCAAATTCTTATTGTCATCTACGTATTCAGCATCGTTATCGGTGTTACACTACTTTCCTGGGTTTTCATCTCGCGCCGATTTTTTTATACGGTGGTATTAATCGAATGGATCGTCTGTATCACCTCGTTTCTCGTTATTGACCGTGTATATCGAAGACGGTTCGCCTCTTCCTAATTCCCTCTTTGGTAGTAGATCCTCACCTGTTTATAGAGACCGTCCCCTTCACTCTTCGTAGCAATATCCTGCATATCGTTTAAGGAGGTGTGGACGAGCATTCTCTCGAACGGATTCATCGGCTCGAGCAGCTTGGAATGGTGGTCTTTTCTCACCTGGGCAGCCGCCTTTCTCGCCATACGGACGAGAATATCCTCACGGCGCTGCCGGTACCGTTGTGAATCGATAATCACCTTTAAATTACTGTGCAGCTTTCCGGCATACACATTGGCTAACAGTTGGAGTGCATCGAGGTTTTTTCCTTTTTTTCCGATGAGAATGCCTGAATGTTGGGAATCTATGGTAAACTCGATTTTATTGTCCTCTCTGGAAGTTAGGGAGACTTCTCCCGGAAAGCCCATTTTTTCAATTACGTTTTCTACAAAAGTAAGAATCTTCTCTTCGTTTTCAGTCTGCGGTTCTAAGTAACCCTCATCTTCCATATCTTCATCCGAGATGTGGATGCGGATTTTAACGCTTCCCTTGCGGAAGAGCAGTCCTTTTTTGCTCGAATCGAGGATTTCTACATCGAACTCCTCCCGATTTAAACCCAGTTCCTCTATGGCCGTATCAATTGCTTCTTTTTCAGTTTTTCCTTCGAATTCTCTAATCATTCGTATCTCCTTAAGCCTTTTTCGAATGCTTCAATTTGGCTATGTATTTTTGCTGGAGAACAGTTAAAACATTGGTAACGATCCAGTATAACAGCAAGCCGGAGGGGACATCGTAGAGAATAAAGAAAAATACGATGGGCAGAGCATAGGTCATGATCTTCATATTTCCCTGAGAACTTGCGTTGGGTGTCTGCATCATTTTACTGGAAATAAGCTGCGTACCGACGAAGATGATGGGCAACAACCGCAGATCACTCCACCCGAGGAGCGGCAGTTGAAACGGAGCAAAATTCCACACCGATTCCGGTGCGGACAGGTCGGTAATCCATGGTGAGATAAACGACGCACCCCGAAGATCGAAATGGGTATTGAGAAGTCCGTACAGAGCGATAAAGAAAGGAAGCTGAAGCAGCATGGGCAGACAGCCGCCTAAGGGGCTCACCCCCTCCTTCTTATAGATCTTACTCATTTCGACATTCATTTTTTTCGGATCATCTTTGTACTTCTTTTTCAGTTCATTAATTTTCGGAGAGAGTTCCTGCATCTTACTGGTTGATTCGTAACTCTTCCGGGTTATCGGAAAGAGTACGATCTTGACCAGTATGGTGAGCATGATAATTGCAACCCCGTAGTTAGGCACTATTTTGTAAAACGTTACTAAAAAGAACTTGAGAATGCTTTCGAGCCAGCCGAGCAGCTTGCTTCTATCGGCTACAGCATCAATATTGAGGTCCTTCAGCTCAAAACCGTTTTTCTGAGGATCGTTATATCTGGTAAGTACTTTTCCTAACTTAGGTCCTATAAAAAAGTAGAAGTTATCGGTGTTTTTACTGCTCTGGAGGGGAGGGCGGGAGAAGATGATCTCTCCTGTTTGGGGGATACCGGGAATCGAATGGCTCCGGAATGTTATCTCATACTGATTTGCATCAGGGACCCCCACTACCGCGAAATACTTCCCGGCAAGTCCCGCCCACAGAAGCCTCTCATCCACGGCAGCGGTACCTTCGCGGGAAGTCTTTATTGTTCTCCGTTTGCCGTCTGCGTAGACATAAAACCGTCTGAACTCCCTCTTTTTCGGGTCGAGGTTTTCAAACTCCGGCCCGAGTTGGGGTCCGTAGTAGAGATGATAACTCGAACCGTCACTCCTCAGGTTGGGAATTTCATTTACACTGTTCTCAATGGTGATTTCGAGCTTAATTACGTACTCTTCGGGCTTGAAGGTGTAGGTTTTTATCAGCGTGAAAAGATTTCCGGGTGTTCCATCCGCTGACGGGGCCTGAAAAGTACGGGAGAACTCGTACACATAATCTCCCCGCTTTCGAAAGTAGTACAGCGTTTCCGGTTCTCCATGGTTCGAATCATCAAAAGAAACGGAAAACGCAGCTCTATTCGTATCTCCTGTAAAGACCATTTCGGCAGGTTCTCCCTTATCGAGGTGTTCCTTTAATTTTAACGACTTTATAACACCTCCTCGGGTAGAAAGAAGAATATCGTATACATCCGTTTCCGCATTGATCTCCTGCAGTACCGGTTCCGCCTTTGTTTCATCCCGATAAGGAACAACCCGGGAAGCAGCAGCTCCCCCTTCAGTGGTTACTCCTTCCTCCTGCTGCTCCATCTGTTGTTCTGTAACAGCTTCTTCCTGCTCTGCAGTCTCTGCCTCCGCGGGTAGGGTCTCCTGCTGCCGGGCAGTCACCTGCTCATCATCCGGGGCCGTCAGCATTGCTTGAATAAAAAAGCCGACCGATATGACGACTACAGAAAGCACTACTGCTATAAGCGTATTTTTGTCCATAACTATATTACTCCTGATAGATTACTGTGTGATCATCATGGAACGGGATCATAACCGCCCGAATGGAAGGGGTGACATCGCAGTATCCGTTTGACTGCCATAAAACCGCCTTTGAACGGGCCGTACCGTTTTATTGCTGTGAAAGCGTATGTCGAACAGGTAGGAGTATATCTGCAACTAGAAGGAAAAACAGGTGAAATTATTTTCTGATATAGAAAAATAATACCTAGAAATATATATGTTATACATTTCAAAAACCAATTATGTATAAAGATTTGCTTTGTTGCAGAGAGTTTCACATTGTATTCTTCTCTGTTCATAACTACACTCTCCAGGGTAAACAACAAAAACCAAATCAAAGCCTTTCCGCAGCGAGTGTTTCATATTTCTATAGATTTCCCGTATATGCCGTTTCACTCTGTTTCTCTTTACTGCATTTCCGAATTTTTTTGATACGACAATACCGATGCGATTCCATGAGAGAGAGTTTTCACAATATCTGAGCGCAATTCCCGGTATCGAGGCTTTGTATGATTTTGTATGTTTTGAAAAGACATTGTTAAAGTCGTTCTGTGTTCGTAACCGTTCCTCTCTAGAAAGGCTTTTTTTCATTGGAAACAGACAACTTTGCCCGACCTTTAGATCTTCTCCGTTTTAAAACCTGTCTACCGCCGCGTGTTTTCATTCTTGCCCGAAATCCAAACTTTCGGTTCCTCTTAGTTCGGCTTGGTTGATACGTCCTTTTCATATATATATTCTCCTTAAATCAAATCTTCATAATTGAGGCTATTTCAAAATTAAGACTAATTTTGAAATAGCTACTTTAATGTAACATGAAGTTTTTGGTAATTCATTCTATTATAAAGCATTATTTACTATTACAACCAAAAACTTCTAACGAACAGTGTTCGCAAGCTTCTTGCAAAAATAACCGATTTTTGCAAGAAGCACAATTATTATGGAATAACGTGTGCTTCTTTTAAAAAACTGATTGTTTTAGCTATTTTAGCATGAAGGACAAGTATAAAATTTACTCCTCATTCCTGTCAATTACCGACTCCTCTTCTACCGCTTTCTTCAGTTTTTGCAGCACGTCATCGAGATTTCCGCTCTCCTCCACGTTTTCAGACTGCTGAGATATTCCTTTCTCGGTTACTTCCCGGTCTGTTTTCGCCGGCTCTTCTTTTTTATCCTGCTTTTTCGCAGACGCTAAAACCGTCTTTAGAGCAATTATTTCGAACTCCGGATAGTGTTTCGCTATCTCTTTTAGAATTTTATCGCTATTGAGCTGAATCAGCTGCTTTGTACCCGGATGAAACACTTCAATGATCAGTGTTTTGTTTACGATATCCTTTATTCTGGTCTGGGCAGCGATTTTTTCACCAACGAGTGCCGGCCACTGTCTATAGAATGAAGGATATCTGCCGAACTGAATACCCATTTTTTGAAGCAGTCTATCTAAAACATCACGCGCCTGTTTCATGTTTCTCTGTTATCTTCCCCTTGTCCACGAGATAATCAGCAGTCTTTTCTTTCTTGAATACAAGATACTGCTCATCAGGAAGAAACGTAAAAAACGCCTGTTCGTATTCAGGAAGAAGTGCTACAAACTTTTTTCTCTTTTCAGTATCGAGCTCGAGCAGGACATCATCGAGCAGCAGCAGCGGTTCTCTCCCTGTTTTCTCTCTGTAATATATGCTCTGAGATACCCGTAAGGCAAGCGACATTAATCGCAATTGACCGGTAGATGCTGTTTTAGAAAAATCCATTCCGTCCCGGATAAATCGTATCCGGTCCCGATGCGGCCCGGTGGTTGTCGTCCCGTATTCTCTGTCTCTGTTTATCGTATTCCGCAATACGGCAGCAGCGTCTTCCGATTTTTCAGCTCCTTTCCATGAGGGGAGATATCGAATCTCGACAGGCGTATCCAGACCGGATATGTCCGAGAACAAAGGAGTAAATGTCTCATTGAACTCCCGTATAGACGTTTCCCGTTTTTTCTGTATCTCTATACCGACTCCTGCAAGCTGGGCATCATAAACATCGATCAATGAGCCGTCCCGTTCCTTTAACAGATTGTTTCTCGTTTTTACGATCTTCCGGTAATTTCGGTGTATATCAATATAGTAGGAATCAAACATGCTCATAATCTGGTTGAAAAACCACCGCTGCCGTTCAGGAGGACCTTTTATAAACTGAATATCGTCATGGGAGAATATAATACAAGGTACATTCTCAATGAGTTCTTTTCTGTCCCGGACCCTTTTTCCATTTACGAGGACCTCTTTACCCTGCTCGATTTTCACGACGATCGTCATTTCATTCCCGGAATGGAACGAATAGACACCCCGAATCCAGGCAGATCCGCATCCGTGTTTGATGAGAAGCTTGTCCCGTTTCGTACGGAACGAGCTTCCATAACAGAGAAGATACACCGCCTCGATGAAGTTTGTTTTACCCTGCCCGTTATCCCCGACTAAAAAAATTTCCCCATGGTCCGTACTCACACACTGATTATCCAGGTTTCTGAAATTATGGGTAGTTATGGAGAGAAATCCCATTAATCGAGCTGCATCGGCATGATGATATGAAAATAATCCTTCTTAGGCACTCCGTGAATAGTGATGGCTTTGTTTACTTCGGTAAACTCGATCAACACCTCATCATCCTGCATCACTTTGAGCGGGTTTTCGAGATAGATATAATTGAGGGCAATATTTGCATCTTCACCCTCATACTGACACGGGACCTCTTCTTTCGCAATTCCGATCTCACTCTCTTCAGAACTGAGCGTAATCACATTATCTACCAGAGATAGATAGATCCGGTGAGACTTCTGCTCTACTAGAAGAGATACACGCCGCAGGGCCTCTAAAAGAGGGGTCTTTTCTACCGTAACACTGTTTTCCTGGCTATCGGGAATGACCCGGTTGTAGTTCGGAAACTGCCCTTCGATGAGGTTCGATGACAGTTTCTGATTATCAAAAGAGACGAATATCGATTTATCCGATACAGCGATTGATAACTCTCCCTCTCCGGAAGCAAGTTTTTTGATCAGATTGAGGATCTTCGGCGGAACGATAACACCCGGAAAATCGGGGACTTCACTCAATTCTTTGCTGATAAAGGAGAGTCTTCTACCGTCCGTTGCGACCATAATCAAGGACGAATCCTGCTTTTCAAAATAGACACCGTTCATAAAATAGCGGGTTTCATCGTCGGAGACGGCAAATACAGTCTGGGTAATCATTTCTATGATATCTTTCTGGCTAATCTTGAAAAACTTTTCTTCCGAAATAGTCTGAAACTCAGGGAATTTGTCCGATGCAATGCTTTTGAGCTGAAAATCAATTTTTTTGTCCTTCGGCCGAATAACCAGTCTCGATTCCTGCTGTTCGAACTCGATCTCACCGTCGGGAAGAGACCGCAGGATACTCGAAAATTTATCACAAAAAACGGTAGTACTGCCTGTGGTCATTACCTGGACCGGAATAACGGTTTCAAAACTCACTTTTAGATCGGTCGCTTTTATCGTGAGCGCGTCTTCGCTTAGTTCTAACAAGACATTTGATAGTATAGAGAGAGCATTCCGAGTAGATATTATTTCCTGCGCAATGGATATTTCACGTAAGATTGTATTTTTGTCACATACAAATTGCATTTCCTTCTCCTCTATTAATAAATTTATAAAATAGTAATATAAGTAATAGGGCCTGTTAATTTGTGAGTAACCGCGTTAACCTGTTACAAAATAAACACATACCCATCGGATAATTGCCTCTGTTTATACACAATCGGTGAACACTATCAACAATCGTTTTAGTTATACACTTTTTCTCCCCAACAAAGAAACAGGTAGTCAAGATTTTGTGCCGTACTCCTTTATTGTTCTGATTAAATGCTGAATGGTCGGTTCCAGCGTGGGATCGGTTTTTATTCTGTTTTCGACCCGCTGGCAGCCGTGCATGACTGTCGTGTGGTCTCTTCCTCCGAATTCCAATCCGAGTTCGGTCGTTGAAAACTCGGTTATCTCCCGGGCAACGTACATCGCCAGTTGACGGGGGAACACAATAGCTTTGGTCCGCTTTCTGCCCCGAAGGTCGTTGTGACTCAGACCGAAATAATCGGCAACGACACGTTGAATCATTTCTATGGTGATATTGCTGTGCTTCGGATTGGAAAAGATGTCTTTTAACTGTTGCTGGGCGATTTCCGGTGTGATGGTCTTGTTTACCAAATCAGCATAGGCGATCAGTTTGGTAAGAGCTTTTTCGAGATCTCGAACATTGCTGGTGACGTTGTTGCAGATCAATGTTATGACATCATCACTTATTGAAACATTTCTGTTCTGCAGCTTCTGTTTGAGAATTGCAAACCTGGTTTCGAAATTAGGTGGCTGCAGATCGACATTCAATCCTCTTTCGAACCGATTTCTCAACCGGTCGGTCAGCTGTTTTAATTCAGAGACGGGCCGGTCACAGGTAAAAACGAGCTGCTTGTTCGCCTCATAGAGTGCATTGAACGTGTGAAACAATTCTTCCTGAGTTTCTTTCTTGTTTTGAAGAAAATGGATGTCATCGATGAGAAGGGTATCCACTGAACGGTATTTGTTCTTGAACTTGTTCATCTGCTGGCTCTGTATGGATTGGATGAATTCGTTGGTAAAAGTTTCAGCGGTAATGTAGACGATGTTGATGTTCTCGAATTCCTTATACGAGGCGTTTCCGATGGACTGAATGAGATGGGTTTTACCGAGACCCACACCGCCGTAGATAAGACAGGGATTGTACGCCTTACCCGGGTTTTTGGCTATAGCGATAGCCGCATTTGCCGCAAAGGAGTTGTTCTCCCCGATAACAAAGGAATTAAAAGTATACTCAGGATTGAGCTGAGAATGCTTTTTTTTCTTTACCGGCTTGGTCTCGGTTTTTGATGCTTTTGACGGCTGTTTTGAACGGGTGTTCTGTTTCGGTTTCTGCACCTCGAAGGAGACAGTTATTTTTGTTCCTGTCAAATCGAAAAGTTTGGATTCGATCAGGGCGAGATATCTCTGTTTTACCTGGTCTTTGTAAAACGAGGATGGAACCCGAAGAATGAGTTCAAACTCTTGAGAGCCTCCGTACTCTATACTGTTGAACCACATAAAGTACTCCTGGTCCGAGATTTCTTCCCGAATCTGCTTCAAGACCTCATTCCAGAAGATGTTGTAGTTCCATATCTCATCATTCATAACAACCTCAATTTATCATCAATTTATTAACATGTTATCCACAAAACAAATGCTACTTCTAAACAACAGTGTGTTGTCTATAAAAAACAAAAAAATCTCCAAAATAATGAACTGTATTGTTTAATTATATATAATATAATAATTTACAAGAAAAATGATGATGGAAGTGGAGGTTTTTGTTTTCTTTTTACATTCGGAAGTATTATTTTAGTACTAACATATACCATACGTGTAGTTATCCACAAGATATTAACACAAGTTTTAAATCATCATGATTAGTGTAAAACATACCCGCATGCAATGCAATACAAATATTGGTGATCTTTACTTTTATTTTTTTTCACTATATACTGGAAAATCCAGTCAGTAGTATTAGGAAGGACAATGCAAAACGAATACTCCGCCCAGCATATTCAAGTATTAAAGGGGCTTGATGCAGTAAAGAAACGCCCCGGTATGTACATCGGTTCAACAGGACCCGATGGTCTCCACCATCTCGTCTACGAAGTTGTCGACAACAGTATCGACGAAGCCTTAGCCGGTTTCTGCAGTGAAATATCGATCGTTATCGAGAAAGGCAATGTTGTTTCGATAACCGACAACGGCAGGGGAATTCCCGTTGATATTCATCCAATCGAAAAAGTAAGTGCTTTAGAGATCGTTATGACGAAACTCCATGCAGGCGGGAAGTTCGATAAGAACAGCTACAAAGTCTCCGGCGGACTGCATGGTGTCGGTGTTTCCGTTGTAAATGCTCTCTCCGAATGGTGCGAGGTAAACGTCCACCGGGAAGGAGACATCTACTATCAAAAGTACCGAAGAGGAATTCCTGAGATCGAAGTACAGAAACTCGGTAAAACCGACAAAATGGGAACGGTCATACGATTTCTTCCCGATTCAAAAGTGTTTGATACGATCATATTCAGCTTTGATACACTCTCTAACCGGCTCCGTGAACTCGCGTTTCTGAACCGGGGTGTAACAATCAGTATTCATGATAAACGTTTGAGCAAAGAGAAATCACATACCTTCAATTTCGAAGGCGGGGTGAAGGAGTTCATCGAGTATCTCAACAAGAACAAGTCTCCGATTAATAAAGAACCGATCCATTTCGATGCGACCAGAGAAACAGTCGAAGTCGAGGTGGCCCTCGAATACAACGAAGGATACAACGAAAATATTTTCTCTTATGTAAATAATATCAGCACGAGGGAGGGCGGGACCCACCTCGTGGGATTCAAATCCGCATTGACCAGAACACTCAATGATTTTTTGAGACAGTCCAAATTGTCTAAAAAGGTCGAAGAGAGTCTTTCCGGTGAAGATGTTCGGGAAGGCCTTACTGCAGTCATTTCGATCAAGATGCCCAATCCGCAGTTCGAAGGACAAACCAAAGGGAAACTGGGTAATTCGGAAGTAAAAGGGATCGTCGAATCTCTGGTAAACGAAAATCTCACCGCATACTTCGAGGAGTATCCCAATGTTGTCGAAAAGATCCTTTCTAAGACCATAACTGCGGCAAAAGCAAGAGCTGCTGCAAGAAAGGCGCGCGAACTGACAAGACGAAAAGGCTTTTTAGAGAGCACCGGTCTTCCCGGTAAACTTGCCGACTGTACCGAAAAGGACCCGGCAAAATGTGAAGTGTATATCGTCGAGGGTGATTCTGCAGGCGGCAGCGCCAAGCAGGGCAGAGACAGGCAGTTCCAGGCCATTCTTCCGCTGTGGGGGAAGATGCTCAATGTTGAGAAGACGAGAGTAGACCGGGTATTGTCTAACGAAAAGCTCCAGCCGATCATTGCGGCTCTCGGAGCAAGTGCCGGGAACAATTTCGACATCGCCAGGTTACGGTATCACAAGATCATTATCATGGCGGATGCCGATGTGGACGGGTCTCACATACGTACGCTGTTGTTGACCTTTTTTTTCCGATACATGCCTGAGCTGATCGAACGGGGGCACGTATTCATTGCAATGCCTCCCTTATACAAATTGACGGTAGGAAAACACATAGAATATTTTTATAATGAAGAAGCAAAGAACAAATATTTCAAAAATAGCAATCTTGAGGAAGGAAAGTCGAGCTTACAGCGGTATAAAGGGCTCGGAGAGATGAACCCCGGTCAGCTGTGGGAAACTACAATGGATCCGGAGACGAGAAAAATAATGCAGATCCGGATGGAAGATGCCGTAGAAGCGGAGAACATGTTTACCACACTCATGGGTGAACATGTTGCACCGCGGAGAAAGTTCATCGAAGAAAATGCCCTGGAAGTGACCAATCTGGATGTGTAATTCCGGAACAACCTTTCCGAAGAATCAAGTAGTGGTGTAGGAGACAATTGTGGCGAACGATAAGGGTGAAGTAATTCCTGTAGCGATAGAGGATGAAATAAAGGTCTCATATCTAAACTATGCAATGTCGGTGATTGTAAGCCGTGCGCTTCCCGATGTACGTGACGGCTTGAAACCGGTCCATCGAAGAATCCTCTTTACGATGAGCGAAATGGGACTCCGTTCAGACCGTACATTCAAAAAGTGCGGGAGGATTGTCGGTGATGTACTCGGTAAGTATCATCCTCACGGTGATCAGTCGATTTATGATGCGCTGGTCCGGCTTGCCCAGACATTTTCGATGCGGTATCCCCTGGTAAACGGGCAGGGAAACTTCGGGAGTATTGACGGTGATCCTCCCGCGGCCATGCGCTACACGGAAGCAAAGATGGCGGCACTTTCGGAAGAACTGCTCCAGGATATCAAAAAAGAGACAGTCGATTTCGGACCGAATTACGACGATACGATGAAAGAGCCGCTGGTCCTCCCCTCTATGGTTCCGATACTATTGATCAACGGAACGAGCGGTATTGCAGTCGGAATGGCTACGAACATCCCGCCGCATAATCTCCGGGAGGTCTCGGATGCCGTCATCGCCCTGATCGATGACCCCATGATTTCCATTTCCGGATTGATGAAATATGTGAAAGGGCCGGATTTCCCGCTCGGCGGGACGATCTACGGCACACGGGGAATAAAGTCCGCCTATCAAACCGGGAAAGGAAAAATTACCGTACGGGCCCACTGTCTGCTGGAAACCGGAAAAAGCGGGAAGGATGTTATTATCGTCAC
>CAZKZZ010000010.1:0-52924 GCA_964557375.1 uncultured Spirochaetales bacterium | reverse complement strand
TACAAACTGTTCGGAAACGAAATTACAACTTCAGATAAGTCGTATCTTTATCTGCAGGTCACCTCATCGGAAGAACAATCCGTCTCCTTTCCGCAATTAAGCGAAAAACTGGGCCGGTTTACCATTTCACGAACGTCACCTGTACACAGAGAGCGGACCGGGCTTAATACAGGACCGCACAAAACTATTACAGCGGTTACGTACGAACTCGAGCCGTTTTTAGAAGGCACGTATACGGTCCCGCGGTTGGAAATTGTACTCGAACACGCGGAAACCGGAGAGGAGACCCTGTTTCTCACCGATGAAGAGACGGTATCGGTACGGCCTCTGCTTACCGAGCATGAAGTTGCTGAAGTAGCAACAACCGGTAAAGCAGTGATAAAAGATATTATTGTTCCGGAATCGCCACCTGTTGGAATAATTGTTCTTGCAGGCTCAGCTCTCCTCCTGATTGGGGCAGGTGCAGGCTTCGTGTTTCTCAAGCGGAAACGAAGAGAACCGGGCCGTTTCTCCGATACACCTATTGAGATCCAATTGGACCGGGAATTGGAAAGAATTCTTAAAAAACGGCTGCCTGAACAGGGAAAGTATATGGAATATTTTGTACAATTGAGTAGCATTCTCCGCAAATACATCGAAGTGCGATCCGGCATTCGCGCAACGGAAAAAACAACCGAAGAGTTTCTAAAAGAGATGGCCTCACATTCCACATTTCAGGAAAAAGAAAAACTGCATATCGAAGAATTTCTCAATGTAAGTGATATCGTTAAATTCGGCGCCCACAAGCCATCTGCCGATGAGGTGGACCGGGCGGCTGTGATCTGCAGAAACATCATTCATTCATCACGTGCCGGTACGGCACGTCCCGTTACGGGAGGGGAATCGGAATAAGCATGCAATTTGCCAATCCGCATCTGCTCTATCTGTTATTCATCATTCCCCTGCTGTTTTTAGTGAAAAGGTTTCTTTGTAGGAAAAAAAACACCGTCACTTTTCCGTCGCTGGGCCTGCTTAGGACCCTGCCTCTCTCGTTAAAACAGAAGCTTTCACGTTTCACCCCTCCGGTTTTCCAGGCAATCGCACTCGGATTGCTTATTACTGCCATTGCCCGGCCTCAATACGGCAAAGAAGAAATACGAGACATCAGCGAAGGGGTGGCTATTCAGATGGTGCTGGACCGTTCCGGAAGTATGGCAACCGAAATAGAGTTCGATGGAAAATTAACAACAAGGTTCGAGGCAGTAAAGTCAATATTCTCCCATTTTGTCGCGGGAGATGATCCGGATACCGGACCCGGGCTATCGGGAAGACCGGATGATCTTATCGGGTTTATTTCTTTTGCCCGATACTCCGACACACTCTGGCCTTTGTCTCTCTCTCATGAACCACTATTGGAAAGACTCGACGCTTTGCGTATCGTGACTTCGAAAAGCGAGGACGGGACAGCCATTGGTGACGGAATTGCTCTTGCCGCGGCAAGACTGAAACAGGTAGAAACTTTAGTTGATGATGATTATTCGATAAAAAGCAAAATTATCATCCTTCTTACCGACGGAGAGAACAATTCAGGAAAATACACACCGGCGGAGGCTGCAGAAATAGCCCATAAATGGGGCATTACAATTTACGCGATAGGAATAGGGGGAAGCGGATATATTACGGTGAACACTCCTTTCGGTGAAACCCGTATTCCGTCGAGATCGGAGATGAACAGTGGTGAGCTGGAAAAGATTTCCGCTGCGACTGGAGGAATATTTCGAAAAGCGGAAGACGGGAATAGTCTGCGGGAGATCTACAGGGAAATCGATGCTCTAGAGAAAAGTGAGGTAGAATCGCTCCTATACACCGATTATAAGGAGGCCTACAGCTATTTCGGTCTCGCAGCTCTTCTCTTTTTCGTTATCGAAAGAATACTGAGTTTGACTGTTTTGAGAAAATTACCATGAACATCCTCCATTTTTCACAACCGGAAGCCCTCAGTCTTCTTTTTTTCGTTCCCGTAATACTCCTCCTGATACGCCGTTCATTCAGGAAAAAGAGAGAGGCTGCAGAGACTTTTTCCCAGATTTCGGCTCCTTCTCGCCCCCGCCATATACGTATGGCAATTATTCTCTCTCTTATCATTCTGTTTCTCATCATCGGTATCGCCGGCATTTCTTGGCAGCGGGAAGAGATACAGATCGAACAGGAAGGGAGAGATATCATTTTCGTCGTTGATGTGTCCCGCAGCATGTTGGCCGAAGATTTAAAACCGAATAGACTGGAGAGGGCAAAAATCGAAATACTGGACACGCAGCAGTCGGTACAGGGGGACCGGGTCGGCCTGGTAGCATTCTCGGAAACCGCGCAGATTCTCTCGCCCCCTACCCTCGACTACAATTTCTTTCGCGCCATGGTAAACCAGCTTGCTTCTGTTGAACCGGCCCGCAGCGGGACTAACATCGAATCAGCTCTGCGTAAAGTTGCCGAGCAGCTCGTCCTGACCGATTCTTCCCGGTATACCGATGTTGTGCTCATAACTGATGGAGAAAACCACATCGGTTCACCGGAACGAGCGGCAAAACTGCTCGCGGAACGGGGAATCCGTTTAATTGCCATTGGGATCGGAGACGAAAAAAGAGGGAGCAGAATACCGGGCGAAAGAGATGGCGAGTATCTTACCTTTAAAGGAGAAGAGGTGTGGACCAAACTGGATTCGAAAACACTGCGCAATATAGCTTCTCTTACCCCCGGAGGGAGATATCTCCATGCGTCAACAAAGAGTTTCGAATTGAGCTCCATCTATTCCGAGCTCATTCATCAGCGGGAAGAAACGGCAACAACTGTACGGACAATAACCCGGTATAAAGAACAGTTTCAGCTCTTCTTTCTTATCGCCCTGGTTCTGATGATCGCGGATAGTATTGTGAGAAAAACATGAAAACGATCAAAGTTTTATTCATTACAGTTGGACTGTTTCTCACCGCGTTCTCTGCTGCTGCAGTCGGGGCATCCGAAGAAGAGGAAGGGTTCGAACATGCTGTCGAACAGTATAGAAACGGCTCGTTCGAAGAAGCAGCTGCATCTTTTCGGGCAAGCAGTAAAACAAGAAAAGGAGAACAGGCGGTAATTTTGTATAATGTGGGCAACGCATTGGTAAAACATGCCGAACAGCTTTTACCGGCAGACTCAAAAGCGGCAGCATCATTACTCGAAGAATCTCTGAAAGCTTATCAAAGAGCATTAGAGATAGAAGAGCAGTTTCCTGAAGCCGGCTACAACATGGAGGTTGCAAAACGGCTGCTATCCAAACTCTCCGAACAGGATGAACAGAATCGGAAAAATGAGCAGGGTGGACCGCAGGAGGATGAACCTCAGGAGGATGAATCGCAGGAGCAGGACCGGAGGGAACAGCCTCCGGCACAAAACCGAGATCAGCCGCAGAAGCCGAAGATGAGCGAAGAGACTCGAAATCTTATCGATGAGATACTCGATCATGAACAGGAGGAAAAAGACACTCTCAACCAATTAGAAGGGAGCTCTCCGGGAGGGAGAAATGGTAAAAACTGGTAAGGGAAAGATTCTCTTTACGACCATGATCCTCCTCTCCGTGTTTTTTCCGCTTTTAGTTTTTAGCGAGGAAATTACGGTAGAGGCTGAAGTAAACAAGACCGAAGTATATCAGGGCGGAAGCTTTATCTATCAAATTCGAGTTATCGGCAGTGACCGAGCTGATCCTCCCGAGCTCGACAATTTAGAACAGTTTGAGGCTACATTCCTCGGGGGGAGAGTCAACAGCAGCAGTACGATTACCATCATCAATAATAAAACCATCGAAGAATTGCATAAGGAGTACATACTGCCGTATAAAATGGTGCCCACTGAGCTCGGAAAATTGGAAATTCCTTCTGTTGCTGTTACAGTAGGCGATAAACAGTACAAAACTGATCCCATTACAATTACTGCAGAACAGCCGAAAGAGACAGAAGCCTTTAAATTACGTGCATCATTTTCAAAAGATGAAGTGTATGTAGGAGAATCGCTTCTTTTCTCTCTCGTCTGGTATATTGGGGATGATGTAAACTCTTTCGACCTGCGTATTCCGTTTTTAGACCGCAAGGAGTTCCGGTTTTCGGACCCGCCGCTTGACAGCGCACAGGCGAGTGCCACCAGGCTGCGGATCCCTCTCGGGAGGCAGGAGATTACAGCAATACGGGGAGAAGACCGCCTCGATAAAAGACAATATACCACCCTTACGATAAAAAGAGTGGTAACGCCCCGCAAAATTGGCAGGTACTATATACCGAAAGCAATGGTGTCTTTGGTCTCTGACAGTGCGCCGTTTGTAATACCGTCGAACGAGCTCTCGCTCGAGGTAAAACCGCTGCCCGAAAAAAATAAACCGAAAGATTTTTCCGGAATCGTGGGAGATATCTCCATTACAGCCGAGGCGGAACCGAGAGAGGCGGCCGTGCTCGAACCAATTACACTCACCGTTTCCCTGTCGGGGGACCCGTATCTCGAACAGTTCGAGCTTCCCGACATCGGTGAACTGGACGGCTTCAGAAATCAATTCAAACTCACCGGTGGGGTGGATACGACGGTTAAGAGCAATACAGGCAGGACGGTTACGCTCTCAATCCGCCCGCTTCATCCGGGGATAGAAAAAATTCCTCCTATTACCGTTTCCTTTTTTGATCCCGAACAGGAGCGGTACCGCCGGACTTCGAGTAAGCCTATCCCGATTACTGTGCGGGAGGAACAGGTGATGACACTCGAAGACCTCGAAGGAAATACAACCGGCGAAGCTTTTGATGAAGCCTCTGAGATCGGGGAGCAGCTGCTGGAAACCAATTATACGGGCCCGGCCGCCCTGCGCAGCAATTCGTTTAGAATCACCTCCTACCCCCTCCATCTCATTTTTATCATTTTGGGCCCGGCTGCGGCAGCTGCCTCACTCTTCTTCTATAAAAAAGGAAAAAAGAACCGCACCTCTAGGATGACCGCAGAGAAGGGGACCGGCCTCGATGAGCTGCGGGAAAAAATTCTTAATGGCCGTTTCGTATCATGCGGAAAACTCTACAAAACACTGGTCCGTTACTTTTGCCGTGAACTCTCCCTCCCCCCCTCTTCCTCCACTCCCGACGAGATAACAGCTGCTCTGCTGGAAAGAGGATATTCTCACAATACGGTCGCTAACCTAGAGAAAATTCTCAACAGAATACAGAAGATCAGATATACAGGGACACCTGAAGGAGAAGCCAAAATCGAAGCAGTAAACGATTGCTATAACGAGACGATCGAATGCCTCGATCAATTGCAGCATGATCAATCAATGCCGGATCAAACTCGGGAAGAGGAGGTAGCGGACAGGTGAAAAGACCCGGAAGCTTCCATACAGCTTTCACAGTAATGGTTTTTCTCTTCATTTCGATACCTTTTGGAGCTGCACAAGGTGCCATCGGGGACCGGAAAGACGTAGAACACATATTCACTGAGGCAAACCGCTATTATAAGGAGGGTCTGCGGGCAGAAGAGGCTTCAGCTCAAAAGCTTCTGTTCGAAAAGGCTCTGCTGCGATACAAACAGCTCTTCGAACAGGGTCATATTGTAAACGGCAGGCTTTTTTGTAATATCGGCAATATCTACGCGCAGCTCGGGGAGACGGGAAAAGCGGTACTCTTCTACAAGCGGGGGCTGTACTACGGGCCGAGAGAGTATCGATGTAAGAATAATCTGCTTTACCTGCGAAACCGTCTTCAAAAAACCGAGAACTATATGAACGAACAACGCCGTACTGCACATACGTTTAGGCATTTTCTCTTTACCCCGAAAACAGCCTTTACCCTTTTTACTATTTTTTTCTCACTCGCCTCGATTGGAGTTGCACTCCTCTTGCAGGTAAAACTTGTAAACTCCGGCAGGCCGGTTCCCTTTTTCCGCCTTCGGTCCCGGCATGCAAAGCCTATAGAGTCAGGTTTGGACCGGACTCGATATAAACCGCGGCGCGGCATTCAAACTGCTGTTACGTATTTCGTGGTTTCGACCGGGTTTGCTGCCGCATTTTTTTTAGCAGTAACATGTGTCATTGCATTCAGCCCCCCGCAGGCTGTGGTTATGGAAGAGGTATCTCCGCGAGAAGGAGACGGCGTTGTTTTCTCACCGATTGGAGAGCTGCCGCTCTCTCCCGGAACCGAGATCACGGTAATCGGAGAGCGAAGCGGCTGGTACCGCATCAAAACAGCCGGCCGGACCGAAGGGTGGATTCCCTCAGAGAGTGCGGAGCTCGTCCCGGTCAGGAACCCTGTTCGAGCGAGAGAGTGATCGTGGGCTGATCGCACACCTCAGCCGGACCAAAATATTGGATTGCTCCCGGATAGAGGTAACTGTTCTTAATGGCCCAATCATCCCGATTACGGGCAAACGTCTTAAACGGTTTGTCTTCAATATTGACCAGTGCTTTTTTTATAACGGGTTTGAGCTTTCCCTTTCGCTGTTCGAGGTTCATCATCATTGTAATCGGTACACCCCCCGCAATCCATTTATCGGCAGGTGCTGAGAGGTTTCGAACCGAAGCCATATAGCCGTTGAGCTCCATCGCCGTCAAAAGAGAGGAGATGTATCCGAGGGAATAGCAGTAATCAGCATCAAAATTGGAAGGAAAAGCACACCTTCCCTCATACCCGAAAAAATGGCTCTGTGTTGAAAACTTACCTTTGTAAGTACCTTCAGTTTTCATTTCTTTGAGCCTGTTCTCCACCAATTCTATGATTAATTTCTCGGTTTCAATACGGGAGACCTGCACATTGCCGTGCGGGTCCCTGTCCATAAGCAGCTGACGCTGAATTGAATTGGGCAGGGAGGAGAATACGTAAGAGTTGTCCTTAGAAAGCCGTTTGTTTACCCATTCCGTCTGTTCCTCGAATGTATGCAGTGTTTCGAAGTAAGCACTCGATTCAGCAAGGATATCATTTAATTCTGAAATCAAAGAGCGCATCTCCGGAATAAACTCAACCAGTCCCTCCGGAATCAGAACGACACCGAAATTATCACCGTTTTCAGAACGCTTCACGATTGTATCCACGATTTCCTGCACGATATGATCGAGGGTCATCTGCTTCTCATCGATCTCCTCCGAAATAATGGTGTAGTTCGGATGGGTCTGCAGAGCACACTCTAAGGCGATATGAGAAGCAGAACGGCCCATAAGTTTGATAAAATGCCAGTATTTTTTGGCACTGTTTGCATCCCGCTCGATATTTCCAATCAGCTCCGAGTAAGATTTGGTCGCGGTGTCGAATCCAAAAGAAGTCTCTATATAATCATTTTTGAGGTCACCGTCGATCGTCTTGGGTACCCCGATAATCCGAATTTCTTCTCCCTTTTCCTCTATGAATTCGGCTAGAAGTGCTGCGTTTGTATTGGAATCATCGCCCCCGATAATAACCAATGCAGATATATTTCTATTATGAAACACCTCGAGACAGGTTTCAAACTGTTCTTCGGTTTCTAATTTCGTTCGACCGGAACCGATTATGTCGAACCCGCCAGTGTTTCGATATTGGTCGAGATATTGCGCGGTTATTTCGATAACTTTATTCTCGAGGATACCGGCGGGGCCTCCCAAAAAGCCAAACAGTTTCGAGTCCGGATTACCTGCTTTCAATCCATCGAAAATGCCGGCAATAACGTTATGGCCTCCCGGGGCCTGCCCGCCAGAGAGGACAACCCCGACGTTTATCTGCTTTCCTACTTTATCATTTTCTCCTTTTACGAACTCGACCAGCGGTTGTCCGTATGTATGAGAAAACCGCTGTTTTAATTCAGATTGATTTCCTGCCGATTCGGTCGGTTCACCGAATTTCAAACTGATATCTGTAATACTGCCGCGGATACTACTCGGCAGTTTTGGTTTGTAGGCGTATCGAGCCTGCTGAAGTGTAGAGATTGTATTCATCATTGCCCTCCTGTATGGGGTTTTTCCGAAATTGAGACTCCTCACGTAAAGCCGATTTCAGGTTCTTTTTTTATAAAATGAACAGGATAAAAGGTCAAGGCGACTGCATGGTAACAAGGCCCCGCCCTGACGGCAACGTTGACGGGAAAATGCAGTCATACTATGATGTAGTTATGAATATCTATAAACTAAACAATGAAATTCAACAGTATGCATGGGGGTCTGCCACTGCACTACCGGAATTACTGAAAATCGATAATCCTGAACATGCGCCGATGGCTGAATTGTGGATGGGAACTCATCACAAAGCTCCATCGAAGGTGGTCACTGAATCCGGAGAAGAAACGCTCGACCGGCTGATAGCCGCGCAACCCGAGTCGATACTCGGAAACAAGACCAGCAGTCAATTCGGAGGCAAACTGCCGTTTCTGTTTAAGGTCATTGCAGCTGCAAAACCGCTTTCCATCCAGGCACATCCGAATCTCGACCAGGCAAAACGGGGTTTTGAGCGTGAAAACAAGAAAGGTATTCCTCTCGATGCTCCCGAACGGAACTACCGAGATGACAATCATAAACCGGAAATAATATGCGCGGTAAAACCGTATCTGGCCATGCGCGGATTCAGGAAGGTTGATGATATCATTGCCGAGTTTTCCGGCTACGATATACCTGAGTTCAATGAGATGGCAAAAGAGCTAAAAACTGAACCGGACAGTGAAGGCTTAAAGACATTTTTCCGCAAACTGATGGAGCTCGATAGAGATTACTGCACTGCTTTGACCGCACAGGTACTCAAACAGGTAGAAGGCTCTTCACTACTGCGATACCGGGTTATGCGGAAACTGCAGAAGTATTACCCGGGTGACATCGGGGTACTGTGTCCTCTCTTTCTCAACGTACTCGAACTCCAGCCGGGCCAAGCGATGTTTCTCCCTCCCGGTGAACTTCACGCCTATATCGAAGGGACCGGTATCGAATTGATGGCGAACTCGGACAATGTTCTTCGGGGCGGATTGACATCAAAACATATGGATATTCCGGAACTGATTCATGTCCTCACTTTTTCCGAAGGTCCGCCGGAATTGATCAAACCGATACAGGGAGGTAAGACTGAAATCGTCTATCCAGCACCTATAAAGGATTTCGGATTAGCCAAAATAACTACAACACATGATACACCCTACGAGAACAGCAGACAGGAATCCATCGAACTGCTGATCTGCTTAGAGGGCAGCGGAAAGGTGACCGCAAAACAAAACGGCGATCGGTTCGAGTTCGATCAGGGTGAATCATTTGCCGTAAGCGCCGCGGCAGACGGATATACGATTACCGGAGAAGCGGTGCTCTACCGCGCTTATGTTCCGGTGTAATACCTTCAGAAATCGATGAAAATCTTTGTCGATGCCGATTCCTGCCCGCCCCGGGTAAGAGAAATCGTAATAAAGGCATGCAACAGTAAAAAGGTCCCCGCGGTTTTTATTGCAAACAGAGACATCCCCGGTGTGAAGACCCCATTTTCTACGATGATTGTCGTCCCGCCCGACCCCGAAGCGGTAGACACGTACATCGTAGAGCATGTCTCTTTGGAAGACATGGTGATAACCAGAGACATTCCCCTTGCCCATGACCTTGTAACGGAAGGGGTAACGGTATTGAATGACAGGGGTACGGTCTTTGACTTCAATTCAATCAGGGAACGTCTTTCTCTGAGGGATATCTCAAAGTCATTACGGGAGTCTGGAATTTACATCGAAGAATCGGACCGTTTCGGTAAACGGGATATAAAAGCCTTCGCCGACTCGTTTGACCGAGAACTGCACAGGAAAATCAAATAAAAAACAAAAAATGTTGAAATTCCCCGCTATACATGTCATATTACATGGTGAACATGAAAAAGACGACCATAATAGTCCTTTTTACCGCTGCAATCCTTTTTTCCGCCTGTTCTATCAATAAACTGGCGGTGGATGCAGTTAGTGATGTTTTGGGAGGAACAGAAGGCGGTAATGTATTTACAGCCGACAATGATCCCCAGCTCGTAAAAGACGCCCTTCCCTTTTCATTGAAGCTGTATGAAACGCTCCTACAGAAAAGTCCGGACCATACCGGACTACTGCTCAATACAGGTATGGGTTTCATTATGTATGCCAACGCTTTTGTACACACACCGGCTGATATGCTCCCTGATGTCGAGTACAGAAAACAGGAAGAGATGCTCGAACGGGCGAAAAAAATGTATTTACGGGGAAGGGACTATGTCCTCCGCGCCATCGAAGTACGCCACCCCGGTTTCATGGAACTGGTAGAAACAGAGATTTCGGGGCTGCTGGACAGTGCATTGTTTGAGGAGATGACAAAAGAAGATGTCCCGTATCTCTACTGGTGCAGTGCGGGATGGTTTGCCGCTATTTCGGTTGATTTTTTTGATCTCGATCTTTCAGTGGACCTCACAAAAGCATCTGCTCTCATGGAGAAGGCGTATCAACTCGATCCGGATTTTAATGATGGTTTGATTCATCAGTTCTATATTCTTTATTACTCCTCTCTGCCGGCGGATATGGGGGGGGATGAACAGAAGGCACGGCACCACTTCGAAAAGGCCGTCGAGCTTTCCGAAGGGACTGATCCCACCCCTTACGTCTCACTTGCCACAACATTATCGATCAAGCACCAGGACAGAGAAGAGTTTGTCACGCTGCTCGAAAAGGCACTTGCAATAGATCCGAATGCCGATCCTGATAACCGGCTGCTTATTATCGTTATGCAGGACAAAGCCCGGTGGTATCTCGACCATATAGAAGACTTTTTTATTTGATGCTCTGAACACAAAACCTTTTAGGAGAAACACCAGATGAAAAGGAGAACAATCCTCTTACTCTTGACCTTTATTTTTATCGTAACCGCATCAAACGCGCTCTTTGCCCGTCCGGTAACAATTAAAGTAGGAAGTTTAGTACCGAAAGGCTCGCCATGGGACAGGGCCCTTCGCCGAATTGCCGCCGGATGGAGCGAAGCATCGGACGGAGAGATTATAATGAAGATCTACCCAGGCGGCATAGCAGGGGACGAAGCAGATATGATCAGAAAAATGCGGTTCAATCAGCTGCAGGGAGGTGTCTTTACAAGCCTCGGCCTCAATGACCTTGCCCCGGATACAGTCGCACTGAGTGTACCTTTTCTCATTACCAGCAACGAAGAATACGAATACGTTTTTAAACGGATTTCTCCTGTATTGAGTGAGGGCATTAAGAAGGCCGGATTTCAAGTTATATCCTGGACCCAGGCCGGCTGGATCCATTTCTTTTCGACAAAGAAAATAGAGTACCCCGAAGACCTGCGCAAACTCAAGATTGCAGGCTCCGATATCGACCCGGCAATGTTTCAGGCGTGGAAAACTATGGGATACACTGTTCTTCCGATTGCCATGAGTGATGTTGCAACCGCTTTGAGCAGCGGAATGGTAGACGCCTGCTACAATGTCCCCTTAGGGGCCACCGCGTATCAACTCTATAATGTGGTCGATTATATGATGGATTTCCCCATCTCTCCCGTACTCGGCGGATTCGTCATGACCGACCGGGCTTGGAACCGCATCGATGATGACCTTAAACCGGAACTGCTGCAAATTGCATCTGATGTTGCTGATGATCTCTATGAAAATCTCCAGGATTTGGAACAGGAAGCGATCAGTGTGCTCAAAGACCAGGGTGTCGAGATCGTCTCCGTTTCTCGAGACGCCCGTGAAGAGTGGAGAAAAGAGTTCGAATGGGGATTTGAAATGGTAGTCGGAAAATCCTTCTCTGAGAGGATATACAATCTCATAAACAAACATTTAGAAGAGTTTAGAAACTGACAATGAAACAACACCGGGCGAGCGGACTTCTCGCAGCAGCTGAAAACAGCATTGTCACCCTTATACTCGTTCTCTTAGCAGCCATCCCGATTGCCGAAGTCATCCTGCGGAAAGTCATTCAAACGGGCATCCCCGGTGCCACCAATTATATTTTTCACCTTGTTCTATGGGTCACCTTCGTCGGCGGGCTGATTACAACCCGCGAAAAAAGACATCTTGCCCTTAATATCACCTCTGAAGCAGTAAAAGAGCCGTTCTCAGTCTATATTAAAACTGTAAACAGCTTTTTATCGGTTGCGTTTTCGTTCGCCTTCTTTTTGAGTTCTCTCTCCTTTGTATTTATCGGGTTCGATCCGAGCAGAAAGGTGGGAATCTTCCCTATACAGCTCATTGCGGCAATCATGCCTGTAGGGTTCTTCCTCATAGCAGTACGGTTTTACGCCGCTTCTCCAAAGAAGGGCTCAAGCAGGGTGATCACGTTTTTCGGATTTATACTCGGTCTTTTTTTAGGGCTCGGCCCTTTGACCAATATCGCCTACACATTTCTCTTCGAGATTCCACCTTTTATCGATATTCTCGCTGAAGTGCAGTACACTGTCGGACCGGTCCTGACCCTCCCCCTCATCGTTGTTCTCATACTCGGAGCAATGGCAGGGACCCCGATTTTTATCGTATTAGGCGGCATTGCCTTTATGCTTTTTACCGGGACAGGGAACCCGCTCGAGATCATCGCCAACGAAAGCTACGGCATGCTTACCAGCAATAATCTCCCCGCCATTCCCCTGTTTACGATGGCCGGTTTTATCCTTTCGGAGAGCGGGGCCGGAAAACGGTTTATAAAACTGTTTCAGGCGTTTTTCGGCTGGCTGCCCGGCGGAATGGCCATCATGGCCATAATCGTATCATCGTTTTTTACGACGTTTACCGGAGCTACGGGAGTTACGATCCTCGCCCTCGGGGCGCTCCTCTACGCGGTTTTGGTAGAGAGCAAACGGTATACCGATAATTTCGGGACCGGGCTCTTGACTTCATCAGGAAGCATCGGACTGCTCTTTCCTCCGAGTCTGCCCATCATCATCTACGGAGTCGCCGCGCAGGTCGATGTAATGAAAATGTTCGTAGGCGGTATTATCCCGGGTTTCCTCATGATGTTTGCTCTCATCATTTTGGGGGTAGGCGCTGCGGTAAAGCGAAAAGAGACGATGAGAACTCCGTTCAGTATAAAGGAAGCCGTATCTTCTCTTCATGGGGCGATATGGGAAGTGCTGCTTCCGGTAATCATTCTCGTAAGCTACTTCGGCGGTTTGACCACTCTCGTTGAAACGGCCGCCCTTGCTGCAGTATATGCATTCGTTGTAGAGACGATCATCATCCGGGACCTGAAATTGAAGGACATCCCCCGGGTCTTTATGAAATGTGCTCCCATCATCGGCGGAGTATTGATAATCCTCGCAGCATCCAAAGGCCTCTCCTACTTTATCATCGATGCGGAGATACCGCTCAAGCTAACTACCTGGGTAGAAACTGCAATTACATCGAAGTATCTTTTTCTCATCCTCTTAAATATCGCCCTGCTCATTACGGGGATGTTCATGGATATTTTTTCCGCCATTATGGTGATAGCCCCTCTTATCATCCCCTTAGGCAATTTATTCGGGATCCATCCGGTCCATTTAGGCATTATTTTCCTCGCCAATCTGCAGCTCGGATATTTGACTCCGCCGGTCGGACTGAACCTCTTCCTCGCTTCCTACAGGTTCAATCAGCCCCTCGTAAAGATCTCAAAAAACATCGTGCCGTTTTTCCTTATTCTGCTGGTTACTGTCCTGCTCATCACCTACGTTCCCTGGTTCTCGTTGGGCCTTTTAAACCTTTTTAACCTCTAGAATTCGATGGTGTGGACAGCGCGGGGAAAAGGAATGACATCTCGTATATTCTGCATGCCGGTAATGTATTGGATAAGCCGCTCGAACCCGAGCCCGAAACCGGCGTGAGGAACCGTACCGTACCTTCTCAAATCCAGATACCACCAGTACTCCTTCTCATCCAGCCCCATCTCTTTTATTCGGGACCTGAGCGTCTCGTAATCGGCTTCTCTTTCACTTCCTCCGATTATCTCCCCTAACCGGGGAACGAGTACATCCATCGCCCGGACGGTTTTTCCATCGTCGTTGAGTTTCATGTAGAACGCCTTTATTTCTTTCGGATAATCGGTAACGATCACGGGCCGTTTGTACACTTTCTCGGTGAGGTACTTCTCGTGTTCCGACTGCAGATCTGCTCCCCATGAGACAGGATACTCGAAATCAGCTTCCGCTTTTTCCAGCTGTTCGACAGCATCCGTGTATGATATCCGGGCAAAATCCGATTGCAGGATATGCCGGTGGTTGTCCAGAATTCCGGGCTGGATCCATTTGTCAAAGAACTCCATGTCACTTTCACACCGGTCCAGTACTTCTTCGAATATGACCTTGATAAACTCTTCCGCCAGGTCCATATTGCCGGTGATATCGCAGAAGGCAACTTCCGGTTCGATCATCCAGAACTCGGCGAGATGTCTGCTCGTATTCGAGTTCTCCGCCCGAAATGTCGGCCCGAAGGTGTATACGTTCTTGAGTGCCAAGGCGTATATTTCCGCTTCGAGTTGACCGCTTACGGTGAGAGCAGCCTGTTTTCCGAAAAAATCCTCGGAATAATCGACACTCCCGTTATTTTTGGGTATATCGGTGAGAGGAAGCGTTGTTACCTGAAACATCTCCCCCGCACCTTCCGCGTCACTGGCGGTAATAATGGGCGTGTGGATGTAGTAAAAGCCGCGGTCATGAAAAAATTTATGAATCGAATAACTCATCTGATGCCTTACCCTGGCAACCGCGCCGAACGTATTCGTCCTCGGCCTCAAATGTGCTATTTCACGTAAATATTCAAATGAATGCCGTTTTTTCTGGAGCGGGTAATCTTCCGGTGCTTCGCCATGAACAATGACCTCAGTTGCAGCTACTTCAACACTCTGCCCTTTTCCCGGTGAGGCCCTGAGTACCCCCTCGACCCTGACGGCGGCACCGGTATTGATTTTCTGGATTATTTCGGTATTTACGAAACTATCTTTTTCGATGATGATCTGAAGGCTCTTCAGACAGGAGCCGTCGTTAATTTCAAAAAAACAGACGTTTTTCGAATCCCTCTTAGTCCTCACCCATCCTTCAACTAGTACAGTCCGTTCATCGGGTTTACTTGCTATAATATGTTTTACCCGTTCAGTTTTCATGCTGTTACACCTCCTCTTGTCCTTACATTTTTTTACAATAATCTTTAGTATAGAGAAAGCGATATGAACATCCAAGTAATCGGAACGAAAAAAAACAACGATACGAGGAAAGCGGAGCGGTTTTTCAAGGAGAGGCGAGTCCCTTTCCAGTTCGTCGACCTAAAAGAACGCCCGCTTTCGGAAGGAGAGTTGAAGAACATTAGCTCCGCGGTGCCCGTTGATGAGCTCATAGACACCGAGAGCAGGGAGTATGAAAAAAAAGGGTTATCATATATGGAGTTCGATATCTTTGAAGAGCTTTTAGAGAATAATTTTTTACTCAAATTACCGATCGTAAGAAACGGGCAGAGAGCTACAGTCGGGTATGATCCCGAAACATGGAATACTTGGATCGAAGAAGGCAGCGCATCATGATTATTCAGACCAATGATTTACGTATAGCGGGCATTCAGCCCCTTATCTCTCCAAAAGATCTCAAGACCGAGATCCCTATGACTGAGGAGAGCAGCAATACTGTTGTCAGAGGCAGGGAGGAGATCACCCGAATCTTGGAGAAGAAAGATCACCGGATGATCGCGGTCGTAGGACCGTGCTCGATCCATGATCCGGAAGCAGGTCTCGAATACGCACAACGGCTCTCCCGTATCTCTGAAAAAACCAAAGATACTATCAGGATTATTATGCGGGTATATTTCGAGAAACCCCGCACAACACTTGGATGGAGGGGACTGATTGTCGACCCGCACTTAGACGGCAGTTATGATATCGCTGAAGGTTTGCGGAGCGCGCGGAGGCTGCTGTTGGAAATTACGAAAATGAGGCTTCCCGTCGGGTCGGAGGTGCTCGACCCGATTGTGCCCCAGTACATCTCCGATCTTATCTCCTGGGCTTCGATCGGCGCCCGCACAATCGAAAGCCAAACCCATAGGGAGATGGCGAGCGGTCTTTCTATGCCTGTCGGCTTTAAAAACAGTACGAGCGGGAATTATCAGCTTGCTCTCGATGCTGTGAAATCTTCGCGAAGTCCTCACAGTTTTATTGGTATCGATCAGGATGGGAAAACGTGCATGCTGAAAACGACAGGAAATAATGCCACCCACATCATCCTTCGGGGAGGGCGGACAGGCCCAAATTATTATGAGGAACATGTCGAAGAAGCCGAGGAAATGCTCGAGACAATCGGTGTAAACCCGGCAATATTTATCGACTGCAGTCATGCGAACTCGAGCAAGGTCCCCCATAAACAGGAAAGAGTACTCCGCTCGATTCTCGACCAGCGTATACGCGGCAGGAGATCTATAGTCGGGTTCATGATCGAAAGCAATCTGAAAGAAGGCCGTCAGGATATTCCTGCCGATAAGCATAACCTTATCTACGGCTGTTCCATAACGGACAGCTGCATCGGCTGGGAACAGACAGAAGAGATGCTTCTTCAGGTCGATGAAGTATTAAAAAAGGAGGAATTATGAGTACAGCAGCAGTTTTTTTAGCAGATGGGTGTGAAGAGGTTGAAGCTCTCACCCAAGTTGATTTTCTCCGCCGGGCGGGTATAAAAGTAATTACCGCGGGCATCGGAAAAAAAACCATTACAGGCGGACATGACATTCACATTACCGCGGACACCGAGGTCGATCAACTCGAGGAACCTCTCGATGCCGTTATTATGCCGGGGGGAATGCCTGGAGCCGAACATATCGCAAAATCCCAAAAGGCCAACGACATCATCCAAAGTACCTATAGAGCCGGAAAACTGGTAGCTGCTATTTGCGCGGCACCTGCAGTGGTCTTAGCTCCAACGGGCATTTTAGCAGGAAAAAATGCGACCTGTTATCCGGGATTCGAAGAGAAGTTTTCTGATGACATCAAATTTAGCGAAGACCGTGTGGTTGTTGACGGAAATGTCATTACCAGCCGGGGGCCTGGAACAGCAGCAGAGTTCGCGGTAGCCATTATCCGCTATCTGGAAGGGGACAAGGCAGCCGACGAAATCCACCGCAAAACGCTCCAGAAATAAAACCTGTTAGTTACCTATACGCAGGAATACTTACGGTTTTACCAACACTTTATCGAGCCCGGGTCTTTTCTCGAGATCGCGCTCGAGGGCTTGTTTTCGCCCCTTGTTGACATAATCCCTGCTCTCGAAGGTGTAGGTAAAGTTCGTATGAACATCATATGTGCCCTCCATGAGAGCGTATGTGTCCTCGGTCATTACCAGTTCTTCATCAGTCGGGATAACGTACACTTTAACTTCAGAGTCGGCAGCCGAGATCTCCGTCTCGCCGTTACGGGTCATTGAGGCCCAGTTTTTCTCTTTATCCACTTTGATACCGAACTTCTCCAGTCCGGCGGTAGCGTACTCCCGGGTAATCGGTCCCCGCTCCCCGACTCCGGCCGTGAAAACGATCGCGTCGACCTCTCCCAATACTGCCGCGTATGAACCGATATATTTTTTGATTCTATACGCCTCTACTTCTATGGCCAGCTGCGCCCGCTCATTCCCGTCCTCGGCCGCCAGCTCGATGTCACGCCGGTCGACCCATTTTCCGGTAATTCCTAATACGCCGCTCTTTTTGTTGAGGGTGGTTTCTACCTCTTCCGCGGACATACCGGTCTGCCTCATAATATAGAATGAGATGGCGGGATCGTGGTCTCCGCTGCGGGTACCCATGACCAGACCTTCTAAAGGAGTAAGGCCCATGGATGTATCGACAGAAACCCCGTTTTTAACGGCATTGATGCTCGATCCGTTACCGATATGGGCAATAATAAGGTTGGTATCAAACGGGTCCTTTCCCAACAGTACGGATGCCCGTTTTGCAGTGTAGAGAAAGGAAGTACCATGGAATCCGTACCGTCTTACGTTGTATTTTTCGTACCACTCATAAGGCAGGGCATAGAGAAAAGCCTTTTCCGGCATGGTTTGGTGCCAGGCAGTATCCAGAATACCGCAATGGGGAACATCGGGGAGCACTTCCTGGGCGCCTTCAATACCCATCAGATTGGCCGGATTGTGGAGAGGTGCCAGCTGTTTCAGCGAATCAATCGTCTGTTTTACCTGATCGTCGATTATTACCGATTTGGCGAACCGCTCCCCGCCGTGAACTACTCTGTGCCCGACCGCTTTGATCTCATTGATATTCTCTATTGCCCCGATATCCGGATCTGCAACCGTTTTAATAATAAGCTCTATGGCTTCTTTGTGCGATGGACAGGGATATTCCTTCTTATACTCGTCCTTCCCGATGGTCTGATGTTCTATAAACGAATCTTCCAAATGGATTCGCTCGACAATGCCTTTTCCAATAACTTCGCGTTTTTCCCAATTATAGATTTGATATTTGACGGATGAGCTGCCGCAGTTGAGCGTTAAAATATCCATAAAATCCTCCACTCTGTGTTCGATTTCAACTATTTGTGTGATGCTAATGAGTGTTCACTATCACATAAATTGGAGGTTTCATCAAGGTGAATGATTTGCCTGCTGCCTCAAACCTTGTTACACCTGAATTTCTACATTCTCAGGTCGATCGGGACCCATCCGGCGGGGTCAGCCATATCTGATGCGATAAGGCCGAGGTCAACTTTCTCCGTAGTCTCCGCGATAAGATATTCCGTCCCTTCGAATTGAAATCGAGCACCTTTCCCTTCGATGTCGACAGCAGCAACACTGTGTCCGTACTCCATCGACACCATGAGTATTGCATCTATACCAAAATAATGAAGCAGGGTGATGTATACGAGCCCTCTCGAATCACAGTCACCTGTAAGACTGAGCGCTGCCTCTAACGGAGAGAGTATATCTGCAAATGTTTCGGTTCGCGAATAAGAATAATTCTGGACCCATGAGAGAAGCTTTGCCGGTAATTCCCGGCGGGTAATCCCCCGCTCGTCTACCACGGTTTTCAAAACCTCGTAGAGAGGTTCCATTCTCGAGTAATTGTCACGATAAATCTGTCTGTAAAACCGCCGCCAGGCACTGTCCCGGTCTTTATGAAAATTGACGAGCACTCTTGCCTCACGTTCGATAAGCACTTGAGAGGCATCGATTTCACCCGAATCGATGAGAACATCATTGTTTGAACCAAAGATCGAAAAGTTTCGTCTCTCCGCGTTTTCTCCGGGAAAGGGATAGTAGAACTGACTTACCGGGCCGGGACGATACACCGCATTTTCATGCTCTCGAAACGAATCGAGACAGGAGAGAAGAAAATCGTGGTATTGATTGTACTGCTCTTCCGGTGTAAAAGTGAGCAGAGCAATATCCTTTTTTTCACCTTCGATAAAAATGAAGTAGCCGCGTGCAGTAAATCCGCCCGGATCAAAACTCAGATCAGCGAATACGGCATCTCTGCCGTTATAGGTATACCCTGCGGCGTCACCCGAGGCACCGAGTCCTTCACTAATGGTCCGGTAGATATCTTCAGCTGCTGAAAATGAATCCCCCGGAAACGTCTTTATCTGGAAAACGGCAGCCCGCTGAGGGTCGGTAAAAGAGATCAGCTGCGGGTCTTCGGCCTCCAAGACGTTCCATCCTTCAGGTATATCGAGATAATATCCGTGGGGAGAGACTGAATATTCGAGACAATACGCTCCGGCCGCGGAGAACAGGATAAAAAACACTGCGAACAGGCGAAAAAGGTGGCGATTATGTATGTGCAGCATGATTCCTCCTCTTACTAGGTATCGTCATGAATAGCTCCAACGGTAAGGGTATTCTATAAGTGATTTGGGATAAGCGATTTGGGACCTCTTGCTTTTTATTTTTAATTGTACAAAACTAATGGCGGGATGAATATCATCGTAGGTCATACAAATATGGACCTCGACTGTTTCGGCTCCATGGTGCTTGCCCGCTACCTCTACCCGGACCATCAGCTGATTCGAAGCAGGTTGATCCATCCCGTAGCTAAAAATCTGTACAACCTCTACCAGAACCGTTTGGACCTGCTCCCTTCAAAAGAGTTAAAGCAGCAGCACATTGAAAATATGGTTGTGGTGGATACCAGAAAGAGGGGCCGAATCAAGGAGTACTTTTCTCTCATAGAAGGAGAACCGGATTCCATTACGATTTACGATCATCACAGTGAAGAGAAAACCGACCTCGCCGGGGCCGCGTTGATAAACCGGCAGGTGGCAGCGAACACGACGCTGTTGGGGATACAATTACTGGAAAAAGGTGTCTCCATAGATCCTGAGGACGCCACGATAGCTTTGGCGGGTATCTATGCCGATACCGGCAATTTCACACATGAAAATGTAACTGCTGATGATTTTGCTGTAGCTGAATATCTCATTCAACAGAACGCATCTATCAAATTGGTTAAAAAGTTTTTACAGACCTTAAAGGACGATCATCAAATCACCCTGTTCCATGAACTTTTAAACCGGCTCTTCTACGCCGATTTCGGCGGTCATTTTATTATTCTCAGTTTTATGGAAATGGAAAAACAGGCGGGCGGGCTCGCCGCAGTGGTGGAAAAAGTGTTCGAAGTGGAAGATTGCGATGCTATTTTTTCAGTGTTCGGTTTTCGAAAAGAAAATGATGCAATTATTATCGCGCGCAGTCAAAAAGAATCGATCGACGTAAGCAGGCTGTTGACACCGTTCGGAGGCGGCGGACATCTCCACGCGGCATCTGCTCTGGTCAAAGATATCGAGGGGAAAGAACTGTTCTCGAACCTGCAGAATCATCTTCAGGAAGCTCTCTTCCCCGCCCTTACGGTAAAAGAGATTATGACAAAAAATGTTGCCACTATTAATGAAAACTGGTCCCTCATGCAGGCATCGATGTTTCTCGAGAACATAAATCACACCGGTGCACCCGTGGTTGACAACAGCGACTGTATTACCGGTTTTATGACTCTCAAAGACATCATGAAAGGGAGAAAATCGAACCAGATGCATTCACCGGTAAAGGCGTATATGACCAGAAAGGTTGTGACGGTCAATGAGAACGCTACCATGCGGGACATCGAGCATTTACTCTACAAAAACAATATTGGGCACCTGCCGGTGGTAGAAAACCGAAAGATTATTGGAATCATCACCCGGTCGGATTTCAGACAATACGTAGATCAGCAGGAAAAAGAGGAGCTTCCCGAAATAGACGACACTGAATCCGGTCCCCCAAAAGCTGCCTCACGATAAACCGCTTGGCTATCTTCTGCACTCAGTCCTTGCGGCCCTTATCTCGTCGGCGATTTCGGGTATTGCACTACATACGCTCTCAATATCATTTGATGTAATACCGTAATGGGTGACGAACCGATAAAGCCCTCCTTCCCGCGGATATGTCAGGACCCCGTAGCGCATGAACATCTTCTCTAAAGCGACAGATTCGTTTTCCCGCCCTTTGACCGAGATGAAAACCATATTGATTTTTACTTTATCGAGATCTATTTCGAATACATCAGCATGTTCGGCAAAACTGCGGGCAAGCCGGAGGGCGTTGTCATGATCTTCCTCGAGTCTCTCCCTCATCCTTTTTAGGGCAACCAACCCTGCCGCAGCAATAATCCCCGCCTGCCGCATACCGCCCCCCATAACTTTTCGCTTCTTCCTCGCTTCCCGGATAAACTGTTCCGTCCCAACGAGGAGCGAACCGATAGGGGCTGCCAGTCCTTTAGAGAGGCAGAACATAACCGAATCTGTTAGAGAAGCAATCTCGGCCGCATCGACTCCCAACGCAATTGCGGCATTAAAGATGCGAGCTCCGTCGAGATGGACAGGAATGCCGTACCGGTTGCTGAGCGTTCGTATCTCCCGCATCGATTCGAGAGGCTGTACATCCCCGTTGGAAAGTGCATTCTCGAGCTCGATAAGCCCGGTATCGGGAAAATGAATGTTATATCCTTTTCTAATTCGAGGTTCGATCTGTTCCGCGGTAATATAGCTGCCCGCAGGGGGGAGAGGTCTTAGATTGATTCCCGCAATTACTGCACCGGCCCCTACTTCATGCTGGATGATGTGAGATTCCTCCGAAAGAATTACTTCATCCGACCGAGTGCAGTGCGTAAAGAGGGCAAGCTGGTTTCCAAAAGTACCGGAAGGGACAAGAAGCGCGGCTTCTTTACCGAGAACTTCCGCGGACAGTTCCTCGAGACGGTTTACCGATGGGTCTTCTCCGAGGACATCATCCCCTACCTCCGCCTCATAGACCGCTCTCCTCATCTCTTCGGTAGGCTGCGTAACAGTGTCGGAACGAAAATCAATCATTGTAACCTCCGATCGTGACCATGCGGGGCCGCATCAAAACAGAGCTTCGAGAACATAAAAGTAGTTTTGATCGGTCCCAAAAATTATCCAGTTCTGGGCGATGACCGGCGCGCTCAAAATTTTGCCTTCTATTTCGAGCTCCCACATCTTTTTACCGTTTTTAGCTGAAAGGCATACAAGTTTGGGACCCCCGCCGCGGACCGTTCTCTCTTCTGCCAACCCGAAATAAACGTAGTCCCCGGCGACAGTAGGGGCACTGGTGGTATAGGTAGCGAACTCCCTTGTCCACACCGGTTCTCCCGTCTCCATATCCAGGGCCCGTACGACCGTATCGCCGGAAGTGTAGATAACAAGATTTTTCCACAGCGACGGGGCCATATAGTCGAGCAGTCTCAGATTTTTTTCAAACAGTTCGAGCAGGTCGACATTCCAGAGATTGCCCCACTGGGAAAAATCGGAGTACCTCCATATAAGACTCCCGGTCTTCCGGTCGTAAGCATAATAATCGAACTCCCATACATCTTCGTAAGGGTCGGCGGTGGAAAAATAAAGCGTATCTCCTTTTATGGCCGGAAATGAATACCAGACAGCGTCCAGATCAACCGTATCGAGCACCCATAGATACTGTTTGGACTGAGTATCATAAGCTCCCATGCTGTGAGGCCGGTTTGGAGGGCCCGGAGCGAAGTAGATTACATCATCATAGACCTGAAAAGTGAAATAATACCAGACGGGGTTGGGCAGCCGATACTGTTCCCTCCCCGTCTCCGGTGATACGGCGTACACGTGGCCGCCGTCACTGACGAACATGACCGAATTCTCAGTCCGGATAATGGTTGATTGTACCGTGCTGTCGGTTTGAAAAGACCAGGCCAGTTCTCCGTTCTCCTGGTCTACCGCGTATACATACCCGTCATTCGAGCCGATGTATACATTCTCCTTGTCGGCTATGGGGACCGAATTGATGGCCCCGTTGGTTTTAAACACCCAACGCATGTATCCGCTCTGAATATCGAGAGCGTAGATATTACCGTCGGTCGAGCCGAAATAGATCGTATCTTCTAAGACAACGGGATTGTTGAAAGCGTAGGTTGGTTCGGCGCGCTTCTGAAGCTGCAGTTTCCATTTTACCGCCAGCGGCGGGCGCAGACTGGTATGGGTAGCACCTTTTCCCTGCTCGCCTCGAAACTGTATCCAGTTCTGTCTCGACCCGCAGCCGCTTAATAGAACCAGAGAAACTGCGAGTAACACGAAAAAAATGGTTCCGGTCCGGTAATTCCGAAGCGGATACAGATTGTTACGCTCAGTGCCGGTTGTGTTAATAGTAGAGCCCCTTTAGATTAAAAATCCGCCGCACCGTCCGGAGAAGACCTTTTTTCTTTTGGGAGGCGGCCCTGCTGTACTCCGCACGAAGCTGCTTCCAGAGGGTTTCATTCTCGCCTTCCCTAAACGCTTCTTTATATCGTAACCGCGTGTACAGCTCCGCAAATGAAGCGAGTTCCGGATACTCCTCGGCATACTCCCGCGGGGTCTCGGAGGGGGCCCGGAGACGGCAGCCGTCGGCCGCTTTTTTCATCAAGAGCAGCTTATACAGCGCAGTCAATGCTTTCCGGTCAGTTCCCCGCGACCGCAGTGCGTATACCGACTGCTTCGCTATCCGGGTAATATAGAGGCCTGCAACGATTACGATAGCGGCAATCAAAAACACCTTTAACACGAACTGCCAGGGGAAAGTGAACACATCTTCTTCCCGGCTTATGTCCTCTATAATCGGAATGACAACATTGCGGGAGTTCGGGTCCGCCCCCGGAGGGGGGGGAATGGCAAACGACGTTGTCTCAAAATCTATCCATCCGTACTCAGGAAGGTACAGCTGTACCCAGGAGTGCCGGTGGGCCGTAGTTACTAAAAAGATCTCATCCGGGGAGTACTCCCGTAGGGGAGGGAGCGTTTTCCGCAGCTCCTGTATTCCCCACTGATGCGCGGGTGACTGGAGTGACTTAGAGGCGAGATATCCGGTAACGACCCTTGCCGGGATTCCGGCCAGTCTGGCCAAAACGGCGGCTGTATTCGAAAACTCAGTGCAGTCTCCGCTTTTTGTTTCTTCTAAAAAGCGGGCAAGCTTTGCTATGTCGACTGAATCATCAAAGCCGAGCTGATACTGGAAATCTGTAAAACTTCTCAGAATTGCGTTTATCTTAGCATAAACTCCCATATCCGCCTGTTCACGATTTCCAAAGGCGTCGGAGAGAAACTGCTCAAACAGTTCCCTTTGATCGAGCTCATCCGGGACAGCCAAAAATTCACTCAAGTCCTGTTTCTCCTCACTAGTGAACCCCTCGATCTGTCTCCACTCCCCTGGGCCCGTCATACTCACACCGGATACGGCGTGATACGTATAATCAAAGGGGTGGTACTGCATACTGAGCACGGTCGGCTCGATTATGGAAGGACGGTACTGCAGCACCCTGGTCGAAAGGGTGGACATATACCGGACATCGACGGGGAATCTGAAACGGTCTTCGACCTCTTCTTCGTTTCTCCACGTCTCGAGAAGTCTGAGGTAGGCGAGATCGTTTAGTTCCTCTTCTCGGTCGTAGAGAAAACCCCTCTTTGGATGCAGATTGCTGTAATACCCGCCTGCGGAATAGACAGGGTCCAATTCGCTGATAACGAGCATGACGGCGTACTGCTTTCCTTTAGCACTTTTCTCGCTGAGCCGCTCACTCCATTTGTCCGAAGGGATGCCCTGCAGTTCTCCCTCCTCTCCATTTTCTCCGTCCTCCTGCTCGGCATCCTCCTCATCCCCCTCTCCTTCGCGGGGCCACCCCTTTCTCGATGATTCATCGAACGGCTGGGGTACATCCTCGTCTATAGGATTGAATACAATCGAATGTTCGATAAAATCAGGAGGAAGCATCAGGGCCAAAACGAGCAGGACCGGAGCTAATAGTGAAAGCAGGGCTACTTCCTTTACTGTTCTCTTTTTTTCTTCACTGCGGAACGCGGCGAAGTAGAGGACCAAACCGTGAGCGAGGAATGAACAGACGATCAGTACCAAAAGTATTTGTGTAATACCCGAGCCGGTCCGGGCGATTTCTTCCGAAGCACGGGAGAAGGTGAGCAGTTTATAATAGATAAAGGCAATAAAAAACTGTTCCAGTACCGCTATATTTTTTCCCAGTACACCTGTATTGAAAATCAGCAGGGTGAGAAGAAATGCAATTACACTACCTCCTAATAGAGGGAGCATCATACTTCCGCCGGCGGTTATGATGAGCGCTACCCCGATAAGAGCAGCGGCCGCGGTAAAAGTGAACCTGAGTTTTACCCGCGGAGGAACGGCGTAACGAGCGATAACCATTTCACCCGGAATGAGAAGAAACCACAGTATCCACCCGTTCAGGTCGTAGGGGACAACAATAGAAGGATGAAATACAGGAATAAATAGTGCTATCAGGTAGAGTAATAATCTCGAAAAAAACAGTATATGCATAATTATATAAGCTCTATGGAAACAATCTGTTCATTAACATCCCGGGTGTAATCCACACCGGGATTCTTTTTCTTTCTATGCCTGCGAAACAAAGCCGGTGCGGGAACATAGGGATGAGATGGCAGACGGAACAACTCGGTTTTCTCGAGGCTGCCGTTCCCGTTCCGCTCCTTTCCGTTCGGAGGAAATCTGGTCCTGAAAACAGTGACCGGAATGTTGGAAAAACGGCGCAAATAGCCGCTGAGCCCTTCATCGAACGGTGTCGAAAAGACAAAGAGCCGTTCCACCCCGCCGGTCTCTCTGAGGGCGGCCGGGGAGTGCTGATAAAAAATTTTCGGCACATACATGCTGAACCGTTTGATATCATCATCAGATTCGAGAAGGACAGTCCCTTCACCGGTCGAAAGATGAAACTGGTATTCAGGATGGTCCCGTTTACTATTCCAGAGAAACGAGATGAGCCAATTCTTTATATAATGAAGATGGTAAATCGATTCGAGAGATTCGGTCTGTTCCTTTTTGTAATGTCTGAAGTCGACATGGATTATTTTCATTTTTTCCTGAGTAACCGGGGATATCCTCGTAAAAATGTCATTTAATTTAGTCGAAGCTTTCCAGTTTATATCTCGGAATTTATCACCGGGAATGTAGTCCCGCATATAGTACTTTTCCTCGTCCGAGGTCTTCCGTTTCTGCTTCGAATCTTCACCACCGGTCGCCTGGACCGAGACTTCACGCTTCTCTTTGAGGAGGGTCGGCTGCACGGGTATTTCTCTTTTGAGCACCCCGAGGAACCTGGCCCGGGAGAGACCGAAAATGTCTTTTACCGACGCCCTTCCCCGGGCGAAAAAAACTCCGCAGAGGGGGAAAAGCAGCGGAATCTCCATACTGCCGCCCCCGGGGAAGGAGTGTTCCCGATAATACCACAGCCGTACGGTTTTCCCCACCCGAAGATCGCCGGTTATAGCAAAGTGATAGCGGTAGAAAAAAAACGCCCGTTCTCCCGGAACATCAAACCGCTGACGCGCCCCCTTCCTGCCCGCAAATACCGGCTCATAGGATTCCCAGCTTACCTGCTGTTTTTCCAAACGATTGGCCTGGACCCTTCCGAGGACCGCGAACAGTATGAGAAGAAAAAGACCCAACATTCCCAAAAAAAGGCTAAAAGGATTTTTATACGCGTATCCCATTCCGAGCAGATAGACCGCGACAGCTGTGAGCAGTGAACCGAGAAACGTCAGCGGATAGTAATATTCTATTCTACGCAACAGCTTGTGCATTATCTAACGGGATGCTTCCACCGGAACGGTATCCAAAACCGAGGTGAGAAAATCTTCACTCTTTTCGGATGAATCTTGCATGACAATCCGGTGTGCCATAGCGGGGAGAAAAATCTCTTTTACCAAATCGATATCCACATAATCGTTACCCCGAATCAGGGCAAGGGCGCGAGATAATCTGGAAAGTTTGATTCCGGACCGGGGACTTGCACAAATATGAACATCGGGGTTGTGCCGGGTTTCCCGCACACAGGCGACGATGTAGTGAATTATCTCCTCACTTATGGTTACTTCATCGACGTGGCGCTGCCACGCTAAGAGCTCCTGATACGGGATAACAGGAGAAAACGCTTTCCATGCATCTTCCCGTCCATGCTGCTTGATTATTTCCGCTTCCATTCCCGGTTCCGGAAATCCGATCGAAATCTGGATCATAAACCGGTCGAGCTGGGGCGCGGGCAGCGGAAACAGATGAACACCTTCCAGGTTCATCGTGGCGATGATGAAAAATGGAGAAGGCAGCTCGTATGTCCGCCCCTCGATTGTGACATTCTGCTCCTGCATAGCCTGAAAGAAGGACCCTTGGGTCTTCGGAGTGAGCAGATTGATTTCATCACAGAGGACGAAATGAGCGAAAATCGGACCCTCGATAAAAACCAGCTCGTCGCTTCCCGAATACATACGGGTGTATCCGAGAATATCCTGGGGAAGCAGATCTACTGTACACTGGATCCTTGAAAACGGTTCGATTTTTACACCGTCATCGGACGTAGTCGCGTTCCGGTCCCAAATAAACGATCCGGACAATGCCCGGGCAAGAGAAGTTTTGCCCACACCGTGAAAATCGGCCAGAATAACATGCCCCCCCGCCAGTTTGGAAGCGAGAATATATTCGAGCTTGGTTTTATCTATGTAGATGACCTTCCGTATATTTTCTACGAGTCTTTCAATTCCTTGTTTAACGGTTTGGATAGTTGTTTCAGTCATACTGTGAGTATAATCGATGAATCACTCCTCATCAATCCTCATCAATCCGGATAACGGTCTCTTTCGAAACATCGACGTCACGAAGAGATTGCAGTATTGCTAAGATCACATTTGTCGTTACCTCCTCGACAAATTCATTTGTAGGGACCTCTTTACCGTCATTGGTGATGGTGATCTTTCTTGACATAATGCTCTCCTTACATAAAATTGAATTGGATAACTATAACATATATGAGTAAAAGAATTAAGGTCTTAACCGGTACAATCAACTGCGGAAAAACCACATACGCTGCGGCCATGGTTTCGGAGAAACGAGCACAAGGCAGTATTGTCGGCGGTGTACTCTCAAAGGCTTTTTGGGACAACGGTGCAAAGCGGGGCTTTTACTTCGAAGACATCTCGAGCGGAGAACGGATACTCCTCTGCGCCGAAGAGGGATACGGAGGAGAAGAGTTGAAAAAAAGCGGAGGACCCGATACCGGGCGGTTTTTCTTCAATCCCGATGCCTTCTTGTTTGCGGAGAAAACCCTTCTTGCTGCCCGTAACGCGGACATCATCATAATAGATGAACTGGGCAGGCTCGAGGCTGCGGGGAAAGGCCTTTACCCCGTTACCACGCAGCTCATTGATCAGTTCGCCGGAGAGCTTGTTCTTATTATCCGCAGAGAGCTTGTAGAAGATATCCTCGAGGTACTGCAGGTGGAACGGCATCTTGTAGAAACGATCTCACTCGATTAGAGCAAGAGTGTGAAGGAAGAGCATATGACCGACGTACAACAGATAATAGAGTTTTTAGGACTGTCCCCGCTTCCCGTTGAAGGGGGGTTTTACCGGGAAACGTACAGGACCGAAGAAACAATCACACATGACCACCTGCCTCGAAGATATTCAAAAGAACACGCACTCGGTTCTGCAATCTACTACCTTCTTACAGACGAGCCCGACAGTTTTTCAGCACTGCACAAGCTCATCTCGGACGAGGTGTGGCATTTTTATTTGGGCGACCCTGTGGAAATGCTTCTGCTCTACCCGGACGGCGGCGGAGAAAAACGTATACTCGGAAAAGATATTGCCGCAGGCCAGCTCGTCCAGACCACTGTATATCGGGACACCTGGCAGGGGGCCCGACTCTTTCAGGGCGGGAAATTCGCCCTCATGGGAACCACCGTAACCCCCGGATTCGACCCGGCCGATTTTACTTCCGGAAAACGGGACAATTTGATTTCCGAGTATCCCGAATACCGTGACTCGATTACCCTTCTCACCCGTAGATAACAAAATATATGGTCCTTAATACCCTGTAGTGGCCCCGACCCCGCCGTCGACACGAAGATTGACCCCTGTAATCCAGCGGGCGGCCGGCGATGCCAAAAAGAGACAAGCATCTGCTACATCCTCCGGCATACCGAGCCTGCCGAGCGGTGCCGAACGGGTATACCGCTGGACTCCGTCCGGCCATTGCTCCTCGAGCCCCTCCCTCCAGATTAGGCCGGGGGAGACCGAATTGACCCTAATGTTGTACTTTCCCAGCTCCAGTGCGGCAGCTTTTGTATGCATAATTACCCCTCCCTTGGCTGCGGCATAATGAGTGTGAAACTGCGCGGGGTTTTCGCCCTCTATCGAGGCAATATTTATGATGACTCCCCCGTCGTTTTTCATCCCCGCCCTGATCATTTCGGAAGCAACCGCCTTTACCGTAAAAAAACAGCTCGTAAGGTTGGCATCAATGACCTCTCGCCATTGAGCTTCACTCATCTCGACAAGGAGTGTAAGCGGATAGATGCCCGCGTTATTGATGAGAATATCCACAGTTCCGATTGATCGGGAAACCGCTTCTATCATCTCCTTTGTTTCGCTTTCTACGCAAAGATCTGCCTTGAAAAGCCGATACATACCCCCATGCTCTTCAATTCGGGCAGCCACTTTTTGAGCTTCTCCGCGATTTTTATGAAAATGAAGCCCCACATTCGCACCGGCTGCTGCAAATCTTCGGGCAATTCCCTGTCCGATCCAGCTGCTCGCACCCGTTACGAGCACCGTTTTATCCTTGAAATTAAAGAATTGGTCGATATTATCTGTTTCCATGTTTCCTGCCTCACCAATAAATATACCCCAAAAATTAAAAAAATTATCTATTTGACTTTCTTTTGTATCCATGTATAATTTGAGAGGAAAGACCGATTCTTTAACCAAAACTATTTCAGAAGGGGAGAGTCATGAAAAAACTGCTGGTAATTTTCTTCATTTGTTCGTTCCTCGTTACTGGCATTGCAATTGCCCAAGAAAAACGGATCTATAATGATGGTGAAATTGATTATGTCCCGATGTCGGCAAAAATTAAACTGATTGCTGAAGATAGTGAATCCAGTGTCAAATATGTCGAATACAGCGTAAATGGACAATCGATCAAACGCTATTCAGGGCCGATTTCTTTTACCGAAGAGGGAAGAAACTTTGTCGCCTACCGTGCAATTGACAATACGGGTAATATTTCTCAGGAAAAAATCTATTCCTGTATCGTCGACGACGCGCCCCCCTATCTCTCTGCCACGGTAAACGGTCCCGCCTATATGGCCGGAGATGTTGCCTATATTACGGATGACACCTCCATTATTCTTTGGGCTGAAGACGAGCTTTCCGGTGTACAGGCAATCTACGTAGGGCTCGGTGACAGCGGTTATTGGCGTTTCACCGGGGCTGCAAACATTGAAAAAGAGGGAAAGCATACCGGTAAAGCGTATGCGGTGGATAATGTAGGAAACAAAACGAACGTGTTCAGGATCGAAGGGTATGTTGATAACACCCCGCCGAGTGTTACCATCGAACCGAAATACGATTTCGTCAACCTTCAGGGAAGCATCTATACGAGCATGAAGAACGAATATTCCGTCAGTGCCGATGATAACATTTCGGGTGTAAAAGAGATAAAGGTATCTGTCGACCGCGGTGAGTATTTTACCTATACCGAACCGATTAAACTCCAGGAAACCGGTTATCACTCAATTAGGGCCAAAGCAGTCGATTATCTGAACAACGAATCTGAAGCGACTGAATTGACCTTTTACATCGATGTAAAAACTCCCCGAACGGATGTGGAAATATCAATAGACTAATGAGTTTTTAGACTGTCCGGCACGATTAACCGACTTTTCGATTAACGTACCGGACGGTCATCTTCTCAACAATTCGTATCAACAGCACATTAACGAGAAAAAGACGCAAAAATAACGGTACACTAACATATTACCCTTAAATTGAGTTTACAAATTATGGAGAAACTATGAATAATTTCCATACACACACCTACCGATGCAAACACGCATCCGGTGATGTAATAGATTATGCAGATCAAGCTTCACAGGCAGGTATGGAGATACTTGGTATGTCGGACCATTGCCCGTTTCCTGACGGAAGATGGCCTCATGTCCGTATGGACCTGCCTATGCTGCCTGATTATGAACGAGCGGTTTACCGGGCAAGAGAAAAGTATCCCGATCTTACCATTATTAAAGGTCTTGAATGTGAATGGGTGCCCTCTATGCGGGCATATATCGAAGATACATTTTTAGCAGACAATCGATTTCAATACCTCATTGGCGCCGTCCACTGGATCCCGTACCTTGACGAGTGGCTCGAATTGAGAGAAATTACTCCGTTTATGCTCCGCTCTTATAGTGATCTTTTAATAGAAGCGATGGAAACCGGATTGTATCTTTTTATTGCCCATCCCGACATTTTTGGGATGGGATACTACCAGTGGGATGAAGATGCCAAAGCTTGTTCGAAAGATATTTTGGAGGCGGCGGAGGAACTCGATATTCCTCTCGAGATCAACGGATACGGGATGAGAAAACCAAATATCATTACACCTTACGGCGAGGAGCGGGACAAATATCCATGGATTCCGTTCTGGGAAATGGCTTCGGATTATGATATACGGGTCGTCTGCAATTCAGATGCACATAAGCCGGAAGATGTCGCAGACTCTATTGACCGCTGTCTCGATATTGCACATCGATTCGAACTCGAAGTAGAAGATTTCTCAGATACTCTCTTTCCGCCTGATCAAGCTCCCGTTCAGGAGATTTCGAGAAAATAGGGGCATACGTATATTACCATTTCGAGGGTTTGCTGTTCGCCGTTATCGTCATTTTTAAAACCGTTTTTGATCGAATTCTGAATCGTACAGTGCCCGTTTTTTTTACAGAGCGGGCATGCCCCGGTTTCACGGGGACTAAAAGCAATATCCATTACGTCTTCCTTATTCCCCCAATTTACTGCGCTACCAATTCCGGATGTAAATAGAGAAAATCCTGTAAAACCTCACCAACAGATACCCTATACAGGTGCTGTTCGACCTCATCATTCAGTTTGAATTGAGATTCAGGAATCTCTTTCTCGAAAAGCACTTCATCTACTAAAAGATTCGCCTTTACATTGAGATGTTGTACAACGAGTGCGTACGGTTCATTGGGCAGTGTATTTCGAAAATGAAGTCTTCCCCTCAATGTGAATACCGGCAGACCGTTATAGAGAAGGCCTCCCTCGTCATCACTTGTATAATGTTCATTCTCTATCGTTTCAATTGATGCCACACCCCGTTTTGGTACCGCAACGGTTTTGTCTCCGGTCCGAACAAGCAGAAGTCGATTCAAGGCAAAACCGCCCGGGAAGACGAGCGTGACCACACTCCCCTCACCGGAACGGGAAACCATCCGGGCTTCCGCTCCCTCGATACCGGTTACTTTTTTTCTTACGATATCCAGACCGACCCCGCGCCCGGAATAATCCGTTACTTGTTCACTCGTACTGAACCCAGGTCGTGAAAGAATTGAAAATAAATCTGAACTTTCATCCTCATCCCTATGAATGGCATCCTTATCTACGCCTCTCCCGTCATCGATGACCTGAAAAACTAGCTGTGCCTCGGTCTGAACAGCCGCTACCACTACGCAGCCGGTCTCCGCTTTACCTGATGTTTCCCGCTCCTCCGGACTTTCGACACCATGATCGATACTATTCCTTATCAGATGGATAAGCAGTTCTACGATCATCTCGAGTAAAGCGCGGTCCACTTCGATTGAACCGCCGATGAGAGAAAACTGTATTTTTTTTTCGCACGTTTTTGAAAAATCGCGGGCGAATCTTCGCAGCCTGTTTAATTCTGATTTGACGGGTACGAGGCGAATCGTTCTAAGAATACGCCGTAATTCCGCAGTAAGCTCATGCACCTTGGCAACTTCTTTTTCCTGTTTGAGTTGCCCGCTCAACTTTTCGATTCGCAGTTGCAGTTCACCGATTGCAGTCACCAAATCATCGATTTTTGCTGTTTCTATTCTGAGATAGCTCGGCTCGGGAACAGTTTCCCGGGCCCCCACAGCGATGTCCTCTTCCACCTGAGTGATGATGTAAGTACCGTAATCGAGGGCCGCAATCTGGACTCTTCGTACTTCATCCACATTGAGGGCATCGTATATTTTTTTTTCCTCGGTAGATGTGGTAAAATAGATGGTAAGTTCCGTTTCATCTTCTTCCAGTTTTTCCGGTTGGGGTATGATCTTTATCACATTTACCAGAAGTTCCAGATTATTGATAAGGAGAAAAATTCGAGGAAATTTCATGGGGATATTTTCTTCGAGTTCACACACAACTCGATAGAATCGTTCCCCGCGCAGCCGTGCTTCACAGAGCAGCGCTTTTTCGAACTCGGAAAAGAGGAGGTGCTCACCTGGTCGGTTTTCATCTTTTTGATAGGGTGTTTTTTTGAGTAGCGCCTGTAGTCCGGCCTGAAGAGTATCGATATTGCTGAAAAACGTGTTTATCAAATCCGGTGTCAGCGATGTTTTGCCGTCTCGTACTGCCGAAAGTTGAGACTCGAAATCGTGGGCTTTTTTAGCAATTTCATCCAAATGGAGGTACGCTGCTTCCGACTTCAATGAATGTATTTCTCGGAACGCGTCGTGGATAAGCTCTTCCCGTCCGGGCTCAGCCTCCAGCTCTATAAGTATCTTGTTGAGATTTCCGATTATCGCACTGCTGTCCTGAATAAAAGTATCAAAAAGTTTGCTGTCCTGTACGTTTTTTTCCACCACTATGCTGTCCCGCTCTCCTCTGCGAACCTTTCCTACGAAGCGCCTTCCCTGCTGCCTGCAAAAAGCCGCAGAGCAAGCTTTCTCACCCGGGGATTTCCGTCCCGCATCCCTTCCAGTACAATACCGCGAAATGCCCCGTGCATACCGATTTTCTTCACACAACCGAGCACTGCCAGTTTTACTTCTTCATTTCCATGAGCAAAAACGGACCCGAGCTCTCCGGCACTCTGATTTATACCCAATTTGCCGATAGCTTCTACAACAGATTTGACGACAAGCGGTTCACTGTCCCATAACCCTTTGCGAAGATACGCGTAGGCGCTTTTTTTGCCGGAATTTCCCAGGGCCCGGGCGGCAAACGCACGCATTCCCACAGTTTTCCCTTCGGTGAGTAGTTTTCCTAATGAGAAAATATCGACTGTTTTATGTGGTCTTGCAGATTGCTTTTTATACGCATGTTTGACCGGAAAATCGATGACGCTCTTTCTTTCGGCATATACCTTGAGCGTTTTATACGCGGAGATTATCTTTGCTAGTTTTTCTCCACTCTGGATATCTTTGGTAATATCGGGATGATATTTTTTCGCCAGCCGCCTATACGCGTCTTTTATCTCCTGTTTTCCCGCACCGAACGGCAATTCGAGTGTCTTGTAGAGCTCCCGTTTATCCATACTCCACTTCCTCCGCGTCTACTCCCACTGCATTCAGCTCTCCGATGATCGTTTCCAGGGCAATTTGACACTCGAGCAACGATTTTTTTTCCTTTTTTTTCATTGCTCCATCGGCTTTTTTTATAATGTCTTGTATCTCTTCTCTGAAATTGTTGTCAATATCGGTTCTGCGGTCCAACTCCCGGGTTACGCGGTCGGTCAATAGCGAGACCCTCTTTTTGATCTTTTCTTCGCTCTTCTCCCCTTTTACCGCATCATCCTCTTTATAATCCGAAGTAACTGAAACCTGCTGCTCCGCGTTTGTGTCCATATCACGAGCTGTAACATGAAGGATACCGTCGGTATCTACCGTAAACGTTACTTCGATGCGGGGTGTCCCTTTTTTCCCTTCCCGTATTCCGGAGAGAAGAAAGCGGCCGAGCGAGCTGTTTTCCTTTGCGTTTTTACTCTCTCCCTGCATGACATGAATTTCTACAGACCGCTGTTCATCGGAAATTGTCGTAAAAAGCCGTTTTTTTTGTACGGGGACTTTGCTGTTCTTATCGAGAATACGGATGAACTTTCCGCCCTCTATTTCAACTCCGAGAGAGAATGGAGTGATATCTTTGAGAATGATATCTTCGACTTCTCCCGCAATAAGAGAGGCCTGTAAAGCGGCCCCTAAAGAGACCACTTCTTCAGGATTTATTTTTTTCTCAGGACCGACGTTGAACTCACCCGCAAGAAGCTCCCGTACCAGGGGGATTCGGCTCGATCCGCCGGAAAGAATAAGTCTGTCAACATCCTCCGGCTTATCGCCTGCTTCATGGACGGTCTTTTTTGATAACGCAATCGTTTCTTCTATTTTGTCCCGGATAAGGTGCTCGAACTCCTCTCGTGTAACGGTGTAGCTCAAATGGGCACTTTTAGAAGTACCGCTTACAAAGGGAAGTGCAATATGGGCGGAATTCATTGTGGACAGCTCTATCTTGGCTCGTTCGATCTGTTCGAGGAGCTGCTGCATGATAATTTTATCATCCTTAATGTTTATCCCCGAATCTTTTGTAAAATATTCAACTACTTTATCGCGTATCAACGTATCGAAATCGATACCTCCGAGATTATTATCGCCGTTCGAGGAGAGCACCGTGAATGTGTTACCCCTCTTTTTGAGATACGTTACATCGAAGGTGCCTCCGCCTAGATCGTAGACAAGAATGTTACTATTATTGCTCACCTCATAGGCATAAGCTATGGCTGCTGCTGTCGGCTCATTTATGATACGTTTTACCGAGAAACCGGCAAGTTTTCCTGCCTCTTTTGTTGCCTTGCGCTGATTTTCAGTAAAATACGCGGGTACCGTAATAACCGCGTGCTTTACCTCTTCACCGAGGTACGACTCGACGTCTTTTTTTATTTTTTTTAATATAAAAGAACTAATCTCCTCCGGTGCGTACTGCTTTTCGTCTACGGAGAACCTCTTTTTCTTTCCCATGGAACGTTTGACATTGAGTATAGTACGTTCCGCATTGATTACTGCCTGGTTTTTGGCAGCCTCGCCGACAAGAATATTTTTATCTTCCTTTGTGAATGCCACGATGGAAGGGGTAATTCTGTTGCCTCTATCGTTGGGTATTACTTTCGGTTCATCACCGTCTAAAAACGCTGCCGCGGAGTTGGTCGTTCCCAAATCGATACCGATAATTCTTCGCATATTATCCCTTTCTCCCGTGAATGGAGATGATTGTTTCTATCTCACCAACGGAAATATCCAATTTATTTGAAATGATTGTTGGCGAAAATCCTTGATTATAAAGCTCCATTACCTGTTCGGGAATTGTCTTCTCCTCTTTCTTCGGTTTTTCATCATCAATTTTTAGAGGTCTCGGTTTTAAATTGGTATACACTTCTTCACTTTTTTTTTGCTGGTCCTGCTGCCGGCTCAACAACATAATGCTTTTATCAGCTTTTCGCAAAACTTCGGAGAGACGGTTTATACTCTCCTCAATAAGGCCGATATTTCGATTAGTCGTCTGGTTCAATTCAACTATCATCTGATCAACTTCTTCCCGCACCGACCGTAATATTTCTTCGTTTGTGAGCGCTTTTTCAATTTTTCCCTTGAAAACAAAATACATAATGAGGAGAACAAGTAAGTTCACCCCAATAAGAATGATCGTCGTTACCATCTGTATTACCCGGAAATATCGATATGATGTCCGAGGTCAGGGTCCTGCAGAAACTGTTGGTTTTTCTCTTTCAGCTGCTTTTTCTTTTCTTCCTCCCCGGCAGATCCGCCCTTATTGCGCTGTCCGCCGGAACCGTCTTCGTCCGTTTTGTTCAGCCCTTCCGTCATATCTTCAGGCTGGTTTACACTGTGGTCCTTATGCTCAGCTTCCTTTACGAATTGACTGCTCTGCAGCGACTGATGCGCGACCGCTATTTCCCGCATTTGCGCCTGTTCTTTGCCGATCTGATTCATGCGGAGAAAAAGATTTTGCAGGTCAATTGGTTGTATGGGCATTATTCCTTCCTTGAATAATCCTCTTCAATTTCTTCATACTTGGTTACTTTTACGACATTGTTTTCGTTTATAAATGTTACCGCTTTGAACTCATTTCTCACTTCAAGAAAAGCATCTTTTATATGCACTTTAGTACCGGGGAAGACCCGTTTAGAAGCGGAAATCTTGCCGGTATACTGCAATGATGCGAGATATTCTTGGATCTCACCGATCTCTTCCGCAATTTTTGTAAGTTCTCCGTCTATTTCTTTTTTCTTGACAAGCAGTTCTTTGAGATATTTTTCTTTTTCCTCCGGCAATTTTTTCTTCTGTTTTCGGATTTTTACGAGCGTCTCTATGTTGAGATTAACCTCACTTGCTTCTTTATCGAGCACTGTTTTTTTCTCTTCCAAATCGGCAAGTTTTTCTTTACTCTTCGGATCGTATCCAACCTCGACAGTTGTTTCTGATCCTGCAGTAGAGCCGAACGTTTCAGCTAAAACCTCTTCCGCGGCCCTCAAGTGACCCCCTACAATCTTGGCCCGTTTACTCCTTCCCATACAGATGATTTTTTTATTCGCATCCACATGAGAGTTTATAATGCCGTCGGTTGCGACTGCATTCTCACCAACTTCGACCACCGCGTTTTCGATAAATTTGGCCCACAGACTTTTTCCGCAGCTTATTTTTCCTTCGTTTTTACCGGTGATCCCTTGCCGGACAACGATATCGCCCTCAGCATCGAGTTCACATTTTCCTACAGTACCCATTACTTCGATGTTGCCGGATGCTTTGACTTTAAAACCGTCTTCTACATTTCCTTTGACAACGACCGCTCCGAGATGGGTGATATTTCCTACTTTCATATTCACATCACCCTGGACCACATACACCGGTTCGACATTTACTTTGCCCATGCTTAAAAGAACCTGTCCGTTGCATTCCGCAATGAGAGCGAGTCCGTCATCGGACAGTTTAACATTCTTTCCTACGCCGAGTTCCATATCCCTTCCCGGTTTTGCAGGCAGGAACCTTCCGGTTACGGTCCGCCCGTCTTCACCTTCTTCAGCAGGGACTTTTTTCGCTAACACCTGCCCTTCGACCACGTTCTGGATCATATTCATTTCTTTGAAATCTACCTTACCGTCCTTCTCTTTTAGCTGCACCTTTGAAGTGTCTGTTTCAAAGTTATAGATTATTTTTGCGTCTTTGCCGTTTACCGGTTTCGACCCTTCAGCGACAGTAATCGGTTCATTGTAGCGGGGGTGATCCAAAAAGTGGTTTAAGATATCTTCTTTAATTCCATGAATAACACCGTTGTTTTTTAGAATCGTCATCATTGATTCAAAGGTGAGGTCAGTCCCTCCGGGACCCGGCGGCTGAACGACCATTGTTGCCTGCATCTCAAAATCTATGATGTCAACGGTCATGACGGCGTCATTTGTCGGATTATAAACAAACTCTCCAACTTTTACATATTCACCGTCTGCCTGTTTTACAAGTTCCTTAACCAGTTTATCGTCAATATCATTGACAGCGCGTTCGGCCAATTTGTCGTAGGCCATTTTAACGGTTGCCGGTTTTCCGTTTCCAATAGGTGCAGATACTTTTAATAACGCCCCCTCCGGTGCGAGACGGACGAACACCTCTCCGTCTGCTTCGGTGATGACATCTTCAACCTCATCTCCACCGTTAAAAGACATATCGAAATCCTCATCGAAATCAGTTATTTTCTCTTCTCTAACGGCTTCGTAAGCGATGAGAATGCAATCCTTTTTCCCCATGCCGAAGGTGCCCTTGCTGCCGGGTTCCAGCACCTCGTACTCGATCTTTTTAACCGGAAGGCCGAGTTCTATAGAAGCCTGCCGCAGTGCGTCTTCGATCGTTTCTCCCGTTACCTGCACGGACTTTTTGCGTCGGTCAATGTCTGCCTGTTTTTTCATGTATTCCCGCAGCTGGGTTATGGTAGGCATGGTTTTTCCTTAAACTACATTATTCCCTTTTTGATATTGGTCAATTTGGCCCGCAGCCTCATTATCGCTTTTGTGTGCAGCTGAGAAATGCGCGATTCGGTTACTTCCAAAACTTCACCAATTTCTTTCAAGGTCAAATCTTCATAGTAGTAGAGTACGAGGACTTTTTTCTCTTTATCCGGTAGTTCATTAATTGCCTGAACGATTACACGCTTAATTTCTTCCTTCTCTACGATAGTATCCGGATTGAGACTCTGCGGCGATTCAATGCTGTCGACTATCGAGACTTTATCGTTTTCGTCACCGGAATACCATAAATCGTTGAGGGAGAGAATCGAGGTGCCGCTTATTTTGAGCATCGTCTTCTGGAACTCGTTCAGGTCCATACCGAGCTCTTTTGCGATCTCCTTGTCCGAAGCCGAACGCCCTAGTGATGATTCCAGTTTATGGATTGCGTCTTCGATTTCACGTGATTTTTGCCGAACAGAACGGGGCACCCAATCGATGGACCGAAGCTCATCAAAAATAGCACCTCGTATTCGAGTGACAGCATACGTCTTGAACTTAACATGTTTTTCCGGATCAAACTTTTCAATGGCATCAAAAAGGCCGAAAACGCCGAAGCCGACGAGATCATCGAATTCGACATTATGGGGCATGCCGATTGCTACTTTACCGGCGACATACTTAACCAGCGGTGCATACTGTTTTATAAAAAGATCTCGGATTTGCGGGTCGTTCGTTTTTCGGTATTCCTCCCACAACTCCTGTTCAGATTTTTCTTCTAGCAGCTTTTTCCCCATATTTATTCCTTCTTCAACATCGTTTGAACAGCTTTTGCGATGATCCGGGGATCTTCTTCTACTCCGCCCACGTCTACAGTCATATTCGAATCCTGACTGGAGTCGACTTCTTCCCAACCATCCTCCGTACTCTCAGTATGGTCAAAAGAATCCGATAAATTGTCGATATCCGGTAATGCGTCGATGGTGGCCTCTTCATCATCCACGACTTCCAGGTCAGCAATTTCTTCCGAATCTTCGCTGCTCTTAGACTGTGGGGCGGGAGACTCTTCAGCCCCGCCGAGCTCTTCGACCTCTTCTACAAACTCACCGGTATCGTCACTATCGTCACTATCGTCGGTCTCATTATCCGGAGGTGAGAACTCACCGGTACTATCGGGTATGTTTTCATCCGTGTTATCTGCTGAGATATCTGATTCACCTGTTGGCTTACGGGTATCCTCTTCGGTTGATGCCGGCTCTTCCGTAGGAGCATACCCTGCGCTTCCCGGAGGATTCTCGTCCTCTATTACAATGTCGACATTCGGAGATGCCTCTTGGTGCTGTTCCTCCGGGGAAATTGCCTTGGCCAATTCGGGAAGGTACCGTTTAATAATATATTCGATACCAAAAGCTAGCCCACCAAAAGCAATTCCGCCCATTACGGCTCTAAGCAGGAGTGTGCCAAATTGAACCCCGCTAAACAGACCCGTCAAAAAAGAGATAAAAAAGGCAAATCCAGCACTGCCGGCTATAAACTTCCAATTTGCCAAAAGTATTACTTAATCCTCCTCCCTTCCTATAGGGTATGTAATATTTCTAAGATCGTCAAGTTATCAAATTTTGCCCATAAGCCGTTTGATAAAGCCGGTCACACCGCTTCCTTCTTTATAATCGAAGTTTTCGAGTCTGCCTACGAGATGTTTCACACTTATAGCCACTTTACTTTTCGGGTCTGTGACCATAAACGGTTTCTGTTTTACTACCGCGTGCGGTACAATGTCATCTTCGTACACACAGCCGAGGTAATCCACCTTGAGATTTAAAAATTGACCGGCAATATTGATTACCCGCTGAGCGACCCGTTTTCCTTCGGTCACACTCTTAACCCTGTTTACAATAAGCTTTAATCCCAAATTTACATTATCAATTTCAGTAGCAATAATTTTTATAATGCCGTACGCATCGGTTATTGCCGTCGGCTCGGGTGTAGTAACGATCAGAGCGTCATCTGCCGCCTCGATAAATGAAATAACATTGTTTGAGACACCGGCACCGGTATCGATAATGATGACATCCGCCACAGCCAGCTCAGATAGTTCCTGAATAAAGTTGTGCCGTTCATCCTCGGATAGGTTTGCAATCTTAGAAAATCCGGAAGCCCCGGCAACGATTCTGATACCGTAAGAGGTATCCAGGATAATGTCCCGCATAGCTTTCTGTTTGCGGATGAGGTGGTATAAATTGTATTTGGGTATGATCCCCATAACTACATTCACATTTGCCAGGCCGAGGTCCGCATCCATGACGATTACTTTTTTGCCGAGCTGCGCGTAACCTATGGCAAGATTTATCGCGATATTCGTTTTTCCCACTCCGCCTTTACCGCTGGATATGGCAATGATTCTTGTTTTCTTTTCTTCCGCGGAATGCTTGCTATTACGCACGATTTCGCGTAATTTTTCAGCCTGATCTGCCATGTTCAACTCCATACTTCATGATAGCCGTCCTGGTCCTCTTCGAACCAGCTCTCTAATTGTTCCCTGGTGCTATTGAAACCTTCCAAATGCATGAGCAGTGTTCCAATCTTGGCCCTCGATATATCCTGAGGAACACCCTGCCCAAAAGTAATGTAAGAGAAAGGTTTTTTCTTTTCATAGAACGTACTGATAACATTGCCGATATTCATCGTTTCATCCAGTTTGGTAAGAACAATAGCACGGTACTTAAACGGTTCGAACTGTTGAAACGCTTCATAAATGTCCGATGTCTTGGTTGTTGCACTAATGGTGAGATGGGTTTCAGCAGCGGTCCCGCATGCATCGAGTAATTCCCTCATCTCCGCCAGTTTTTTGTAATCCTTCGGGCTTTTCCCGGTCGTATCTACCAATACTAAATCGGCATCCTGGAACAGAGCGAGTTTTTTCTTAAAATCCTGGTATGTTTCCACATTCGACACCGGTATATCCATAATCTGTCCATACGTTTCAAGCTGCTCTTTTGCTCCTATTCTATAATTATCGGCAGTAATCATGCGTACACTTACCGGTTTAACTTCTCCGTTGCCGATGCCGTATACAGCGGCCAGCTTTGCAATTGTGGTCGTTTTCCCCACCCCGGTCGGCCCGACAAGGACGAGGACCCGGGATTCACCGTCATTATTGTCTTTATATATAGAAACCGTTTCTCCTATCCAGCGGAGTACGTTCTGTTTTACATTGAGATAATCATCTAATTCCTCGAGGGAGAACTCCTTTTTGACTTTATCTATCATCTCTTTAATATATTTGAATGTAAAATCGTTTTCAGAGAGAATGTTCTCGATTTTTGCAATATTTTCATGCTGGGAGACAGCAGCAGGTGTTTCATTTTTATGCTCCACTTGCTCACGCAGGGCCTTGAGCTCTTTGAGCACCTCCTGCATAGTGCTTTCTCCCTTTACCGAAGAGAGAATTTTCTGCTTTTCCTGCTCCAGACCTTGCGAAAATTTTTTAACCGGTTTATCTGTGAGATACCCGGAAACTTCGATCCCTTCTTTTGCAAAAAGACCCATAAATCCCCCCATGCGGATACTCTTATGGTTTAAAATTTTTGCCTGATCGCCGTACTTGGACCGGATTTTCTCTAACGCTTCGCGATGGGTCAATGCCTGTTCTGAAAAGTATTGCATTTTTTATTTTACCTCATCACTCTTCTAATCGTATTTCTCCAAGAGCCTCTACTTTAACATCCGAGGTTAGCTCCGGAAAAGAAAGGACAACGATGTCCGGTATTTCTCGTTTCGCGCTTGTCTTGACCAACTGACGGGCCGCCTCCGATGTCAGCAAAATGGGCATAAATCCCTGGTTCTGGACTGATTTTACAGCATTTACCAGTGTATTGATCCATTTCCGCTGCATTTCCGGTTCCAGTGCCGCAACTGCCCCGCTTGCCGTTTCCACCCGGGAATCAATAATAGTCTGTTCCAAACTCGGCTCGAGAGTCAATACTCTCAAGACCTTTTCATCGTCCGCATACTGGAAACAGATCTGTCTGCTCAAAGCCTGTCGGCATTTTTCAATGAGAAAACCGATATCCTTCGATACACCGGCATAATCGGCCATTGTTTCGAGTATAACGACCATGTTCCTGACCGAAATTTGTTCCGCGAGCAATCCTTGGAGCACTTTTTGTATTTCCCCAACTGAGAGCAGTTTGTTCACTTCATCTACAACCGCCGGATAATCGTTTCGCAGGGTATCGAGAATTGACTGGACTTCCTGGCGGCCTAAAATCTCTGCGGCATGACGTTTTAGTATCTCGGTAAGGTGAGTTGCAATAATAGAGGGGCTGTCGACGACGGTATACCCTGCCCGTTCCGCCTGGTCCCGATGCTCGGAAGTTATCCACAATGCCGGAAGTCCGAATGCGGGATCAGTCGTACTCTCTCCGGGGACCTCCTCCGTTACCTGTCCGGGATTTATGGCGAGGTAATGTCCGATTCTGATATTTCCTCTGCCTACCTCTACTCCTTTTATCTTAAAACAGTATTCGGAAGGCTCCAGCCGCATATTGTCTATGATCCGTATCCGGGGTACTACCAGACCCAAATCGAGTGCCGATTCCCTTCTAATCCTGGTAATTCTGTCCAGAAGCTCGGCCCCTTGATCTTTGTCCACGAGCGGAATGAGTCCGTACCCGAGCTCGAGAGAAAGCGGGTCGAGCGGTACGACCGGAGAAATCTCTGCGGGTTGCTCCTTCTCTTTCTCGGCGGCCTCCGCCATTTTCTCCTTTTCGGTTGCAGCAGCCTCCCTTCTCGAAAGCCGAAAGGCGAGAAAGCCCACCAGCCCTCCTAAAGGCAGCAGCACATACCAGGGGAACCCGGGCAGGAATGCGAGCCCGATAAAAAACAGAGAAGCGATCCAGTAGATACGCCCCTGTTTAGAAAACTGGTCCGTCACATCACGACCAAACGTTCCGTCCGAGATGGCCCTCGTAACGATGAGTCCTGTGGAGGTTGCCACCATAAGCATGGGGAATTGGGTAACCAGACCATCTCCAATTGCGAGAGAGATGTAGTTGTCCGTAGCTACCTGTAGGCTCTCCCCGTGCAGGGTCATTCCTACAACCATTCCACCGATAACATTTACGACTGTTATGAGAATTCCAACAATCACATTACCGGAAACGAACTTGGAAGCACCGTCCATTGCTCCATAGAAATCCGCCTCTTTCTGTAGTTCGTTTTTGCGCTTAGAAGCTTCTTCCTCGGTAATTGCACCGGAGTTGTACTCAGCTTCGATAGCCATCTGTTTTCCCGGTAGACTGTCCAGGGTAAACCGGGCCGCTACTTCGGCAACTCTTGTAGCCCCTTTTGTAATAACAATGAACTGTACTGCTACAATAATGATAAAAATGATTATACCGATGACCAGACCTTCCGGGCCGGCCGTACCGACAACGAAACGTCCAAAGGCGCGGACGATCTTTCCGTCGAACTCCGCGCCTTGAGAGAGAATAAGTCTTGTCGAACTTACGTTGAGGGCGAGACTGAACACAGTCACCACCAGGAGCAGGGTCGGGAAAACCGAGAAATCGAGGGCCCGTTTCGTGTAGAGGACGATCAAAATAATGAGAAGGCTCAAAAGCAGATTCACAGACATCAATGTATCGAGTAATATGGTTGGAAGCGGGATGATGAGCATACTGACGATGACGATCACACCGACCGCTACGAAGAGATCACTTCTATTCTGTAAGAAAGACATTCCAAAAACTTTTCTTGCATCTGCCATAATTCTATCCACCTTCTACCTAAGGCCGGTTAACCGGCCGCGACCGCCGACTTTCCTGACATCTTGTACACCTCTGCCAGTACGAGAGCAACCACTTCCCAGTACTTCTCCGGCACTTGGTCTCCTATTTCCACTTCATCAAAGATGGCCCGTGCCAGCGGCTTATTCTCGATAATGGGAACATCATTTTCTTTTGCAATTTCCCTCATTTTTTGCGCGATATTGTCCTGCCCCTTCGCTGTAACGGTTGGGGCGGACATTCTGGTGTTGTCCCACTCCATAGCTACTGCAAAATGTGTCGGGTTCGTAATGACAACATCCGCTTCCGGGACGTTTTGAAGCATGTTTTTTGAAAGCATTTCCCTCATCCGTTCCCGTAATCTACTCTGAATAAGAGGGTCTCCTTCGTGCATTTTCCGCTCTTCTTTGACCTCATGTTTAGTCATTTTCAACTCTTCTCTATACTGTTTCCTCTGGAAGAGATAATCCGGCAGAGAGAGGACCAGCATCCCCAGTGCGGATTCAACAATAATGCGGAACGCTACCTGGGAAATTGTGACAAAGTTGAGCCAGAACGGTGTGGTAACAAAATGTGCAATTTTGTCCGCCTCCATCCTTATATTGATAAATGCTATCGCGCCGATTATGACGATCTTCAGCAATGATTTCGCAAGGTTGAAAAATGCCTCTCCCGAGAAAAATGCCTTCTTGAAAAACCGGGAAAAATTGGGTTTAATCCGTTTCAGGTCCGGTTTTAGTGTTTTCATAGTGAAGAGAAAACCAACCTGGAACAGATTGCCTATAATTGCCGCGACAAAGGCGACTATAAAAATCGGAAGGGTCAGTTTTATGAAGTAGGAGAAAAATGCAGTCGTCACTCTGGTGTCAGATGTAATATCTATCTCCGCGGCCATGCTCAGAAAGTAGTTCATCATATCGAGAATCGTATGCAGTAAATACGATGAAATAATACCAACTGCTACGATCGGGAACAGAAGAACCAGAGCGGAGGTAAACTCCGCCGATTTTGCTACTTTCCCCTCTTCCCGGGCCTTTTTGATTTTATATTCGGTCGGTTCTTCGGTCCTGCCTTCATCTTCTGCAGCGAACCATTGCAGATGCATGTCGAATGAAGACGAGCTGCCTGTTTCGAGAAGGAGCAGTTTTTCTTCGATAGTATGTAATGCGGTAATCATCCGGTAGTCTCCTTCATATGACTGAGCATCTCCAAAATTTTTATAAAACTCAAATCTATTATTCTTCCGAACGCCTCCACAATGAAGGGAAGAGCTAAAAAGAGCATCAAAAATGCCACGCCGATTGCGACCGGAAAACCGAACATAAGCAGGTTCATCTGAGGAGCTGCTTTCGCGAGCAGTCCCATGGATACACTCACGAGAATAAGGGTCCCCAGGATGGGAAATGCGATGACCAAAGCCTGTTCGAATAATCCGCCGAGACTGCGAATAATCATCTCCAATACATAGTCCTTCGTTGTTACCAGATCGACAGCTCTGGCCGCCTGAAAAGAGCGGATTACCCCGACTAAGAAAATACGCTGAAATCCTCCGATCGTAATAAAGATGAACATCGCAATAATATTGAGGAACTGCCCCATAATAGGAATCTGGACCTGTGCCATTGGGTCGAACACCTGCGAAGCCCCAAACCCCATCTGAAGCGAGAAGAACTGACCTGCAACCAAAAAGGCGGAATAGATGATCACTAAATAAAAGCCCATTATCAGACCTAAAAGTGCTTCTCCTACAACCAGCGCCGCATAAGCAAGACCGTTTTCCGGTATTGGATAGCCGGCCTCCAGTACCCAAGGAAGGACCGCAACGGCAGCAAAAAACGCCAGACCAATGCGGGCAATACGCGGGATACTCGTAGAAGAGATAAGCGGAGCAATCAGGACAAGGGCTAATACCCGCACGAAAATGAGGAGGAAAACCTGTATATTTTCAACGATCAGGTTCAGTTCCACTTAGTGGTTCTCCTTCATTTGACCATTTCCGGAATTCGTTCCAAGAGCCTCGTGGTGAATTGGGTCATCGACATAACAATCCAGGGTCCGAAAATGATCAAAGAACCGAGTATAGCTGCTATTTTTGGAACAAAGGTAAGGGTCTGTTCCTGGATCGAAGTTGTGGCCTGGAGAATAGATATTATCAGACCGGTGGCCATTCCGACGAGCAGCATGGGTGCTGCCATCAAGAGGATCTGCAGCACGCCGCTTCTGATTATAAAAATTGCGTATCCTGTATTCATTGTACACCCTCCCTAATTAAAACTCGCTATCATCTGCTGCGTTATCATCCCCCATCCGTCTACAAGAACGAAAAGAATCAATTTAAACGGCAGGGATATCATAACAGGCGGAAGCATGATCATGCCCATAGACATAAGAGTTGATGCAACCACCATATCGATAATGATAAAAGGTATGAAAAGCAGTATTCCGATTTTGAAGGCCACTGTAAGCTCATGGAGCACATATGCCGGTATTAAAACGTATGTGGGCACCTCGGAGAGGTTATTCGGCTTAGGCAGGTCACGCATGTTCATAAAAAGCCGAATCGAATCGGTGTTTTCCTGCATCTGTTTATACATGAATACCCGGATAGGCTGTTCTGCCCGTTCATACATCTCATCAATACCGATTTCACCCTCCGAGAATGGCCTAAACGAGTTATCGTAAATGTTTTGAAATGTCGGCCACATGATAAACACGGTCAAAAACAGAGATATTCCCATCAGAACCTGGCTCGGAGGCACTTGCTGCAGAGAAAGGGCGCGGCGGATAAAATCAAAAACGATTGCGATTCTCAAGAATGAGGTCATGAGAAGCACGATCGAAGGTGCAATTGCAATGACTGCGAGGAGTAAAAGCAGCTGGATGGAAAGTGCTACCTCTCTGTTCTCCTCCGGCGGTCTGATGTTTAAATCTATAAACGGAATACCGAGCCGGTTATTATCGGCGGCGGCCTGGACATCTGTATCTTCGATTCCGGTTTCTTGAGCAACCGCTGGCGGCGTCATTGCACCGGCCGACAATCCCAGCAGTAAAAGAGCACATACTAACTTTTTCATTCCCCCCCCAGAGATTTTATTTACAAGTTTTTCAGTCGTTCCCTCTGTTGCTTAATGTATTGTGTCGACTCATCCATTTTCATCGGATATATCTTTTCCTGTTTCATTCCGTTTTGTCCGAAAATGCCTGAGAGCACATCTTTGAATCGGCGCTTCTCTCCTACAGTTTGTTCGGACATCCTGAGCCGTATTTCATCTATAGATTCTTTGTCCGTGATCTCACTGACAAGATTAACGGAGTTATCTCCCGCACCAATGAGAAAGATCTGTCTTCCGACCTCTACCAAATGAAGAGACCTATTGTTTGCAATCGTTTGTGTAGAAAGGACCCGCATGAGTTCATTATTCTGCATTTTCGGATTGGCGGAACGTTTGAGGAGAAAGAAGATGAGATAAATAACCCCCACAACTGCGGCGAGAATTATGATCATTCTCACAAAATCCCATATGCCGAAGGTGTTGAGGCTTCCCTCGTCCGGGACCAGGTTTGTCCCTGTCTGTGAGTCTTCTATGAGTAGCTCGGTTTCATCTACTTCATCTACTGTAGTGGTTTCCGCTTCCTGCGCGGGAAGACAGAATACCGGCACGGCAATCGTTAAAAGAACAAGTATTAATCTTTTCATTCCCCCCCCAAAAATTTTACGTTCTTTTTTCTTTTATGTTAGATCTTTCATCCTCTCCGTTGGTGATACGATTTCAGTTACACGGACACCGAAGTTTTCATCAATGACCACAACCTCCCCGGTCGCAATGAGTTTGTGGTTAACCAGAATGTCTACCGGCTCACCGGCAAGTTTATCCAGCTCAATGATGGTACCTTCACCCATTCCCAAGATTTCTTTTATTGACTTTTTTGTTCTTCCCAGTTCAACAGTCATCTCCATGTAAACGTCCATGAGAAGACTGATGTTGCCGGATTCAGCCGAACCCTGGCCCTGGCTCAAAGAAGGGAATTGGACTGACTGCACGTTAGGCGGTTGCTGCTGTCCGAAAATCTGTCCGCCCATCGGACTTCCGCCGCCCGGGTTACCCATCGGTTGTCCACCGAACCCCTGGCCTCCGAATCCCTGACCTTGGGGCTGCTGCTGCATTCCGCCACCGGGCATACCGCCGCCCTGCATACCTGAGAACCCCTGCCCGCCGGCAGGAGCACCCTGCTGCTGAGCTGCCCCGAAATCCTGCTGTCCGCCGAAGTCAGCCGGCTGTGCTTCCGCAGCTCCGCCGCCGGCCCGGCCCGAGACGAGGCTTTGGGCCAAGGGTAGCTCGAAGAGTTCGACCAGCTGCACCGGAGACTCTCCTTCGATCTCCACATTATAGGTAGCCTTTACGATTCCGGAATCGGGCAGCTGCACCGAAGCTTTCTCAGTTTGGCGGCTGTCCCCCGGAGACGGGATAATAGTTGTTCCCGTTTCGTCTCCGAGAGTGGTGAGCGCTACTCCGGTAATGGTACTGAATGCCTCCTTGAGAGATTCGAGGGCCATATCGTTCAATTCCACCTGGTCCTGCCCGACCATCAATCCCGCCAGCGTGGTGGCTGAGTCTTGGTCGACGATATACGTATGGGCACCGGTCACACCCTCCGTAAAATCGAGATTGACCTCCACCACCTGTTCCGGAAGAGAAGCAATGAGTTCGTCGTTCGACGGTGCTTCAACAGTGGGACTGTCGATGCTTACCGACTTGCCTCCGAGTAGTCCTGACAGATTGGAGGACTGCGCTCCTACTATTCCGCTTAATATATCTGTAAATGCCTGAATCTGTTCACCTCCGAAACCGGCCCCTGCACTCGCAGTACCGCCTCCGGACTGAGCGGCGAAGTCATCACCACCGCCCTGCAACAGAGCATCAATTTCGTCTTGAGAGAGAGAACCATCACTCATATCTATTCTTCTCCTTCGGCTGCCAGCTCTTCGAACTCGTCTTTCGTAACATCTTCCAACTTCTCTGTAATCTGGACAGCCAGTTTATTACCCACCACCCCGGGGCGGCAACGGAACTTCGGTTTGTTTCCAACTTTTAGGACCATCGGATCACCGATTCTCACATTGCTCAATCTTATGACATCACCTCTGCTCAAGGAAAGTACATCCCGCATGGTTAGATTCATATTCCCGATTTCTGCTGCAACGGGGACTTCTATCGTAGACAACCGTTCGCGAAGTATATTGAGGTTCTCCGTGGTAGTACCTCTTCTCACCGATGAGTACCAATACTGTGCGGACAGCTTTGAAATTATTGGCTCAATTGTGAGGTAGGGAATGCAGAAGTTCATCATCCCTTCGACTTCCCCCACTTTTGTCTCCAACGTTACCAGGACCACCATCTCGGTCGGCGGAACAATCTGGGCGAATTGAGGATTTGTCTCGATCTGCCCCAACCGCGGCCTGAGATCAATAACCTGACTCCACGCTTCCCGCATGTTGCCAAGAATTCTTACAATGATCCCTTCCATAACCGACTGTTCTATGTCGGAGAGGTCCCGATTGACTTTCGCCCCGTCACCTCTGCCTCCGAAAAGCCGTTCAATGATGGAAAAGGTCACCGACGGGTCAATCTCGAGTACCGCACTTCCTTTTAACGGGTCCATGTTGATTACTGCCAGGGTGGTAGGATTCGGTATTGACCGAATAAACTCCTCATAGGTCAACTGGTCTACTGAGGCAACATGGACATGTACCAGGCTGCGAAGGTTTGCACTGAGCGAGGTTGTAGTGAGACGGGCAAACGTTTCGTGCATGATGGATACGGTACGAATTTGCTCTTTTGAGAACTTATCAGGCCGCTTAAAATCATAGATCTTGATCTTGCGCTGATCTGTCGGTTGAGCAACTTCCTCCGTTTCGATATCACCCGATGAAATTGCCGTTAACAGCTGATCTATTTCATCTTGTGAAAGTACTTCATTCATACACGTTTCTCCCGACCCATTCTCTTAAAACTCTATTACATTGAACTCTAAGAAAATGACCTCTTCTATTTTTCCTTGGGTCAGCACCCTGTTTATTCGTTCTTTCAATTCCGCTTTCAGCTCTTCTTCATACCGTGGTCTCAGTTCCGCAGCTGTTTTTTCTGTAAAAAACTTTCGGATAAGGTCCCGCAGCCGCGGTGTTCGGGACACCAGCTCGGTTTGTATGGTTTTGTTGTCCTTTTCGTACCCGAGACTCACCTGAGCCACAACTGTATGGGGAGTTTCATCTGCGGTTCTTCCCCGGATCTCATCTATGTTTGTATACCATGACAGCACGGGTGTTGTGCCCTCATACTCCGGGGACACTTGAGGGTAGCTCTGGGCTTGAGTCCCTTGTCCGGCGATTCTCATAGTAATGATTACAACAGTGACGATGAAAATAATCGCCCCTAATCCAAGTGCTACGAACTTGAGAACTTTTAGAAGCATTCCCGAGAGCAAGCCGCCCTGCTTTCCCTCGGTAGGGGTAAGGTCGGCCTCTGTACCGACTAAACCCTCCTCTAAACCTTGATCATCATCAGCCATGCACTACACCTCATTATCTACAATTAAATTTATCAAAAAATATCCAATTTGCAAAGGGGTCATTACAGATGCCCCTCCGACAATACAATAATATCGACCCTACGGTTATAAGCTCTTCCCTCCGGCGTATCGTTACTTGCAAGTGGGACGGTGTCAGCAAAACCCGCAACCTGAAACTGGTCTTCATTCACCCCGAAATCCACGAGATAGTGGAGTACATTTGTCGCCCTCGCGGTAGAGAGTTCCCAGTTCGTCTCCCAGGGTCCTTCATCCGCCGTCGGTGTACTGTCCGTATGCCCTTCGATGCGGAACTTACGGTCGGCCAGCTCCGGTGAGCTCAGCAGGCGGGAGATCTTCTGCAGCAGATCCCTGCTGTCTTCGATATTTATCTCAGCACTTGCCGGTTCAAAATAAGCATCCGAGGTGAGCGAGATCACAAGTCCACGCTCATCCTCCTTGATTCGCACCTTCTGGCTCCTTATCTCGGGCTGAAACAGGGAGATGGCCCGTTTCCGTGCTTTGTCCAGCGCCCGCCCCTGCTGCATGGACGGAAGGGACATGACCGTATTACCGAGTTCAGCTAGTTTCCCGGCACTCAATGTGGTCCCCCCCTCAAAGAGTCCGAGCCCCTGGAATGCAGCTAAAATCATCTTGAGCTTATATCCGTCCACCGTAGCAGTTGTAAACATCAAAACGAAAAAAGTGAGCAGGAGTGTAGTCATGTCCCCGTAGGTCAAAAGCCAATCCGCGGCACCTTCAGGCGGACATTTCTTTTTCTTCTTCTTTTCGGCCATATACTACTCGCCTCCGGTCTCCGCTAATACCGCTTCTCTGCGCGCGGGCGGGAGAAAAGAGGTCAATTTCTGTTCGAGGATACGGGGATTGTCTCCAGACTGGATAGAGAGAATCCCTTCGATAATTATTTCTCGAACCAGCGTTTCCATCTTATCACGGTCTTCAAGCTTGCTCTTCATGGGAATGAGGGCCAGGTTCGCGAAAATCGCCCCGTACATCGTTGTTATCAAGGCCAAACTCATGCCGCTTCCGATCGAAGACTGGTCCTCGATATTGGCAAGCATCGCGATAAGACCTGCCAGGGTGCCGATCATCCCAAACGCGGGAGCAATTTTCCCCCAGTCGTCAAAAATCTTTATCCCTGTATCGTGCCGCTCTTGGAGTTGATTCAGCTCGTTGTAGAGAACACTCTTGATGATCTCCGGGTCCGTACCGTCGACTACCAGCTGAATCCCCTTACGCATAAAATCATCCTCTACCTCTTCGAGGTCGTCTTCGAGTGCTAACAAACCTT
>CAZKZZ010000009.1:41416-55208 GCA_964557375.1 uncultured Spirochaetales bacterium | reverse complement strand
TCCCCTTCCCTTTTCTTTCTCAAAGATCAATTACTCCGCTTACCCTCTTTTTTTTGGGTGCGGACTTTTAGAATATCATTTTACATATTTCGTGTCAATTATTAATGAGTAATTTTTATAAATTAACCGTTTTTATGCAAAGATCTTGTTACAACTTCTTCTAACGTGAGTGGAAATATATTAAAAAACTAAAAAACTGTAAAGAGAAATCGAGAAAAAAATTAAATTCTTTTTATTCAACGACAGGTTCAATAGTGAATTTCGATTTGTTTTCCATGCTGAGAGCATACTTTTGTAACGGAACAAGTGTGAATGCATCACCAGAACGGACCGTTGTAGCGATGCCGGGAAATGAAGTAAGAGTAGAATGTAGAAAATTGAACCAACGATTATCTTCTACTCTATTTATTTCAGGCACGGGCAACTCTCCGAGTTGCCGTTCTTTATCAGCCGAATGTAATACAAATCCTTTTAATATAAATAATTGCCATTTTGTACCGAACAAGTAGAAGGGGGATATGGAGATTGTTTCGATTTTCGCAGCTACGGTTTTCGAATCGAGGGTATAAAAATACGATTTCCCCCCATCATCATAGAGTACCAATCTGTGTGATGAGGAGTCGGGTGTGAGCATCCTCAACTGTACTATTTGCTCTCTGGGGCCTCCTTTGCAGTCCCAAAAGGAGAGATAACTCAGGAACATAAAGGAAAAAATGAGTAGTGCCATCAACACGACGATCCCTACGTTTTTCTTGAACCTTGAACCTAAAAGGCTTATTCCTGTGATCCCGAGGAAATAATAGAGTACAGGAAGTGTTAAGAAAAACTCAGGCCCTGATACCAGCAGCCCGATCAGTGCGAATAGAACAGCCGCGGAGAGGTATACACAGAATAAAACCCATTTGACCGTTTTTGCTCGTTCAGGAAAGGAGTTCTTTGCCGGATTTACTGTAAGCCTGCTAATAGCGAATCCGCAAAAAAGAGCTGAGAGTAAAACCCATAGGGCAGGAGTTGATAAATCAACAGCATTACAGTTCATAAATCGCGGAGTATTTATCTTTTAAATACTCAATATAATAGTGTGGATTCAACGATTCTCCCGTGACCTGCCTACACAACTGTTCGGCTGTTAATGCTCTTCCGTATTGATGGATATTGTCCCGCAGCCAGGCGAGAATTCCTTCCAATTTTCCCTCCCCGATTTCGTTTTCCACCATCTCCCGCTGTTTTTTCATCGCTTCGAAGAATTGCGCGCTGTAGAAATTACCCAGCGCATACGTCGGGAAATAACCGATCCCTCCCATTGACCAATGGATATCCTGCAGTGCTCCATCGGCGTCCTTTTCGGGTACAATTCCTAATAATGTATCAGAGAGATCACGCCACGCGTCCGGGATATCATCGACCTCCAATGAACCGGTAATAAGCTTCGTCTCCAGTTCAAACCGGAGGATAATATGCAGACTGTAGGTTACTTCATCAGCATCTATGCGAATATGGGAAGGCTGCACCTTGTTGATCGCTCGGTAGAAGTCATCAACGTGTATATTTTGCAAATTTTCCGGGAAATATTTCTGCAGCAGAGGAAAATAATGCTGCCAGAAAGAATAGGAACGTCCGATGATATTCTCCCATGTCCTCGACTGTGATTCGTGGATTCCCAGAGATGCAGCGTCCGCTAAAAGCGTTCCTCTGATATCCTCAGAATATCCCAATTCGTACAATCCATGCCCGCCTTCATGGATGATTCCGAAAAGACCTGTCCCAAAGAAATCTTCCTTATAGCGGGCAGTGAGTCGGACATCATCCCTGCCCAGTGTGGTAGTGAAAGGATGGGCGGACTTGTCGAGCCTTCCCCTCGTCATATCAAAACCCATGTCCTTGAGTACCAATCGCCCGAACGCTTCCTGCTTTTGGGGAGGATAATTGAGCCGAAGCATAGAATCATCGACCTGCGGAGCATCGGCAACGCGCTGCACGAGGTCAGCAAGGTTGTCCCTGGCATCTTCGAACACTTCTTTGACCTGAGCTGTTTTCATCTCCGGCTCGAACTCATCCAAAAGAGCATCGTATGGATGGTCCTCATATCCGAGATAATCTGCCTTTTCTTTGATCAGGGCGAGCAGTTTCTTCAATTCAGGTGCAAAGAGAGAAAAATCCGATTCACCGCGGGCTTTGACCCACACGTTCTGGGCAATGCTGGTCTGTCCCGCGATTTTAGAGACCAACTCGGTCGGCAATTTCGTATTCTTGGTGTAATCGCGAAAAAAAGCCCGGATCAGAGCCTGATCGAATTGAGAAAGGGAAGAATCCCCAAACGGATTATTTTCATCGGCCCCCAGCCCGGAGAGAAGTTCACCTATTTCGGGGTCAGTGCTTTTTTGATGTAACATCGTTTCCAAAAGGCTGAGCTGCTCTGAACGTTCTTCGATTGCAGCGGGGGGCATATACGTTTCCTGGTCCCACCCCAGCATAGCAATCGTATGCTGCATCAGCATGATATCTCCGCTTATCTTTTTCAGCCGTTCGATCTTTTTTTCCACGGGCTGCTCCTCTACAATTCAGCTTTTGAAGCGATTTTTTCCCGAAGCATAGATAATGCGTCCTGAAACGTTTGGTCCTGGACTTGTTTCCCCTTTCGAGGCCGTATGGACACTGTTTCGTTAGTTTGTTCGTTTTCACCGACGATAAACATGTATGGAATTTTCTGATTTTGAGCATTTCGGATCTTTGCATTCATTCTGTCGTCGCTGAGATCAGCATGCACCCGCATGTTTTCCTTTTTGAGATTCTCTTTGATACGCTGCGCGTAATCATTGAACGCGGGTGCTACGGGGATTACCATCACCTGGACCGGAGCGAGCCATACCGGGAAAGCCCCGCCGTAGTGTTCGATAAGTACACCAAAAAACCGCTCTAATGAACCCAAGAGTGCGCGATGAATCATAAACGGCCTCTTCTCTTTTCCGTCGTGATCGACGAACGTCATATCGAACCGTTCGGATTCGTTAAAATCAAACTGAATCGTTGTCATCTGCCACTCACGGCCAAGGGCGTCTTTTACCTTTAAATCGATCTTAGGTCCGTAAAAAGCACCTCCCCCTTCATCGACTTCAAAATCGAGCTGCTCTTTCTCAATGGCCTTTTTTAGACTGACTATTGCCCTCTCCCAGCTTTCATCATCACCGACACTGTCTTCAGGACGGGTCGCCAAGTATGCCTTGATGTCGGTGAATCCGAACGCGTTCCACATGTGAAGTGAAAACCGGAGAACTTCCTCTATTTCGCTTTCCACCTGGTCAGGAGTGCAGATAATATGGGCATCATCCTGAGTGAAACCCCGTACCCGCAGCAGTCCGTGAAGAGCGCCTGACCGTTCATACCGGTACACCGTACCCAACTCTGCCCACCTCAGCGGTAAATCGCGGTATGAGCGGATGTCATCCTTATAAATCAAAATATGAAACGGACAGTTCATCGGCTTGATATAGTAATCCTGTTCATCCACTTCCATGGGTGCGTACATCCCCTCTTTGTAGTAATCGAGATGTCCTGAGGTCTCCCAGAGCCAGGATTTTCCGATATGCGGGGTGAAGAGCAGTTCGTAGCCGTTTTTCAGATGCTCTTCGCGCCAATAGTCTTCTATTGCAAGCCGGATACGTGCTCCCTTGGGGTGCCAATAGATAAGACCGGGTCCCGCTTCTTCATGGGTAGAGAAGAGATCGAGCTCTCTGCCCAATTTCCGGTGATCACGCTTTTCCAGTTCTTTGAGCTGCTGGAGATAGAGACGCAGTTCCTTCGGGTTGGTCCAGGCCGTTCCGTAGATACGCTGGAGCATCGGATTGGTCTCCTTGCCGCGCCAGTAAGCCCCGGCCACTGAGAGAAGCTTGATCGCTTCCGGGTTGAGCTGGTTTGCATTTTCTACGTGGGGGCCCTTGCAGAGGTCGGTAAATTGGCCCTGTTTATAGATAGAAATGTCGTCCCCGGGAGGCAGGTCCCGAATCAGCTCCTTTTTATACGGCTGGTCATCAAACTTCTCGAGCGCTTCCTCGCGTGAGATCACCTCTTTTTCAAACGGTTCACTCCGCTTTATGAGTTCTTTCATCCGCTGCTCGATCGATTCGAGATCTTCGGGGGTGAGAGCCCTGGGAAGATCGAAATCGTAATAAAATCCGTTATCGATAGGAGGCCCGATTGCGATTTTGGCCTCCGGGAACTTCTCTATGACAGCTTCCGCCATGATATGTGCTGCAGAATGTCGTATTTTGTGTAACTGTTCATCTTTAGATTGTTTTTCCGGCATTACTGTTTTCCTCCATAATCAAAAACGTACCTTACCATATTGTCTTGTTTTTTTCTATGGATGGCTCTTTCTATCCCCACGATTCGCACCACTAGGCAGCCGGCTACATCGGTGAGGTGGTCCAGAGCCCGTCTACTAACCGGAGGATCTTAGAGGGATTACTGTTCTTGAGCTCTTCAGGAAGCAGTTCGTCCGGGCAATCCTGAAAGCACACGGGCCGTAAAAACCGTTTGATTGCGGCGGTACCCACAGAGGTTTCCCGGCTATTTGTGGTGGCGGGAAACGGCCCGCCGTGCTGCATGGAGTGACACACCTTCACTCCTGTTGGAAAACCGTTACAGATTACTCTTCCCGCCCGCTCAGTGAGAAGATCGAGAAGCTCTGTCTCACGGATCAACTCTTCCTCTTCACCGAAAACAGAAGCCGTGAGCTCCCCCTGAAACGAGGCTGCTATTTGCCGCAATTCGGTGCTATTTTCAGCCACAACCAGGAGTGTAACCGGTCCGAACACTTCTTTTTTGAGGTCCGGATCGGATAAAAAGATTTTGCCTGTTGTTTTTACAAGAAGCGGTTTTCCCGGAACGAGTGGCTCCGCCGCAGATACCGTTTCTCCCACAGGCGCCACTCCGGTGCGGCCGATAAGCTCGGCTGCCCCCTGTGAGAAGTTTTTTGCAATTCGGTCTGTGAGCATGGTACCCTTAGGAGTTTCAGCAAAATCTTTTGCCAATTCACCGATTAATGACTGCAGTTCAGGGGTATCCGTGGCAACGGTGATACCGGGCTGCGTGCAGAATTGACCTACCCCGAGTGTAGCGGAGTTCGCCAACCCGCGGGCAATCTGTTTCCGCCGCTTTTTGACCGCCTCGGGGAGAAGAAAAACCGGATTTACACTGCCCATTTCGCCAAAAAAAGGAATGGGTACTTTCCGCGAAGCGCAAAGATCATGCAGAGCTTTACCCCCGGAGAATGAGCCGGTAAAAGCGGCAGCTTTCGTTTTAGGATGCAGGACGAGCTCTTTTCCTACCTGCGTCGATGCTCCGTAGATAAGAGAGAAGACCCCGCCCTGGATCTTGTCCTGGGCTTTGTTCTGGGCCCCGTCGCCCGCTTCCCGCTCTGCACCCCTTTTTACTGCAGCAAGTGCCGCGGCAATGGCTTCCGCGGCTATCCGGCTCGTCTTTGGGTGGGCCGGATGGGCTTTCATGACAACCGGACATCCGGCAGCAAGCGCGGAGGCGGTATCTCCTCCCGCTACTGAGAAAGCGATTGGGAAGTTCGCAGAGCCGAACACCACGACCGGTCCGATCGGTACGAGATACCGTCTGATATCAGGATTGCCCCTGTCAATTCGCGCTTCCAGGTACCATCCTTCACGGACAAGACGGGCAAACATCTCCAGCTGCCCGGTGGTACGGGTCAACTCGCCTTCGAGCCTCGTCTCCCCCAAATGGGTCTCCTCCATACAGACCCGCACTAAGTCCTTACGTACCTTCTCCAGTTCTGAGGCGATCCCGTCGAGTATCTCGGCCCGCTGCAGTCTGCTCCGCTTGAACCATCCGAAACTATCGGCTGCCGATTCAAGGGCACCATCGATCTCCTCTTGTGCCATAATTACCCTCCCCTTAAAATATTTTTCACCTCGATTGCTGCTTTATCCGGAATGGAGAAGTTTTCCCGTTCACTTTTTTTGATGATCTCACCATTTACTTTTATTACAACCAACGGCTTTTTGAGATTATACCCTAAAAACCGATAGATCGCGTCGAAAGTGAGATCTTCTTTCCACTCCATCGGTTTTCCGTTTACATCAATCATTTTTCCCCTTCCTTGTTATCTACTTTATCACTCAAGAGCAGTTCCAGCACGGTGTTTGCCTGCATATTGGCCACGAGAGCAACACGCGCACCGAATAACGGGGTGCCTTCATGAACTTCGCTCTTTCCATCGCCACAGATAAAGAGCCGGTCGAACCGCTCCACCTTTATATCGTTACTCCTTCCGAATCCGCCGATTCCCGAACCGCCGACTACATACATCCCGGGGAAACCGGAAAGTACCGACTCGATGAGCATCACTTTCTGCTCGGCTTCGTCAAATGCTTCCACAATGATGTCACATTCCGCGAAGAGAGAACCGACGTTGCTTTCCGTTACCCGAACCGGGTGGGAAATAACCGTAACATTCGGATTTATACCGGCAAGTATTTCCGTCATGGCCTCTGTTTTCGGCATTCCCACATGCCGGATAAAGTAATACTGACGATTGAGATTGCCCACATCAACCTTGTCAAAATCGGCAATGACGAGCGTGCCGATTCCCGCGCGGGCGAGGGAGACAGCTGCATTCGAACCCAACCCCCCGAGCCCCGCTATACCGACAGTCGAGCCACTGAGCCGTTCTGTATAGGCTGCGGTATGCAGCCGGACAAACTCCTGCTTTATCGTAGTATGTATAGTTTTCTCAGACTTCATGATGAGATTATCATTCTGTCATATTTCTGATATATTAGTAAATAACAAAAAAAATCATTGCAGAATCCAAAAAACAGGACTTACACTGTTTACAGTACAAATTACAGTACAAATACATGGGGAGGTTACCATGCCTATATCATTAGATATGTCAAAATGTACAGGCTGCAAGCTCTGCGAACTTGCCTGCTCCGCCGCGCATGACAATGTCTTTAATCCACAAAAAGCGAGACTTACGATAATCCACGAGTACACCGATGACGGAATTACACTCAAATCACGTCGCTGCACCTTCTGTAAAAAGTGTGAAAGTGTGTGTCCGGTCAATGCCATTTCGAACAACGGACGCTGGATGAGCGTTGATCACGACACCTGTACCGGGTGCGGCACCTGTGTTGAAAACTGCCCCACCCAGGTTATCCATCTCGATGATAACAATAAATCTATAATCTGCGATTTGTGCGAAGGTTCACCGAAATGTGTTGAGTGGTGTCCGAAAGATGTTATCACATTAAAAGAGAGGGTAAAAACATGAATTGTGTATGGGGAAAAATGCTGGTAGTAGATCTTACCACTAAAAAAATTGAAGAGAAAAAGCTTCCTTCCGAGTGGATTGATAATTATTTCGGCCAAAAAGGGCTGGGGACCCGTATTTTAATGGAGGATATCGATCCCTCTATTGATCCTCTGTCACCTGAAAATGAACTGGTTTTCACACCTGCTGTTATGACCGGGACCATAGTGTCCTGTTCGGCTAAGCTGGCCATCACCGCAAAGTCACCGCAGACCGGGACCATCTCGGACGGATCGGTCGGAGGGCACGCCGCTGCTGAACTGAAATATGCAGGGTATGATGCTGTAGTAGTCAAAGGCAAGGCTGACACCCTCTCCTACCTCTACATCGATCCTGAAAAACAGGAGATTCGGGATGCGCGTTTTCTCGAAGGAGCGGGCACCTTTGAAGTAGACAAAGTGTTGAAAGAGAAAACCGAGGATGATCAGCTCAAGGTGTTGGCAATCGGTCCGGCCGGAGAGAACCAGGTCCACTACGCCTGCGTCTCCTCAGAGCGGTATAGACAGCTCGGCCGCGGCGGAATCGGTGCCGTCTTCGGCAGCAAAAATCTCAAAGCCGTAGCTATTCGGGGCTGGCTGGATGTGGCAGTTCCTGATATCGGAAAATGCATGGAACTCGCCAAAGAGGCGCATAAACAGGACGGTATTCTCGAGCATGACTACGAAATCTATGAATATGGAACACCGGTACTGGTAGACCTTTCTCAAGAATCCGGCCTTCTCCCTACCAACAACTTTCAACGGGGAACGTTTGATAAGTATCAGGAGATCAACGGCGAATCACTCAAGAATGTACGGCAGAACAAAAAAGCGTGCTTCTCCTGTGCAATTGCCTGCGGTAATTACGTTGCAAAAGGACGGGCCCGGGTGGAAGGACCGGAATACGAAACCATTGCACTGTGCGGCTCCTCGATTGGAAACGGCGACCTGGAAAAGCTCATTGCCATGAACGCACTCTGTGATGATCTCGGTGTGGACACCATATCTGCCGGAGGGGTTCTCGCATACATGATGGAAGCGACCGAAAAAGGTGTTCATGACTTCGGTATTCGCTTCGGTGAGATCGACAAAGCAATGGATTATATACGACAAATCGCCAACTTAGAAGGTATCGGTGTTGATGCTGCGTACGGCTCTAAGGAGCTGGCAGAGAAATATGGAGGCCAGGATTTTGCCATCAATGTTAAAGGAATGGAACTGCCCGGATACGACCCGCGAGGCTCTTGGGCAATGGGGATCGGTTTCGCCACCGCCCCGAGAGGCGGATGTCATATGAGCGCTTACCCGATAGAATTGGAAGCGTGGGGAGATATGGACCCGTTTACCTTCGAAGGCAAGGGAAAATTGGTTGCCGAAATGCAGAATGCGCAGTTCGCCAAATTCTCCATGGGTGTGTGCGATTTCTGGCCGGTGGAGAGTGAGACTCTCGGTAAACTGTTCGAAGCTACGTACGGCGGAGAATGGCCTGCGGAGAAAGTGGACAAAGCAGGGGAGAGAATTTTCAACCTGCAGCGGATGTTTAATGTCATAGTCGGTTTCGGCCGGAAAGATGACACATTACCGCAGAGGTTTTTTAAAGAACTGCTCCAGGAAGGACCGCCGAAAGATAAACCGATGACGGAAGAGGCGTTTAATACCGCATTGGATGAATACTATACCACCAGAGGCTGGACATCGGATGGGCTGCCCACGATAGAGAAATTGACCGAACTGGGTATAGAACAAAAATTTATCGATAAATACCGAGAGGCCGGAGGCCTATAGGCAGCCGGTCTATAGACAGCCGGTCTCTAAGCCGCCGGTCGAAAAAATCAGGAGTCGGCCATCAACATGAACTCTGAGCAAGAGTTAAAAAGGAAACATCGGCTTGCTTCCATTGAGGGATGGACAGCTATTGCCCTCAATCTCGTGCTTTTTATACTGAAATACATTGCGGGTATCATGACAGGCTCTGTAGCGATACTCGCCGATGCCTGGCACACGATCTCCGACAGCTTCACCTCACTTGTGGTTCTCATCGGCACGAAGGCCGCCCGCAAACCGGCGGACAGTCAGCATCCCTTTGGTCATGGAAGGGCGGAACTCATAGCTGCTATCATCATTGGGATGCTGCTGGCTATGGTGGGGTTTAATTTTATTGTTGAAGGGATAGAGAAACTTCAAACGCGGGAATCCACGACGTTCGCGCCATTTGCAGTAATCATTATCGCCGCCTCGGTCGTCGTAAAAGAGGGCATGGCCCAGTTTTCTCTCTGGGCATTTCGAAAGACGGGTTCCAAACCGCTCAAGGCGGACGGGTGGCACCACAGAAGTGACGCCATAACATCCTCTCTCGTACTTATCGGCGTACTACTCAGCCGGAGGTTCTGGTGGATCGACGGAGTTATGGCGTTTGCCGTTGCCGTGCTCATCCTCTACGCGGCCTATGATATTCTAAGGGAGACGATCAATCCTCTCTTAGGGGAGACCCCGGATAAACAGCTGATCGGCCAAATTTCCGAAATCGCGCACAAAGCTGCGGAGGGCCCTGTTAAAGTCCACCATATACACATTCATCGGTACGGAGACCACACCGAGCTTACCTTTCATATCATGCTTTCTCCTACTATGAGCCTCCAAAACGCCCACAAAATTGCAACTAATATAGAAAATGCGATACAAAATGAGCTTGATATGACCGCAACGATTCATCTCGAACCGGAGCATTAAGATCCGGAGTTCATGTACCTTCTGGCTTTATCCGAGAAAACCGCCAACAGAGGATCGGTCGTAGGATTTACCGTATCATCGTAATCGAGGGCCAAATAGGGAAATCCGGACTGTATAAAATCGGGATGCCCGGAGAGGACCCAATCCGCGTTATTTCCCGGCATACAGCCGAACGGCATGACATTCACGACACCGTGGCAGCCCTCTCTGAACCACGTTTTTGCCAGGGCGATGCTTAGAATTGCCTCTCCGTGCAGGTCGGGAATATAATCACCGTCGAGCTGATCAAAGAGGTCCCCGGTAGAATGATCATGAGGAATATCGATACTACTGCTTACCGATTTATACCCTCTTCTCATCCTGTAGATTTGATATAACTCGGTAAGCGTATACATGAGATAATCGGCTGCATGTTTTACGCTCTTACGGAGAGGCCGAGCAGCAGCGGCACGGAGACCGCGCGCTGCATCCCACTTTCTCATATACGTTGTGTAATTTATCCACTCGGTCAATGACGCTGTAATCGTCTCACAGCCGAACGATTCGAGCTTTCCGGCGATATCTCGGTTGCTCGGGGTGTGCATCCGCAGGTAGATCTCTCCAATAATGCCTATTACCGGTTTTTTCTCTTTTAGGGGATCAATAGCTGCGTTAAACCGCTCTGCGATTTTCCGCAGTCCCGTAAAAACCGGCTCGAACGAAGAAAGCGGTGTTACACTTCGTGCCGCCCCCCGCCGGGAATACTCACGAATGATCGAACAGAGCTCATCGAGACTTTCTTCGTAGAGTGAATCAGCGAGTCCGGCCTCCTTTTCGTACGGTCTTGTCCGCGCATGCATACGGTTTAAGATGTCCCCTGCAACGATGCTGTTGAACATGACTAAGCGCAGAGCTTTTCCCTCTTCTTTTGTAAGCTGCCCCTGCAGTGTATAGGCGTCTTCGGTAGTGGGTGAGACAACGGTTACGCCGGAGAAGCCTTCCCGGTCGAGAACAAGATTGATTGCCGTGTGATACTGACCAAAACGGCACGGTCCGTGAGCCTGAGGATAGATGAGCACATAATCGTTTTGATTCTCCCCGGACGGCAGATTATAAAAAAAAGAGAGGATATCGGAGAGAGTGACAATATAGGGATAACATTCTCTTCCCGATGAAAAACGCTTTCCTAAATGAATCGTTTCAGGGTCGGACGGGAGGACGGTCACTTCCGAGTCGAGTACTCCGCCGATCCCGGCAACGATGGTGTGCGTTGTGGCATGATCGAGAAGAGGTGCAACGATTTTCTTTCCTCTAAGGGAGACTACGCTTCTTGATACTGCCATTCTGCTCTTGGTTCCTTATCAGATGCTGCCCCAGCGCGGGGTCCATCACTGTTTAGATTATAATAGGAAGTAATGACATCGAAGTAAGCTTCCAGCCTTGTGACCATTCCGGCCCGTGCGCTGTGAGCATCGAGTTCGATTTCGAGAAGCGGTTTCCGCCCCTGTTTTTCCATCTCTTCTTCTACATACTTAGATAAGAAAGAATCGGGACCGCAGCCGAAATTGCTGATGACAACCGGGAAAAGATTGGGATGTGACCCACAGAAGCGTACTGCCCGAATGATACGAGCGCCCTGGCCCCAGTACATATTGTGGTAATCCCCCATGACAGAGATGTGCCCCGCGGGGAGAAAATCCATTGGAATCGCGGAGGTCCCGAGTCTGGCAATCTCTCTGCCGATGCGCAGATTGAGCTCAGGATCGTAGAGCATATAGGGACGGCCGATAACGACCATAGCAGGGGCATCCCCGAGCGCCGGTTCTATGAGCTTCGACCACTGTTCAGTAACACTCTGTTCGAACTGTTTCTGATAAGCCACTGCGGCTGATAACGCTCTTGCAACTCTGTTCCGTGTAAAGCGAAAGAAGGGCTTGAGTCCGGAATGCAGTTCGCGGGCCAGTTCCCGGAAAGAAGCATTCAAATGAATAACAGGAGAGAGTATGTTTGGATTATTGGTAATTCCCAAGGTGTGCTGCAACGTAAAAAAAGAGGCTTGTGTCCAGGGGCAAAACATCCCGAGCTCTTCTTCTTCTTGGCCCGCCATATCGATCATCGTCGGCAGCCACAAAAAGCAATTATCACGTTCCCCCACCTGCTCTACCGCATGAGCTATGTGCCCGGTGCTTACAATTTTGGAGAAACAGAAACCCGGAGGGGTAATATTGATTCCCCGGTCAATCATTTCAGCAGTAGTTTTGCGCTGCCAAAGGGGGGTAACGCCGAGTTCGAGAAAAAAACGGTGAAACAGGGGGCCGAATTGATGCATAAAAAGATGCGCGGGGAGGATGATGGTAGTGCCTCGAAGCTTGTTACAACTGAGTTCTTCTCTGCTCTCTTGGTCTGCAATGGCGCTGTTGAAAAGCTCTTCTCTGAGTTTGAAGTAATTCTCTCCTTTCGAGACTCCCGGAGGACCGGGCTCATATCTCCCGCAGCGGTCGCCGAAAATGAGGGTCTTTTTGCCATCGTCAGCTCCTTCAGGTCCTCTGTGGTCCGGAAGGGTGTATACCTGAAGGGTGCAGGAGTTTGAGCAGTCAGGGGCAGTGCACACCCTCTCGGTGTAGGCAAGCTCTTCATTCACTATCCCGAAACCGCGAAACCGCGACCGGTTTGGGGAGTTCCTGTGTTCCCGGGCGTAAAGAGCCGCTCCAATAGCACCAAAAACTTCACTGTGGGCCGGAACAAAAATATCCGCACCGGTTATGTTTCGAAAAGCACCGACTACGGCCCTGTTTCGGGATGGTCCGCCTAAAAATATGATGTGCTCTCCAATCGTTCTCATCTCCACAACACGGTTAATAAAGTTCTCCGCCACGGCCAGGGCAAGCCCCGCACAGATGTCCTCAATTTCTGCTCCCTGCTGCTGTGCGGAGGCGACACCTGATTCCATAAACACCGTGCATCTGTCGCCGAGCTTTACCGGAGCTTCTGAGAGAAGTGCTTTTGTCTCGAACTCCCCGACAATATCGACTTCAAGCTTCTCAGCCATCTCCTCTAAGAAACTGCCCGTGCCGGCGGAGCAGATCTTATTCATATTAAAATCTACCGGATATCCGTTTTTAAGAGAAATATATTTAGAATCCTGCCCCCCGAGCTCGAATACGGTATCCGTCTCCGGAAATGCCCGGACTGCGGCAAGCGCATGGGCGGTAATTTCGTTTATGATGTAGTCGGCCCCAATGAATTGTCCGACCGGATAACGGCCGGAGCCGGTTGCAGTTACACCTGCAAGCTCAATACCGTCACCGAATTGTTCGTTTACAGTCCGAATCAAGCTCTTCGCGGATTCGATCGGCTTGCCCTCGGTTTTAATATACTCTTTGTGAATTATCTCATACTGTGAGCCGCTGAAGGAGAGGAGAGCACACTTAGTGGTGGTAGAACCGATATCTATTCCTAAATATGTCTCTCCGGTTCGCAGGCCGCCGTTTTCTCTTTCTCCATTTTGTATGTTTTGGCTTTTGAGGGTTTCATCAATCGAAGAGAAATCTTTTGAAAGCGGTTCGGTCCTCGCAATCGTATCATTGTGCGGCATATTTTTTATATCTTCAGGGATAACCGTGTTGCGCATGTTGTTTTTGCCGGCCAAACGGGCAGCTCCGAACGCCTGAGTCGAGAATGGAAGTGAAGCCGGGACGAGTCCGGGAAACTGTTCCTTGAAAAAACGGACCAGTAAGGGATTGAGAGCACCGCCGCCGAC